>NZ_JBBYHR010000003.1:0-531836 GCF_038289855.1 Flavobacterium arundinis
AAACATCTTTGTCTATTAGTTTCAACAAAGAACTTACGCTTATTTTCTTTGGCATAATCAAGTTTATAAATCTAATATATGAAAATATTTCAATGAACTTTTGTCTTCCGAACACCTATGTCTCAAAGACCTTGCAGGATGCCAAACCGTGGACGTTAACAACCTGCAAGGTTTCAAAAACCTTGTAGGTTTAAATTAAAAATATCCCCAATTATATTAAACAAGAAAACCTCCCATCAGGAGGTTTCTTCAATTTAAATTCCGGTCAATTAAAAGTCTGTCGACTCACTCACGCCACGCCATGCGTCAATTTCATTTTGCAGGAATGCAGTCTTTTGCTCGGCCATTGCTACCGAATCTTTACCTAAGAACAGGTACAGCGGCGGGTTCTCTGTTTCGGCAATCTTGATCATTTCAGCAACACCTTTTGCAGGATCGCCGGGCTGGTTGCCGTTGATCTGCTGTTGGTGTGCTTCCTGCACGGCCCTTACATCGGTATAAGCATCCATTGGGTTTTTAGGCACGGAAAGGGAGTCGGATTCCAAAAAGTTAGTCCTGAAATAGCCCGGCAGCACCAACGTAACATTAATGCCGAACGGCTTGGCCTCAACCGAAAGCGCTTCTGTAAATCCTGCTACGGCAAATTTCGTAGCGCAATAGATCCCAAAACCGGGGAAGTTGCCGGTAAACCCGCCGATAGACGAAATATTGAAGATGTGTCCCGAGCCCTGTTTACGAAGGTGCGGCAATACCTGGCGGATAACGTTCAGCGAGCCGAAGACATTTACATCAAAGTTCTGCCTTGACTCTGCATCGCTTAATTCCTCGATCGCGCCAATTACGCCATATCCGGCATTGTTTACCACATTATCAATTCGGCCGAATTTCGCGATAGTAGCATCGATAGCTTTTGCAACGCTTCCTTCGTCGGTGATCTGCATTTCCAGTGGTAGGAAGTTTTTATGATCGGTCGCGGCGGCACCTTTCAGTTGTGATATGCTGCGTGATGTTGCAGCAACATTGTCACCTTTCTCTAATAATTGCTGAATGAACAGCAGCCCGAAGCCTTTTGAGGCGCCGGTGATGAACCATGTTTTGTTTGAAGTTTCCATTTGTACTGTGTTATTATTTACAGGACAAAATTAGGCAGGCTTCACAGTTTGGTTATTACAGGCTTCAAACCAATACTTGCAAAAATCAAACAGCCCTGAATTTGGAGGGTGTCAATGAGGTAAGTTTCCTGAAAAAGTTATTGAAATGCGATGCTTCCTCAAAACCGAGGCTATTGCTTATTTCGGAGATATTCCAGTCGGTATGCTTCAGGAGCGCTTTGGCCTCAGCCACAATGCGTTCGCCTATAAGGGTACTGGTAGTCTTTCCTGTTGTCGATTTCACCGCACGGTTCAGGTGGTTTACATGCATGGCGAGGCTGTTGGCATAATCACTTGCCGAACGCATGGTGAATCGCTGCACGGGTGTTTCTATAGGGAACTGCCTTTCCAGCAGTTCATTGAATACAGCCGTAATACGCGAGTTGGCATTGGGGTGCTCATACAGGCTTTCGGCTGGCTCGGTCTTTAGTGCCAAGTGAATAAGTTCGTTGAGGTAATTGAAAACCAGGTCGTATTTAAACACGTAATCTGATTGTATTTCTTCAAGCATTTTCTCGAACAGCGCTGAAACAGCCGCATCCTGTGTTTCATTCAGCGGATAAGAAGGTTTTCCCCCGGGTACGAACATCGGCAGGTCGTTGAGGTTGCCACGCATTTTTGCAGTAACATAAGCAGCGGTAAAAATGCAGAAATATCCGGTGATCTCACCATTGATAGCTTCCCATGTATAAGGCACCTGCGGATTGAGGAACATCAGGTTCGGGCCGCTCATTTCGAGGCTCTTGTCGGCGTAATGGTAACGGTTAGTACCGCGGATAAGCACGATCTTATAAAAGTCCTTCCGCGAATAGATTGGTATTCCCTGCTTCATGCAGTCTTCCAAGCGAAACACATTAAAATGCCCTGCGCCCGGTTGCTCCTCGGGTATCATATCGAATTTATGCTTGTAAAAAGCCTGTAACGTTTCCCTTTCCATATTCTGACATTGTAAAAATCAAACAAAGGTAATGATTTTCGCAATATCGTTGCACAGATAGTATATTAGAATGTTCAATTGTCCTTCCACTTCACATAGGAAGCAGTATCAGCATCTCTCCACCTGATCCTGAGGGAATCTTTACTCACAGAAAGTATCTCACCCTCCTGTAGGAAGTCATTATAATATATTTTCAGGCGGTTTCCCTTAAGCTCATAAGGCATATCGCCGTTGCCGTCATAATCGACTACAAAAAAGCTTTTTGGTGAAAATACAAAATCGGCATGTGGGCCTTCATTATCTAAAGTCCATGTTTCGAAAAGCAGTGTTGTATCCAAAGTAGTTTCAACGGTGCTTTTATCTGGTCTGTCAATATGGATATCAGGATTGTCGGTATTATAATCAGATACCGTCAATGTCATATCCCTGTCGCCAGCAAGTTCGTTATAACCATGATCGGCAGTATCTTTCTCAATAATCTTAGCTGCTGTAATAGCAGGTGCATTTTCCTTTTTAGGATTTGTACACGATAAAACCAGTATCGCTGTTACTGCTGTTAAAGTAATTTTTGTCATAGTTATTTCCTCCGGCCACTTCCCAGCCTGTCATTTGGCTTTTGACCAAAATTCCTCGGATTATTTCTAGTATTTGCAGGCCTACCTGTAGCTGTTCCCCCATTAGGGTTTAGAGGTCCTGCATTCTTCGGCAAACTCGCCTCCTCGGTTTTGCTCGACGGCTCAATAAGGGTATTTAGTTCCTTTACCTCGGCAGGGGTAAGTTCCCTATAGCGACCTACGGGAACGTCCAGTGAAATATTAATGATGCGGACTCGTTTCAGTGCTGTCACTTCGTAGTCGAGGTATTCGCACATACGGCGTATCTGGCGGTTGAGGCCCTGTGTAAGCACGATACGGAAGATATATTTACTTATCTGTTCAACTTTGCATTCGCGGGTTACTGTGTCAAGAATAGGAATACCATTCCCCATGCGCTGTATAAATCGGTCGGTTATAGGCTTGTTTACCGTAACGATATATTCCTTCTCATGGTTGTTGCGGGCGCGAAGAATTTTGTTTACAATATCGCCGTCATCGGTCATAAAAATAAGCCCTTCGCTGGCCTTGTCAAGCCTCCCGATCGGGAAAATGCGTTTCGGGTAATTGATGTAATCGACAATGTTGTCCCTTACCTCCTGGTTGGTAGTACATTCGATGCCGGCAGGTTTATTAAACGCGAGGTAGACCTGCTTTCCTGTTTTTTCTTTTATCAGCTTCCCGTCTATGCGCACTTCATCATTATGGGTCACTTTGGTGCCCATTTCGGGTACGATGCCGTTTATAGTTACGCGGCCTTCCTCAATAAGCTTATCGGCTTCCCTGCGCGAGCAGTAGCCGGTTTCGGATATAAATTTATTCAGCCGTTTCAGTTCTTCTTCCATACTGCAAAAGTAAAATATTTTAGCGAGGCACAACCATACACTCAATATTGTATATTTGCTTTATATGAAAATTGCTATAAATGACTTAATTATACTAAAAATCATGAAAATTAAAATTACCCTTATTGCACTTTCTTTGCTGTTGTGCGGGACTTCTTTCGCCCAAAGCGGGAAAGGGGATTTTCACATTGAAAAAGGCAGTACACAGCACAGGCTTTATGTTTCGCTAAAAGCTCCGGTAGCTGCGAGTCAAAACTATACACAGGCAATTGCGGCTGCTGTTCCGGGTTTTGCAAAGCTTGCTGCTGAGTATTCTATCATCCCTGCAAAAGCAATTACGATTACTGAAGAAAAATTACAGAAGCTTGAAGCTTTGGCTATAAAAAATACAGGCAGCGGGGAGTCCGTTGCAAAACTGAGGAATATTTTTGAGCTTTCCATTGCCAACCCAACCAACGAAAGGGTGCTTGAAGTGGCTGCTGCGCTTGAAAAACTGGATGGCGTTGACTATTGCAGCCTTACATCGGCAGAGCCTGTAAAACCTCCCTATGATATAGCGCCTGTAACGCCAAACAGGCAGCCTTTGCAGACTTACCTTAACAGCTCGGCCGGGGTCAATATGATCTATGCATGGGACATGGGACTTAACGGGCAAAATATCAATATAAGGGATGTAGAGTATGGCGTAAACCTTGACCACGAAGAACTAAATGAGAGGAACGTCAGCCACTTCATGGAGATATCCCCGGACGCAAGTAATGACTTTACAGAGCATGGAACGGCCGTATTTGGGATCGTATATGCCGATAAAGGCAGTTATGGCATTTCGGGTATGGCACATGGTGCCAATGAGATGATCCTTTTTACAGAATACCCTTCCACCGGCTATAACAGGATCAATGCTATAACCCAGGCCATTGGAAATTCTACAGAAGGCGACCTCATTATTTATGAATTGCAGATGACAGGCGCACTGGGCGATTATTGCCCTGCGGAGTATGACCACGTGGTATGGAACCTTACCAAAGCAGCTACGGATGTAGGCATTGTTATCGTTGCGGCAGCCGGTAATGGTCACGAAGACCTTGACGACCCGTTATACCAGTCCTACAGGAATAGAGGAAACAGCGGTGCTATAATTGTTGGTGCCGGTACAAACAATGCGCAGCACAATCGTTTGGATTTCAGTACCTATGGCAGCAGGGTAGACGTTCATGCCTGGGGTCAGGGTGTGTACTCTTCTGGCTATGGCGATGTGGCCCAGGTTGGAGGCGACTTTAACCAGTCTTATACTATGTTTTCCGGGACCAGCTCTGCTACACCTATCGTAGCGTCATGTGTAGCGGTGCTGCAATCCTATTATCATGGCCTTACCGGCGAATACCTCACCGGGCCTCAAATGAGGGAACTGCTTATAGCTACCGGTACGCCGCAGGGAAGCGCCACTGAGGACACACACATAGGGCCTATCCCTAGTATGGAAAATGCTATTGCCGAAATAGCCAATATGCTTGGTACGCCCACTGTAAGCAAAGCATCTTTTTCTGTATATCCCAACCCAGTTCAGGACAGGCTAACCCTTACCTCAAATGGCTTTTCGGGTACTGCTAAGGCAGAAGTTTACAACTCGCTGGGCCAGTTGGTAAATAGCGTTGTTATTGAAGGAAACGGCCAGCAGATCGATTTTAGCAATTTTTCGAAAGGCATTTATATTGTAAAAGTTACCGATGGTGAAACAACTGTTTCGAAAAGGGTGATCAAGAAGTAATTTTAAGGGAACACGGATAACAGGATTTAGAGGAGGACCACAGGTAATTGAAGATTTTAAATCAAATCTGTGTAAATCAATAAAATCCGTCTTATCTGTGTTCCTTTTTTTATTTATCGAAAAGGAAGCTATAAATACGGTTGTACAGCTTTTCGTCGTGCATACTGTGCCCAAGCCCCTTTGTTGTTATAAACTCTGCAGCGGGCCATGCCTCCGCTATTTTTTTGCCTTCACTATAGGATACTACAGTGTCATTCAAATCATGCGCAAGCAGTCCTTTCACTTTTATCTTAGAAGCGAAAAGGCTTCCTGAAAATTCATCAGCCTTAATCCTGAATCGCTCAAAGAAGTGGTTTTTAAGCAACAGGAATGCGTTGCTGTTGAGGTTTAGCATGCCGGCATAATTAGTCAGCAATGTATTGAGGTCACATGGTGCGCCGAGTACCACCATCTTTTCGATGGCATCATTAGTATAATGCGATTGGTAATACAATATTGTTGCCCCACCTACTGAATGGCCTACCATGTAATTGGGCCTGAATTTCTTAACAACAACATCGATAAATTCCGCATAGCGTGGTATGTTGAATTCTATGCCCGATGAAAGCCCGTGTGCAGGTGCATCAAGCGCTATTATAGTACTTCCGGAACGTTTCAGGTGCGTGATTAATTCTTCCCAGCGGGATGCATTGCTTTCCCAGCCGTGTACCAGCAAAACTTTATTGTCATTACCCTCCCATGTGTACATCGGGAAAATAAAGTCGCCATGCGTTACCATTTCTGCATGTGCCTGTTGCAGTACATCCGGCAATTGTTCCTTTACCAGCCTTCCGCTGCGGGGTTCGCTAAAAAAACGATACGCCAGCTTTGTAGCTTTTTTTGGGGAAATGTAGCCAAGGATATTGATGTATAAACCAAACAGTTTGGTAATGATATACGTTAAGGCTTTCTGCATTGGTAATTAAAAAAGCCCCCGGTGTGCGGGGGCTTAGTCATTATATTTTTGAAAATAATTGTTCCATTTTCTCTTTCTCTTCGTCAGCAAGTGCGCTGTCAACGAGAATCCTTCCACTGTGCTCATCAGTGATGATCTTTTTGCGGGCAGCGATCTCCATTTGGGTTTGCGGCGGGATGGTAAAGAAAGAACCTGCCGATGCGCCCCTTTCAATAGAAACTACTGCAAGGCCGTTCCTTACGCTGGTCCTTATCCTTTTATAAGCATTAAGAAGCCTCTCTTCGATCATTCCCTCGTATTCAGCCGATTTTTCAAGAAGGAAATTCTCTTCTTTTTCAGTTTCGGTCATAATAGCATCAAGCTCTGCTTTTTTGTGGCCAAGGTGTGAAGATTTTGCCTCAAGCCTTTCCGAAGACTGGGTGATGGTATCTGTCTTATGCTCGATAGATGCCTTCATTTCCCTTATCTGTTTTTCAGCAAGCTGTATTTCAAGTTCCTGAAATTCGATCTCTTTACTAAGTGAGTTGAATTCCCGGTTGTTGCGTACGTTCTTTTGCTGCTCTGTGTATTTTTTGATGGCAGCGGTGTGCTCTTCAATAGCGCTTTTTTTCTCTTTTATCTGCACCTCGATAGATTCAAGGTCGCTTTTAAGTTTCTCAAGCCTTGTGCTTAGTCCGGCAACTTCATCTTCCAGATCTTCCACTTCAAGAGGAAGTTCGCCTCTCACATTCCTGATCTCGTCTATTCTAGAGTCGATCAATTGCAGATCATAAAGTGCCCTTAATTTGTCTTCAACACTTAGTTCCTTGATATTCGCCATATTTATAAGTACTTAACTGGATTTGTATTCTCTTTCGGTAAAATGATTGCAAAATTAGGGATTTTTTTCGTAAGATAGGCAACTAAATTTTTTTTTGTCCCAATGCCCTGAGAAAGCCGTGTCTGCCCGCTATTTTAGATCAAAATGCTACAAGTAATATACCGGGTTGGTATTCTCTCCCGATAGTACTACAGGAATTTCTGTTACCCTTTCCGAAAGAAAACCAGCCATATAATTTTTTGTAAAGCGCTCACTTTCAAAATGGCCTATATCTGCTAAGAGCAATCTGCCTTCAGCCTCATAAAACTGGTGGTATTTCAGGTCGGCTGTCAGGAAAACGTCGGCGCCGGCCGCTATAGCGCTTTTTATGGCAAAACTCCCGGAACCGCCCAACACGGCTACTTTCTTTACAGTGCGTCCGGTAAAGGCGCTGTGGCGGATGCCTTCGGCCTGCATTTTGTCTTTCACGAATGCCAGAAACTCTTTCTCGGGTAGTGGTGTTTCGAGTTCGCCGGTCATACCGAGGCCAATGTTTTGGTGCCTGTTTTCAAGGCTGTAAATTTCATAAGCAACTTCCTCATACACGTGGTTACTAAAAAGCGCTTTGAGTATCCTGCCTTCAAGGTGCTTCTCAAATGTCACTTCGACCTTTATCTCCTGTGCTTCTACAAATTCGCCCGGCTCCCCGATCTCGGGATTGCTATCGGCATTGCCCTGGTAGGTGCCCAGCCCCTGGCTGTTAAAACTGCAATTCTCGTAATTGCCTATACTACCTGCGCCCGCATCAAAGAGTGCGTTACGAAGTTTTTCCAGGTTTTCGGGTATAGTGTAGGTTACCAGCTTACGGATAAAACCTTCTTTTGGTTCCAATATTTTGGTATTTACTAGTCCAAGTGCATTGCAGAATATTTTGTTCACACCGTACTTATGATTATCAAGCGCGGTGTGGACTGCGTAGATTGCAATATCATTTTTTATCGCTTTTATTACGGCGCGCTCCACATAATTTTTACCCGTAATTTTTTTCAGCCCCGAAAATAAAATAGGGTGGAAGCAGACTACAACATTGCAATTTTTGGCAATAGCCTCGTCAATAACATTTTCCAATGCATCATGGCACACAAGTATCCCCGTTGCTTTATCCTCAGCATTGCCGGTTAGCAGTCCCACATTATCAAAATCCTCAGCATACGCCAAAGGCGCCATTTCTTCTAATATTTCGATGATGTCCTTTACTTTCATTGTAAAAATTTAGCTTTCCAAAGTTAAAACAATTCAAAAAAAAACCGCCCTGAAAAGAGCGGTTCGTATAAATATATTGTGCTACTCGCAAGTCGCGCCTGCAGTTTCAAGAAAATCTATATAAGCCTGGTAAGGCTGTCCTGTATCTGTGTTTCCGTCGTAGGCATGTCCATTCGGACCCTTGCAAATATCTCCAACATTCATTCCCGAAGACATGCATGTTACACATTGCGTTAATCCTTCAACAGGTATTTCCTCTATACTGGTGCAATTCTGTGCTGCTAAATACGTTGCGTATACTTCTCCTGTATCGGTTCCTGTATTGCCAACAAATGTAAAGGCATTACCATTAGACCCTTTGCATATTTTTTCACCATCAGGATGCTCATCCGATATGCACATTACGCAGTTGGTATATGTGGCACCGCCACCACCAGGGGTAGTAAAGTCTTCAGGCTCGTTATCGCAAAAAAGCTCGTAGTAATGGGCAACCTCGATTCCTGTGTCGGCATTGCCAACATAAGCGTCGCCGTTATCGCCTGTACATACTTCATAGCCCTCTTCATCGGTAATGTCGCAATGCTGGCAACCTAAATAATGTGGAGTATAGTCCTTCTCATCGTCAGAGCACGCTGCGAATGTCATTACTGCCAAAATAGCTATAGATAGTATTAATTTTTTCATGTTTATGAGCATTATATGTTTTGCGTGGAGCAAAAAAATGAAAAAACTTTCTAAAAACCTAAAATAAAAGCGTTAAACATTATTTTTTATCGAATAAAAATTGTTAGTATTATCTCCGGTAATACCAAACCACTGAAGTTTTCGTATTTTACCCGCAAATCAGAATATTTGGCAGCTCTCCACAGAGGAGTTCATTGAAAATCGTATCTTCGTCACATGAATTTTTTGAGAAAAATTTTATTCCCTTTTTCCCTTATCTATTGGGCTGTAACGGCAGTAAGGAATTTTTTATACAATAAAGGCATCTTTACATCTTATGGCTTTCCTGTTCCTGTAATTGCCATTGGCAACCTTAGTACCGGCGGTACAGGAAAAACACCACAAACGGAGTACCTTGTACGGCTGCTTTCGGGCAGATACAGGGTTGCAACGCTTAGCCGGGGTTATAAAAGGAAATCAAAAGGTTTTGTCCTGGCAGACACCAACAGCAATGCCGATATACTTGGCGATGAGCCCTACCAGTTCCATACTAAATTTCCAAACATTCGCGTGGCTGTTGATGCCGACAGGAAAAACGGAATAGAGAACCTGCTTTCGCTATCGCCAGGGCCTGAAATTATATTACTTGACGATGCCTACCAGCACCGCCGTGTGAAAGCAGGATTTTACATACTACTCACAGCTTATGGTGACTTGTATTCAGATGATTTTATTCTCCCGGCAGGAAACCTCAGGGAAGGAAGGAGCAGGGCCGCCAGGGCAAATGTAATCATAGTAACCAAATGCCCGCCTGATCTTTCTCAGCAAAACCAGATAGTTATTCGGGAAAAGCTGAAACCAAAGCCCGGACAAAAAGTATATTTTACTTGCATCGACTACGATAATGCCGTACATTCGGAAGAAGGAGAGAGAAGTCTGGAATCGATTAAGGATGAATCCAAAGTGCTCGTTGCGGGTATAGCAAAGCCTAACCCTTTCTTTAACCATTTGCAGGGAAAAGATGATACGGCGCTAACCTTTCCGGACCATCATGATTTTACGCAAAAAGAAATTGAAGATATAAACAAACAAACAAAAGATAAACTCATCATCACTACCGAAAAGGATTTTATGCGGCTCAAAGGCAGGCTCCCGAAAAAGAAGCTCTTCTACCTGCCCATTAAAAGCCGCTTTTTAGACGGTGGGGATGATTTTGATAAAACACTACTCGATTATGTGGGAAAAAGTACAGCAAACCGTTAAGTACATTACTGATAAGACAAACTTCACACCGCGCTATGGCGTTATTTTAGGCTCCGGCCTTGGTGGTTTTACCGAAGACATTGAGGTGGAATTTACGTTGCCTTACAATGAGATCCCGAACTTCCCTGTTTCGACAGTGGAAGGCCATAAAGGCGCGCTTATTTTCGGAAAGATTGGTGGCAACAATGTCGTGGCTATGCAGGGGCGTTTTCATTACTACGAAGGCTACAGCATGCAGGAGGTAACCTTTCCGGTACGGGTAATGAAATACCTGGGAGTAGAGAAATTGATCGTTTCGAATGCTTCCGGTGGGGTGAACCCGTTCTACAAGGTAGGCGATATCGTGCTTATTTACGACCATATCAATATGATGCCCGAACATCCGCTAAGAGGGAAAAATGATGAGCGTTTTGGGCCTAGGTTCGTCAATATGGGTGAGCCGTACAGCCGCAAGATGATCAATAAGGCCAAAGAGATTGCAATTGCACAAGGCATTGATGTAAAGGACGGGATTTACTTAGGCTTACAGGGACCGACGTTCGAAACACTATCCGAATACCGTATGGTAAAAGTTCTGGGTGCCGACTGTGTAGGGATGTCGACCGTTCCCGAAGTTATCGTGGCAAGGCACATGAATATGGAAGTGTTCGGCATTTCTGTGATCACCGATATGGGCCAGGAAGACAGCATTGATAATGTAAACCACGACGAGGTACTGATCGCTGCAAAAAATGCCGAACCTAAAGTACGGGGATTGATAAGGGAACTGATTATTAAGGATTAATCAGTTTTCAGTCGCAGTCACAGTTTTCAGTCCGGACCGTTTGTTCCATTTCGACAATAGGAGAAATCTCAATATTTCAATACGCAAGATTTCTACAATCGTTGAAATGGAATAATGGAATTAAAAAAATCCGTGAAAATCCGCTCAAGCCGCGTCATCCGTGTTCCTTTCTCAGCGCTCCAGATAAACGATCAGATCAATTATCCTAGAAGAATACCCGATCTCGTTATCATACCATCCCACTACTTTTACCATTTTATTGATAACGGATGTCAGTAGCGAATCGAACAGGCACGAATTACGGTTACCAATGATATCAACCGATACTATCGGGTCTTCCGTATAAGCCAATATGCCTTTCAGTTCGCCTTCAGCAGCAGCTTTAAAGGCCGCGTTGATCTCTTCAATGCTCACTTCGCGCTTTACATAGCAGGTAATATCAGTCAGGGAGCCGTCCGGCACCGGTACGCGTATGCCGCCGCCGCCTATTTTGCCTAAAAATTCCGGGAATATTTTGGTCAGTGCTTTTGCAGCCCCGGTTGTTGTAGGTACTATAGATTGCGATGCTGCCCTTGCCCTGCGCAGGTCTTTGTGCGGCTGGTCGTGGAGGCTTTGGTCGGTAGTGTAAGAGTGGACCGTGGTGATATAAGCCTGTTCAATACCGCACAACTCGTTAATGACTTTCATCATTGGGGCGGCATTGTTGGTGGTGCAACTGGCATTGGATATCACAGTTTCTGTGCCATCCAGGATATGCTCATTAACGCCCAACACTACCGTCTTGATGCGGTCATCTTCGGGTGGGGCAGATAAGATCACCCTTTTGGCACCAGCCGCAATGTGCTGCTCTGCATCTTCAAGTGTCTTGAATTTCCCTGTAGATTCTACAACAATATCAATATCCAAAGCTTTCCAGTCAAGCCCCTCAACATTCTTTTTGCTAAAATAAGGGTAGGGTTTTCCGTTTATGATGAGCGAATCATCCGTATGCGAAACTTCGTAAGGTAGTATGCCGTGTATGCTGTCATACTTTATCAGGTGCGCCATTGTGCGGCTATCAGCGATATCATTTATAGCGGCCACTTCGATGGTTGGGTGGTCCAGTAATAGCCTGAAAAGGTTGCGGCCTATACGCCCAAAACCGTTTATGGCAATTTTTGTTTTTTTCATTTCCTTAAAAAAATAAGTAGCCAAAGGTACTAAATCTTTGTGCTTTGTTTTTGTATTTTTGGTGAGATAAATCCGGGAAGTTTAGAATTAATGTGACCGGAATTTTCCGTATTATTAAAATATAAACCACGATAATTAATTACAGAAATAGTAACAACCAATAATACAATATATTTATGAGCGAATGGAATCAGGACGATTTATCAACCTACTCTAGTTTTGGACATCCGGGAGTTGCAGAGAGCGCAATAAACCTTATCAAAAGCGGTGCAAACCCTAACGTTAAAGATGACGAATTACAGTCAACTCCTTTGATAAATACCTCTGTAACAGTTAATGAGAATTCTTTGGAAGTAGCGAAAGTTTTAATTGAATATGGGGCAGATATTAATGAAGTAAATATGTATGGAGATACGGCATTATATGAATTGATTTACCATCATCAACCCGGGCATTTTTCTTATAACGAACAGTTAGCCCGCGCGCAATTCCTAATTGACAATGGAGCAAAAATTGAGACAACATTTAACGGTGTATATAAGAGTTCTCTTCACCTTGCCGTGTATAGGAACGCAAGAGATATGGTACTGCTTTTGCTAAAAAACGGAGCGGATAAAATGTTTAAAAATACTAATGGACAAACGCTTAAAGAAATTGCGGCTGCACAGGGCCATAACGAAATTGCAGAATTATTTTAGCATATCCTTTTGCAGAAATAATCCATAAAAAATACCCCGGGATATCAATGATTCCGGGGTATTTTATTTTTTAAAGGCATAAAGTTTTTTCTGCTATCCCTTTTCGAAAAAGAACTCTCAAAAAACTTTAAACCTGAAACTTTAAACTAAATTAAAGAATATGCTTCTGCGCTTTATATGATGAACGTACCAATGGCCCGCTTTCTACATGGCGGAAGCCAAGCTCAAGGCCTATTTTCTCATATTTTTCGAACTGCTCCGGCGTGATGAATTCTTTTACAGGAAGGTGCCTTTTGCTTGGCTGCAGGTACTGGCCTATCGTCAATACATCAAGCTTAACGTCACGCAGGTCATACATGGTCTGGATTACTTCTTCTTCCCTTTCGCCAAGCCCAAGCATGATGCCTGTTTTTGTGCGGTTTATGCCATTATCTTTCAAATAGCGGAGTACTTCAAGGCTGCGTTCATATTTTGCCTGTATGCGCACTTCGCGGGTCAGCCTTTTTACGGTTTCCATATTGTGGGAAACTACTTCCGGGGCTACCTGTATAATGCGGTCGATATTGCGTTCTATACCCTGGAAGTCAGGGATAAGGGTTTCAAGCGTGGTTGTTGGGTTCATCCTGCGGATAGCCTTAACCGTCTCGCCCCAGATGATTGAGCCGCCGTCTTTAAGGTCGTCACGGTCTACGCTTGTAATTACGGCATGTTTAATGTTCATCAATTTGATTGAACGCGCTACCTTCTCGGGTTCATCCCAGTCCACCGTTTCGGGCCTTCCGGTCTTTACGCCGCAAAAGCCGCAGGAACGAGTACAGGTATTGCCCAGTATCATAAAAGTTGCAGTGCCTTCACCCCAGCATTCGCCCATGTTGGGACAGCTGCCCGAAGTGCATATCGTGTGCAGCTTGTATTTGTCTACAAGCCCGCGGAGTTCGGTATATTTTTGGCCCGTTGGCAGCTTTACGCGAAGCCATTTTGGCTTTGGTGTAAGTAGCCCGCCTGAGGCAGTAGGCCGTAGGGTATCTAAAACAGTTTCCATAGTAAAAACTTTAGGGTACAAAGATACTATTTATTTATGTATCCAATGCACGCATTGGCTATCTCAAAATGGAGTAGTAAGTAACGTATTTTGTGGTATTTTTTTTATTAAATTAGCCGGTATTAATAAAAAAATAATAAAAGCTATGAAAAAAATTATGTTAACGGCTATGCTTGCTGCGTTTATTGTGAGCTGCCAAAGTGATGAAGGCCAGCCGCTCACCAGCGGGAATGATCCAATTGCTGTAGGATTTACATTAATAGGTGATGGTGAGCTGATGGGTGATGAAAACATTACGGGTTCTAATCTTGTAATTGACAATGAAGCCGACTGGAATGCGCTAAAAACGCAAATGGATCTGTTTAATCCGTACTCGCAATATTTTACGGAGACGGATATTGACTTTTCTGCGTACAAAGTAATTGCGGTTATCGATGAGCTGCGCACTTCCGGGGGTTATGACATTACAATTGCCTCAATAACGGACAATGACGGGCAGTTGGTCGTAGATGTAGAGAATTCCAATCCAACGGAAGCGAATGTGACTACTGTAATGACGCAACCTTTCCATATCATTAAAATCCCAAATACAGATTTACCTGTAGTATTCGAATAGCACTAAAAAAGGCCCGTTGAGGGCCTTTTTGTTACTTTACATTTATAGTTATCGGAAGATTGTAGGCTGTCCTTACGGGCTGCCCTTTCTTTTTGCCCGGTTCCCACTTGGTTTTTATTGATTTTAATACCCTTATAGCTTCGTTCGCCATACCGTAACCAGGGTCGCGGCCTACTTTGATGTTCGACATGCTTCCATCAAGCTCTACAACAAAAGATACATATACCTTTAAGGTTCTGGCACTATCTGTTTCCGGAATCCTGAATTTACGGCTCACCTGGTCATAAAATGCCTCCATACCACCTGGGAATACAGGCATTGCGTCTACTGTCATAGAGTTTTCTATGCCGGTGCCGGTGGCGTTATTAGCAGGGGCAGTGCCAGTTCCGCCGGGTTGTCCTCCCGGTATTCCTGTAGTTGTTCCGCCAACGGTTGCTGGTGTTGTAGTAGCGCCGGGGTTAGTGGTAAGTAATGTGGCTGTCGTAGGGATTGGTGTTGTAACAGGCAGGCTTGTGGCGACCAAAGTATTGTGTGCGGTTGTTGCCGTACTACTTGCAGGTGGCGCTGCAGCCTGGGTTTTCTCAACAACTGGCTTAGGTTTTTCTGGCTCCAACGTAGTAGCATCTACCAAAGTGACAGGCGCAATGGGACAAGTTATAATCCCGTCGCCTATTATAGGGTCAGGCTTGAAATAATTTACAATTACAGGAATTGATACCAATGTACCCATAAGGGCAATTCCTGTAATAAGGGCTAAAATCGTAGTCCTTGAGTCTTCTTTGCGCAACTGGTACGCACCATAACTCTGGTTCCGTCCCTCAAATACGAGGTCGATCCATCCATCATTGAAAACACTAACTTTAGACATAATAATGGTGATTTTGGGTTTGTAATAGAATTATACTACTAAAACGATATAGTGTTTCGGATTATTGTAAAAATAGTCTTAAATATTTAGGAAGGTGCTGAGGTTCTTAGTTGCTAAGGGTCTTAGAGTCCTAAGAACCTAAGTTTCTCAGAACCTACTTCTTCGTAATAATATCTGCGAGAAGTTTTTTTGCGCGTAGCAGTTTTACCTTCACGTTGTTGAGTGGTTCGCCAAGCTGGTCGGCAATTTCCTGATAAGTCATTTCCTGGAAATAGCGCAGCTGTATTACTTCCTGGTATTGTGGCTTGAGCTGTTTGATGCAGTTTAAAAGGCTCGAGAGGTTCTGCTCTTTTATCAGTTGGTCTTCCACGGTAGGAGTGCTGTCGGCAACCCGGTAGGCCTGTTGGTCTTCTTCATCGGTTATTTCTATGAATAAGGATGATTTCTTTTTCCGTAACAGGTCGATATGCACGTTTTTGGCAATGGCAATAAGCCAGGTATTAAAGCCGTATTCCGGATTGTAAGTAGCAATCCTGTCGAATGCCTTAACGAAAGTTTCTATGGCAATATCTTCCGTATCGGTTTCATTTTGGGTTCGTTTCAGCATAAAGCCATACACTTCGTTCCAAAAATGATCCAATAAAAAAGTAAAGGCAACCTGGTCGCCCTTTTTCGCTTTTTCTATGTTTAGTTGTATGGATGCAGGGGTTACTTCCAATGCACAGGTTTTGAAAAAATATTTGTTAGAAATACATTTACCTGTGTGAAGATAAGGATAATTTCGATAACAGGATACCACCATGCCACATCTTTTTCCTGCAATTTCGATGCACTGTAGCCCATTACCAGCCACGTAACAAGGTAACGTACAGCTACAACCGGCACCAAAAACATCCAGTTAAATTGTAGTGCTGCCAGTACAATTGCTAAGACTACGAATGCCAGCTGCGAGCAATGAAAAAAACGTATGTGGAATTTATCAAACGGGCGGAAATAAGCCATTGTAAAAACCTCTCTTCTTTTTTGCAGGCGCCATGCCGCAAAAGAATGTTTTGGCTCACTGTAGGTAAAGCTTTCTGGGGTAAAGCATATAGTGGTATTATTTTTTGTTGCCGACTGGTTGATAAAAAGTGAGTCTTCACCTGTCCGGATGCTCATGTGGTCAACATATCCGTTTACTTTGAAAAATTCATCCTTTTTATAACCCATATTACGGCCTTCACCCGCATAAGGCCTGCCAGCCTTCGCCCAGGAAAAATACTGTGCAGCGGTAAGCATACCATCAAAACGGATGATTTTATTCAGGAAAGAGCCCTTTACTTTTTCATAAGCGCCATAGCCAAGGACTATAGTCTTTTTTAGCGTAAATTGTGAACTCATCTGGGTGATCCAGTTTTTTGACGCGGGATAGCAATCAGCATCGGTAAACAGGAGGTACTCTTTTCTGGCTGCTTTTATACCAAGGGTAAGCGCATATTTTTTATTGCCCCAAAAGGCTTCATTATTGGCAACTTTTACCAATCGTACATTGGTATACTGCTTTTCGAATTCCTCAAAAATATCAAGTGTTTCATCGCTCGAAGCGTCGTCAATAAGCACGATCTCAAAATCAGGATAATCCTGTTCTGCAAGTAACGGGACGAACTTTCTTACCTTCTCAGCTTCATTTTTGGCACAGACGATAACCGACACCGGTATGCGTTTAGGGTTCGTTGAATGGGCAGTTGCAAAAGCAAATTTCCCCAGTATTGCCAGGTAATATACAAGCTGCAGTACTGCAACTCCGGCAAAGACACAGAAAATAATGTTTAGCATATAGGCTTCTTCTTCGTTAGAATTTGACCGCAAAATTAATGAAAACTGTCGGGTTTATCATTCCCGAAACTATTATAAACATGTGTTAATATGTAAATACTTGTAAATAGGGCTCTTATAGTTTAAAACTTCTTGAAGTCGGGATATCTTCTTTGTTTTTTAAGGTTAAAAATCCCTGCTGCACCGATTGGATATAATTGGCATTAACAATGTAGGAACGATGGCATTTAACGAAGTTCGGCGGAAGCTCAGAAAGTATTTGCGTTAGTTTCCCCCTTACAAAGTGGCTTGTGCCATCAGTACTGAAAGCATGAAGGTAGTGATCTTCGGATTTAATATACATGAGGTCGTTCAGGTATAGCTTTGTTTTGTCTTTCAGGAGTATAAAGCCTTCTGTAACAATGTTTTTTACCTTTTCCAGTTCTTCTACTGTTTTACTGTGAATTTCCTCAATTTCTTCCTTTTCGGCCTGTATCTCCTGTTTTTCTGCCTCAAGCTTCTTCTTACTATAGTCCAGTTTTTTCCATCGGACAAAAGAATACAACGCCAGCAGGAATACAAGGAATAATAAGATACCGAATATAATCCTGTTTTTATAAAACCTGCCTTTAAACTTTTCCAGGGCAGATATTTGTTTGTCTTTTTGTGCAACCTGGTATTTTACATTAATGTCATGTATCGCTATGTTTTGCTCTTCATCTTTTATTTTAAGGTCAAGCTCAAGGTACATTTCCTGATATTTTCGCCGCTCCGCCTGGTCGTTTAGGGCATCATAGGCTTCCATCATTTTTTTATAGAGTACCCTTGTGGCTTTTGCCTTGTATTTCGGTATTTGTATTATCTCTGCGCTACGAAACCAGGTAATAGCCTCGCGGAAATTTCCCTCGAGGAAGTAGTTATTGCCATAATTAAAATAATTGGCAAAAAGATCATAGGTATCTCCGGACCCAAGAATAAACAGGCGTGCTTCATCAAGATGTTTGCGCGCCGCCGAAAAGTTTTTTCGGGTGCCTTCAAGTGCGCCCAGGTTAGAGTACAACTTGGCCTTTGCAACATTATCATCTGTTTGGTTGGCGTAGTTCATGCCTTTAACAAAGATGGCCTTCGCACTGTCCAGTACAGCCATATTGCTGCGTTTTTCAAAATCGAAAAGGGAGTAGGCGTTTTTCCCATACTCGTTCAGGGCATAGGCGAGCCTGTCTTTCGATCCCGTTTTTTTCGCGTAGGCATAATACTCATCAAGAAAAGTAGTACCGTATTTCTCGTAATGTTCCTGCGAAGAAATAACCCTGTGAATTTCAAGCGCGAGGTCCTTTGCCGGTTCCTGGAGGCGCAGCTTTTCAAATTCAGCTTTGGAGAGCAGGTAATATTTCAGTGCAAGGTCTTCACGGTTCAGGTTGTGGTAGCATTTGCCGAGCACAAAAAAGTTCCCGGCTGCCTCTGCAGGTGTAGCCGGGATCTTTTTTGCGGCTTTAAGCAAATACCCCTGCGGGTCTTCTTCTGCTTCGCGTGTAAGCCATGCATCCAGCTTTTGGGCGTATAGCGCAGGGCCTGCGAGGAGCAGTAAAATCAGGAGTTTTTTCATTTCTTCAATTTCAGCGACAGGATGCTGTCGTCGCGGGTTAACCTTGGCGTAAAGAGTTTTTTCTTCGTTCCTTCCGTGTCACCCTTCACAGGTATCGCATCTCCTTTTCCCGTAGTCACAGGGTTGTCGGGATACTTTTTATTCCAATCGTCATTAAATTTAAGAAGCGCTGTATAAGAGGCAGGCATGTTTTTAAAGTAATCCATTCTGGCCGAAAAATAAGGTTGCAGGCCTTTAAAAGTCGATTCTTTGTCCTCATCAAGGCTCATTACCCTTATAGAATCATTCACAGCCCATTTTTTGTCATTTTTAAAGCTGAATACTACATGCAGCGGTATCGTGTCGTTGCCCGTGTTGTGCGTGTTGTGAACGGCATCGTAGTAGCGAAACGAAAGCCCTTTATAGCCTGACCCCGTCTGGAGCACCATAAAGTCGCCGGGAAATTTAAAATCATTGCTTGAAACACCAATCCAAAGGTCAGCATAGATCATTCCGGTGGCATCGTCAAGTTCAAGTGTACCTGTTATGGTTTCGGGAGCAGCCATCGCTTCAGTGGTTATCGCTTTCTCGTTTTTTGCAGCTTCTTCTTTGTCACTGGATATTTTCCGGCAGCAAAAAGACACCGCTATCAGCAAAACGTACAAGGGGAGTAGGTAACGAAATTTCATAAATGTTGGTTTTTAAGGTTTAGAACTGGTTGGGAATTTGTCAGCCTTGTTGAAGAGGCCAAATTAATTCCTGCATCCAAAACAACAATAAATAAAGGCATTACAAAAAAAAATGTCGTGAAATGCATAAAAAACAGCGCGAACAGCACCAAATTTTATTAAGAATTAACATACTAAATGTAAGAAATAAAATAGAGCAATGCACTTTTTTCTAAGTAAAAAAGTGTTAGCAGGACTTCTGACTGATTTTAGTGAGGCTATATTTTAGATGATGTTTACTTCGGCTTCAATACGGATGCCAAAATTCTCATATACCGTTTCCTGTATTTTTTTGGATAAGTCTAGCAGTTCTTTTCCGGTTGCATTTCCGTAATTTACCAATACAAGTGCTTGTTTTGCATGAATGCCCGCATCTCCAAAACGTTTTCCTTTGAAACCGCTCTGCTCGATAAGCCATCCCGCCGGTACTTTTACTTCGGTATCGGATAAAATATAATGCGGCATTTGCGGATGCAGTATAGCCGCTTTTTCATACGCTTCCGAACTGATTATAGGGTTTTTAAAGAAACTGCCGCTATTGCCAAGTTCTTTAGGGTCAGGAAGTTTACTTTTGCGAATGGCTGTTACTGCATTACTCACATCTTTTATGGTAGGAATAGTTACCCCATTTTTTGTCAATTCCGCAGCGATATCACCATACGAAGTATTGATCTTATGATGTGTTTTTGTAAGTTCGAAGGTCACCGAAGTTATGACATATTTATCCTTAAGCGCACCCTTAAATATGCTCTCACGATACCCAAATTCGCATTCTTCTTTGGTAAATGTCCTTACCTCCTGTGTGGCGATATCCATGGCCCGGCAGGATACAAAGGTGTCTTTTATCTCTGTGCCGTAGGCGCCAATATTCTGTATAGGGGTTGTACCTACATTTCCAGGTATAAGTGACAGATTTTCCAGCCCTCCGAATCCATTTTCAATGCAATACAGCACGAATTCATGCCAGTTTTCGCCCGCCATTGCCTTTACATGTGCCGTATTTTCATCCTGCCATACTACCTCTTTGCCTTTACTATCGATATGTATCACGAGGGCTTCAATATCTTGTGTAAGAAGCATATTACTACCACCGCCAAGGATAAAAAGCTTTTTGCCGGTTGTAGTTTTTAAAACTTCTGCGAGCTCGTCTTCGTTATGCACCTGCACAAACTCTTTTGCAAAAGCATTTATTCCGAACGTGTTATGATTTTTAAGCGGGTAGTGGGAAGAGATCTCCATGGATGTTATTTGAAATGCAAAAATAAGGTTTTAAGGAGATATTTGCCACGAAACCTGTTTCAAATTTATATATTTACAGACTTCAATTCGGCTTGAGTGCAGCTCAATCTGAAATCCACAATCTGAAATATTTATTCCGTTGTAAGCGCCCGGTTTAAAAATTCAACAAGCGGCTTTAGCACCAGCAGTTTTTTAGACGTTTTTTTTACAAAATCCTTATCGGCAATGTCCTTGTCGCTCAGTTTTGCAGTTGCTGTAAAGCTCTTGAGCTTCAGGAATTCAATGGCTGGATTGTCTTTTTCATAGCCCTTTGGCATTGTTTTCAGGATGTTTTCCCTGTCCAGGTCGCCATACAGTTTTTTGAATTCCGCATCATTTACTATTGCGTCAAGGTCTTCATAAAAACCGTCTATTTCACGGCGTATTTTTTTTAGTTCCAATGGTTCCGGCTGGTGCAGGCCGGCTGCTATGAAAGATGCCCCTTTCTCAATATGGATATAATAACCGGCAAGGTTAAAATTCTTATTGCCGGCGCTCATCCAGATGCCCATATTGGTCTTGTATGGCGATTTATCTTTTGAAAAACGGATATCCCTGTTGATGCGGAAGGTACAATTTTTAGCTTCAAGATGGCTCAGGCTACTGTCGCCCGTACTCATTTCGGCAATAAAGGCTTCCGCAAGCTGCTTATATTCTTTTTTATAAGCATCATACCGTTTTTGGTTGGCCTGAAACCAGTCGCGGTAGTTGTTATTTTTCAGGTCATCGAGAAACAGGAGGGAGGTTTGTGATATCATATTTTTAAATCCGGATTGCAGTAGCCAAATTACAAAAGTGCCGGGCAATAATCAATAGAAAATTACAAATTGAAGATCTTATAGCTTTGGTGGGTTGCTTTTATAATAGTTTCGGTACGTTCAGCATGCGTATCCGATATAAATAGCTGCCCGAATACCTTGTCATCTATCATCTTTACTATTTTGGCTACACGGGTCTCGTCCAGTTTATCAAAAATGTCATCGAACAAGAGTATTGGCAGCACGCCGCTCTGTTTCTTTATAAATTCAAATTGGGCAAGTTTGAGCGCTATCAAAAAAGACTTTTGCTGTCCCTGCGAGCCGAATTTTTTTATAGGATAGCCGTCAATCTCAAACGAAAGATCGTCTTTATGGATGCCCATGCTGGTATATTGCAACACGCGGTCGCGGCTTAGGCTCTCTTCAAAAAGTGCCGACAGCCTTTTTTCATGCAGCTGGCTTTCGTAGCCAAGGTTTACATTTTCGGCACTGTCGGTTATGGTGCTGTGGTGTTTTGTAAAAATCGGAATAAAATCTTGCAGGAACTGCTTCCTTTTTTCAAACAGGGCATGCCCCATTGTATCGAGCTGCTCATTATATATATATAAGGTGTCGCGTTCGAAAGTATGGTTGAGCGCAAAATACTTTAAAAGGGCATTTCGCTGTGCCAGCACTTTCTGGTAATTGATGAGTTCCTGAAGGTAGGCCGCATCCAGCTGCGATATCACACTGTCTATAAATTTCCTGCGCGTCTCGCTGCCTTCGGTAATAAGGTCGTTGTCGGATGGGGAGATGATGACCAAAGGGATAAATCCCACGTGCTCCGAGAATTTATCATATATCCTGCCGTTGCGCTTGAGTACTTTTTTCTGCCCTTTTTTAAGGCTGCATACAATTTGCTCTTTCCTGCCGTCTTTTTCAAATGTACCGTCTATCACAAAAAACTCTTCGCCGTGTTTTATGTTTTGCAATGCCAGCGGGTTAAAATAGCTTTTTCCGTAGGCAAGATGGTAAATGGCATCCAGCACATTGGTTTTGCCTACACCATTCCTGCCGGTAAAACAGTTGATCTTGAGGTCAAAGTCATAATTTGCTTCGGCGATATTCTTGTAATTGAGCAGCGATAAATTCTTTAAGTACATCTGCAAATAGATTTCCTGATTGTGAGCGCCTTGTATAAAATTGGCCTCTTTTTTAAAGAAGCTGCAAATTATCGAAAAATAACAACAAAAAGATATTTTAAATTTCAATAAAAATTTTATTTTTGCGGCTCATTAAAATAAGATAAATGGCAACATATAACAAAAGAGGGTACAAAGCACCAAAACCTGAACCGGAAGTAAAGGACGAAGTTATCGAACAGGAAGAGGTTTTTGATGGCAAGAGTACAACTGCCGAAGTATTTAATTCATTAGATGCAGGCGCTTCGAAAACTGAAGAGTGGGTGCAAAGGAACCAAAAGATGATATTCATCGTCATCGGTGTTATTGCATTTGCGATAATCGGTTATATGTTATATGACAAATTCCTTGAGAGCCCTAAAGAAGAAGAGGCTGCAAGTGAGATGTTCCAGGCCGAGCAATATTTTACGCAGGCTGTAGATGCCCAGACAGCAAACGACTCATTATACAATCTTGCACTTAACGGTGGTGAGGGTAAAATGGGCTTCCTGAAAATAATAGAAAATTACTCAGGAACTGATGCTGCTAACCTTTCGCATTACTTCGCGGGGATGGCTTACCTGAATACCGGAAAATATAAAGAGGCTGTAACACACCTTGAAGAATTCAAAACAGAAGATGATGTACTGAAGGCAACTGCCCTTGGCGCAACCGGAGATGCCTTTGCACAAACAGGTGATAACAATTCGGCACTGGAATATTATGAGAAGGCTATCAAAGCGAGCGAGAACGAACTTACTTCGCCACGCTTCCTTTTCAAAGCAGGGCAGCTTTCGCTTACAATGAAGAAAAAAGCAGAAGCGCTGAAATATTTTACTGAGATCAAAGAGAAATACGAATCATCACCGGAAGGTATTAGTATTGATGCACATATAGCACTGGCTGAATAATATGGCTACAATAAATAAGAATTTATCACAATACGATAAAAACACAGTCCCAAACGCGAAAGATTTTCGGTTTGGGATTGTTGTTTCAGAATGGAACGAAAATATAACTTCGGGCCTTTATAAAGGTGCACTACAGGCGCTCATAGAAAATGGCGCTGTAGCTGATACTATTATTACATGGGATGTGCCGGGAAGCTTTGAGCTTATATATGGCTGCAAAAGGATGATAGACACACAAAATGTAGATGCCGTTATTGCAATAGGAAGCGTGATACAGGGAGAGACCAAGCATTTTGACTTTGTGTGCGAGGCAGTTGCCCAGGGGATAAAAGACCTTAATGTACTAACAGATGTCCCGGTTGTATTTTGTGTGCTGACCGATAATACGTTACAGCAGGCTATAGACCGTAGCGGTGGCATTCATGGTAACAAAGGTACCGAGGCCGCTATTGTGGCCATACGGATGGCGCAATTGAAAAAACAGACTGCATAAAAATAATTTTTCAAATAAAGTAAAGCCTTCCTGTTAGGGAAGGCTTTTTTTGTTACATAAATAACAAAACCCTTATCACTCTGTTTGTTTTTTGTCGATGAACAGTATAAAGAGTCGGTAATTGACTAAAAATCAGTGTTAATGTAGGAAAAAAGCTATAGACAACACATTCATCTCTTAACATATTATTGCTGTATTGTTAATATTAAGATATTATTAACATTCTATTTTGAGAATAACTATAACATAAATAGTATTTCGCTGAATATTTAATAAATAAATACGAAAAACATTAACCAACTGTTAATTGACTTATTTTTAGCATCTAAAATGTTGAAAATATGATTCAAAACTACAATTCGTCTTTTAATGGTATGAGACTGTTACGGACGCTCAAGCCCGATAGGGGAAGCACGCGAACGAGGCTTGCTTCCGGTATCGTGAAAAACTGCAGCATGCAGTTGGTTTTATTTTTGTTTATGCTGTTAGGCGTAACGCAAAGTTCATTCGCACAGGTGTCAAGCTATACCTTTGCGCAAAGTAATGGTACTTATACTGCCATTACCGGCGGAACGTTGCACGGCACAGCTATTGATAACAATAACTACAGTTTTACGCTGCCATTTACATTTACGTACAATGGTACGGGGTATACGGTAGCAAGGCCTACATCTAATGGCTTTTTAGTACTGGGAGGAAGCGCGCCTTCAACTTCCCAGTATACACCATTATCTTCGGGTACCACCAACTTTGCTATTTCAGCAATGGCAAGGGATTTAAATTCCACAATAAGATCGGAAGTTATAGGTACAGCGCCCAACAGGGTTTATGTTTGCCAATGGTCTTCTGCATATCGTTATGCAGTGGGTACTGGCGAGAACCTTAATGCCCAAATTAGGCTTTATGAGGGAACAAATAAGATTGAAATCATATACGGTACTTTTACAACTACAAATACAGCAGTAGCTACTGGCCCTATGCAGGTTGGATTGCGCGGAAGTGCTGCTACAGATTTTAATACAAGGACAACTACTACAGACTGGACAGCGACAACTGCCGGAGGTACAAATGCCGCTACTATGGCAGGTACATCAACAGTTAAGCCTGCATCCGGTCTTACCTATACATTTACAGCCCCAACAGACCCATTTGTGACAGCTACCACGCTTACAGCATTTGGCAACGTGTGTAAAGATGTTACATCTAATGCCAATTCCTTTACCGTTACCGGGGGTAACTTAACAGGAGACGTTACGGTAGGTGCATTAACGGGATATACCTATTCAGCAACTACAGGAGGTACATATACTTCTACACTTACACTTACACCTACATCGGGTAGCCTTTCGGCTGTTTCGGTTTTTGTAAAATTAACACCAACAGCCTTAACTACATATAACGGCAACATTCCTCTTACAGGGGGAGGGCTTGCTGCAACAGTCAACGTTGCTGCTTCGGGAACAGGTGTCAATACAGCGCCTGGAGTAAGTGCCAACGGTAATGCAACGACAGTTAGTATGACCGATGCAACAATTACCGGTGCAACAATAAATTCATTAGGATGTACAGCGGTAACAGCATATGGTATTGAATACAGTACTACTTCCGGTTTTACAGGCGGTACAGGTACTCAGGTTGCCGGTACAGGTTTCAGCGGAATTGCCGGTGGCACTTTTTCTGCTTCGTTATCAGCATTGACAGCAGGCACTACTTATTATTATAGGGCGTATGCAACCAATGGCGGCGGTACAACCTACTCTTCAACGGTAAGTAGTTTTGCACCATTAGCATCAGGCCAGGTAGGTGGCGGTACAGGAACCACAACAGCAACGATGCCTGTAAGTTCTTATTTCGGCTATAGCTATACACAGCAACTATATCTTGCTACGGAAATTAATGCTACAGGTACTCCGGGTAATACGTATATTACAAAAGTCCGGTTTTTGCCTTCTTCGGTACAAACACCTTTGTCAACTTATAATAACTGGACTATATATATAGGAAATACTGCAAAGACCAGCTTTAGCAGTACTACCGACTGGGTAGCTTCGACAGATTTAACACAGGTTTTTTCGGGTACGATAGCTACTTTAACCAATGGTGCATGGGTCGAAATTACCCTTAGTACACCTTTCCTTTGGGATGGCACAAGCAACCTTGTAATTGCAGTCGACGAAAATGCCGACAGCTACACAAATTCAGATTCAACAGGTACTGCATGGCAGGCGTTTACCGCCACCAATCGTGGTATTTATGTGAGGAGCGACACTGTTAATCCTACTGCGGCAACTCCTGGAACAGGTACTACTCAAAATACCGTACCTCAGGTTCAAATGGTTATGACTACGCCTCCTGCTTGCGGCATCCCTTCATCAATTGTTGGTGCAGCCACTGCTTTTAATGCAGGTACTGCTACCTGGGTAGCGCCGGTTAACGGCACGCCTACGGGATACGAATGGGAGTTAAGGACCAGTGGCGCGGCGGGTAGCGGCGCTACAGGACGTATCGATAATGGCACAACAACGTCGGCCGGAACAATTAGCTATAGTGCTACATTAAGCGGAAACACAACCTATACATTATATGTACGCACAAATTGCAGCGGAACATATAGTTCATGGTCCGCTGGTTCGTCGTTCACAACCCCTTGTACACCATTGACAACGTTCCCTTATACAGAGAATTTTAATAGTGTTACTACGCCTGCACTGCCTTCGTGCTATGTGTCGAATGATGTAAATGGTGATGGTGATAAATGGATTAGCTATAGTACCTACGGAACCGGAAGCAGCAACTGTGCCGGTTTATATACTGATCTTAATTCCGGTGCAAATAATGATTACCTTATCCTGCCTGCGATGACGCTGACTGGCAACCAAAGGCTAAGGTTTTCGGTAGCGGCAAGGTCATCAGGTGAGCCAAATGACTACAGGGTTGTACTTTCTACAACGAATACTAACCCTGCAAGCTTTACCACGGTTCTAAGACCTCTCACAACCGTAAGTAACACTACCCAAACACCAATCAGCTGGATAGATCTTACACCCTATACAGGAACTGTATATATCGCTATACACGTACCTTCGGGAGGAGCAGACGGATACTATCTATATGTAGATGATATCACTGTAGACACAGCGCCGGTAAGGGCAATTGCTTCCGGAGATTTTGCTGTAGGTTCTAACTGGTCTAATGGAACAGGCCCGGTTTGTGGGCAGTTGTCGCAGATACCGTCTGGTATTACAATGACAGTATCCTCCGGTACAATCACCTCAGGACAACTTGAAATTGCCAGTGGTGGTGCGCTTAATGTTAGCGGAGGAACCCTTACAGTAGGATGTACAAACAATGACAGCTACATTGACAATTCGGGTACAATAAATGTATCAGGAGGCACACTGGCTGTCAATGGAAGTATAGTAAATAATACCGGCAGTACCTTTATCCAAAGTGCAGGTAATATTACAATTGATGGTAATAACAACAATACCCCTGCATCATCAGTAGCATCAGGAACTCCATTGCTTGCTTTTGGTACAACGTTAGCCAATTTTGCCACGGGTACCGTAACACTTAACGGAGGTACACTTACAATTGTTGACCCTCATACTGCAACAACCAATACAAGCGCTTATGCATTGTATGGTAATTTTGCTTCGGGTGTTGCCTTTACAGCTTCACCTAACCACACGCTTCAGTTTGGTGACGGAACGTCAACACAGGCAGGTGGCAACGCAAGCGGTTTCTACTACAACCTTTTTGTGGGTTCAGGTAGGATGAATTTAGGCTCGGTAACGGTAAACAATCCCGGCGCTGTGGCATCTAGGATAGTAACACAGGTTACTACTACAGGTATGACAGGTAATTTTACTGTTACATCAGGTACGTACACACAGGGCGGTGCAATAACATACATTGGCGGTAATATAGTTGTTAATAGCGGCGGTATTTATGTAGCCAATGGTACTACACATTTTGCATTGATCTCCGGTACAACTGTTAATGCGCAGACTGTTGCGCAGTCGGTAACTGTAAACGGTACAGGTGCAATACAAAACCTTGCTACCACGCCTACAGGCAACTTTGACAGTATAACGTTCAAAAATACATCGGCTACAGGTGTTACTATCAACCCGTTAAACCAGGTTGTGGCTAATGCTGCTGTTGCTGCAAGTGTACGCAACAATTTAACCTTTGATGGTAAAGCCAGTACTACAGGTGGTAAAACTCTTCTTTACGGTACTTTGGCAACTCCTGGAAGCGGTTCACTAGTAGTTACTTCAGGAGGTATGGTTCCGGGCAGTGCTTATGGCCGCGGCTGGAATACAGCACAGACAGGTACCGGTTTAACCGGTGGTTCGGTGCCTACTGGAACAGGATCACAATTCCCACTGATAGATGAGAACGGTAATGCAAGGCATGCATGGATCGAACGCGTATCTCCTACAGATGCAGGTATCATCTCTATGATGTATACGGCAGCCGCAGGAACATCTCCTGTATCGATTACCGATGGTGCTTACACAGTGGATACCCGCTCAAACGGTAAATGGAGCGTAAGTGTATTGGGAACAGATATGGCTGCTACAACCTATAAACTGGCTGTATCAGGAACAACAATATTTGGTTCTTCTCCGGCTACAGCAGTTGCAAGGTTAGTAACCGACAGCGCTGCTATAGGCACTTTCCAGGCAGGTACAACGTTACCTCATGCACAAAGGACCGACCTTACATTGGCAATGCTTACAGGACAGGATTTCTATATGGGTATCAACAGCAGTGATATACCTTTCTTATCTGTACAAAACGGTAACTGGAACGATGGTACTACATGGAATAAAGGTACCGTTCCTACAGCTACAGATATTGTTACAATATCTACAGGCCACACGGTAACAGTAGATAACACTGTTAGCGCCACAGCTGCAGTTGCAAGTGCACTTAACGTAAATGCCGGTGGTACATTGGCAGTTAGTGCTAATTCATTAACAGTTACTAATGCAGTTACAAATGCTGCAACAGCTGTGATCAACGTAGCTGGCGGTACTCTTGGAGCAACAACTATAGCCAACTCAGGAACAGTAACGGTTTCAGGTGCAACTGTAAATGTTACAGGTGCTTCAGGAACAGGTATAAGCAACCCTTCAGGTGCAGTATTTACCCTTAATAGCGGTACCGTTACTATCGGTGCAGCAGGTGGTAGTAACCGCAAGTTTACAAATGCGGGTACTTTAACTGTTGCTGGTGGTACATTAAACATTAATGGTAACCTTGCCCACTCAGGCACTGCGTTCAACCATAGCGGTGGTGCTATTAATATCGACCCGAATGCTGCAGGTGTGGCTGGAAACTCATCTACATCTTCAGATTATACACTGAACCTTACAGCTCCTGTAAACTGGACTGGAGGTACAATTACCCTTGTTGATCCTCCGGCTTCTACATCGGCTTTCCATTATTCAGTATATTATTCTAATGCTACCGTGTCAGAATCTTCTGCTTCACATACCCTTAGGTTTGGTGATGCAGCTTCATCTACGGCAGGTGGTAATGCTATAGGATTCTATGTATACAATTCTACAGGAAGGCTGAATGCCGGTAACGTTGTTGTAAATGGGCCTGCTGCAGGAACCGCAACAGCTACTAACCGCGTTGTGAAACTTGGAACAGGATTTGGTGTGAAAGGTAATTTTACACTTCAGAATAGTGCAGAATTTTCACACGCAGGTGTGGAGCTTATAGTAGCAGGCAATATTAACATTGATGCTACAAGTAAATATACTGCTAACGGTACATTGACGCTGGCATTACCATCTGGTACTACATCAGCAGTAAACACAGCTGCCCAGACAATTACCTATGCAGGTACTATCGAAAACGTTGCAGGCGCTGCTACGGCAAACCTCACATCATTCACTGTTAATAACAGTAATGCTACAGGAGTTACGCTAAACAACCCGCTTACAATGAGTGGTACGTTCACCCTTACATCGGGTATAATAAATACTACTACAACAAACCTGCTAACGCTTGGTACGGCTACAGCTGCCGGTACATTAAACAACATAGGTTCGGCTACAGCTTATATTAATGGGCCTTTTGCAAGGACATTTGGTGCCAGCAGGACTGCTTCAGGTTCATACGGTGTTGCTACGACATTCCCTGTCGGAACTTCAGCCGGCTACCAGGCTATCAACGTTGACCCTACAACTACCGCTGGTGGTGCCGTAACATTTGTTGCACAGGCATTCACTACAAACTCAGGTACTCAGGGAGTAGGGGTTACCACACTTTCTCCACGCAGGTGGGAAACGTATATTACAAATGGTGCCGCCAACTTTACAAATGCATTCGTACGCTTAAGGGATGATAGCATTGCTGCAACCAACAAGATCGTACAATCGTCATCGGCTGCAGGTGAATATGCTCCTGTAGCATCGGTAACAAACTATGCAACAGGCATACTTACAACAGCAACGGCACTGGTTGGCGCTGATTACAAAGGATATTTTGCATTCGGGGATCTTAACCCATGCGACGTACCGGCGAACCAGCCTACCGCATTTGTAGCGTCTTCAATTACAAATACAACCCTTACGGCTAGTTTTACCGCTGCCGCGACTACCCCGGCGCCAACCACAAGCCATTATCTTGTGGTTCGTTATAACACGACTCCGGGAGCTGTTACTATAACCGACCCGGTTGCAAATACGGTATATGCTGTAAACGCAACACTTGGTACAGGTGCCAATACCGGTACAGTAGTGTACAACGGTACAGGCACTACATTTACCCAGACAGGTTTAACAGGCGCCAATACATATCAATATTATGTATACAGCTATAATAACACTGGCTGTTATGGTCCGATTTATAATATTACGTCTCCGTTAGTGCAATCGGTTACAACTTGTGCTACGGCTACAGGTACTCCTGGCACACCGGCAGTTGTATCGTCTACAGGAACAACTTTGAATACACAGTGGACAGCGTCTTCTACTGCTGGCGTAACATACGAGATCGATGTGGCGACAAATGCAGGCTTCACGGCTTTTGTGCCGGGTTACCAGGCATTGAATGTAGGATCTGCAGTATCTGCAAATATTACAGGTTTAACACAGGGTACAACATATTATATAAGGGTAAGAGCGCTTAGTGGTACTGTTTGTTACAGTGCTAACTCAACTTCCCTCACCGCCACTACGCAATATATTACAACGGCACCTTGGACGGAAGGATTTGCTGTCGCATCGACAGTACCGGCAGGATGGGTTGCTGCGAACTGGACAGTAGGAACAATTGTTGCAGGTAACACCAACATTGGTATTTACAGAAACCTTTACGTGACTGTTCCAACAGCAAATGTTACTACAATAAATGTTGGCACACTGCCAGCCAGCCAGCAGTTAACCCTCAAATATTATTATGCTAATTATGGTGACCAGTCAACGTCGCCTGCTGCAGGTGCTGGTAACATAGTTGTAGCAGTATCGACAGACTATGGTGTAACTTATACCGATATAGGAACCGTAGCGAACGATGGAACTTTGGGATGGAAAGAGTATACCCGCGATCTTTCTGCTTATGCAGGATCATTAGTGAAAATACGGGTTACAGGAAACTGGTCATCAGGTGATTATTATCTTGCATTAGATGATTTCAAGATCGATACTATCCCTGCATGTGGCAAACCACAGACAAGTGCTACAGCAATGGCTAGCGCTACGTCAATTAACGCAAGCTGGACATTGCCTTTGGCAGGTACTCCTACCGGATATGAATATGCAGTAACAACATCTGCAACACCGCCTTCTTCAGGAACGGCAGCAGCAGGTTTGTCAGTATCAGGTATTACAGTTACTCCTAATACTTCATATTACCTTCATGTAAGGTCGGTGTGTGGTGAAGGAGTTTACAGTGACTGGTTAACCACATCATTCTATTCGGGTTATTGTCTCGCCCCGGCTACTGATGATGATACTATATATATTACCTCTTTCGTTACTGATGGTGGCTATACCAATATTAATAATACATCAACCTTTACAACAGGCGGATACAGTAACTTTACCACATTGTCTGTATCACAGTCGCAAGGCCAGCAGGTTAATTTTACCGGTGATGCTTACGATTACTGGGGAGATGGCTTTGAGGCAAGAGTTTATGTAGACTGGAACAATGACTTTGATTTTGATGATGCCAATGAAATGGTATTTGATGACTATAGTTTGTTGTCAGGAAGTATTACTGTGCCAGCGGGTACCCCGGTTGGGAATTACCGAATGAGGGTTCGTATCGATTATGATGAATACCCTGTTCCGGCTTGTGGCACTACTACAGAAGGTGAAACGGAAGATTATATCTTTAAAGTTGTGCCTGTACCTACTTGTTACGTGCCAGCCGGCCTTAGTGCGGCAACCGCCACATATACGACAGCTAACCTCTCATGGTCGGCTCCGGCAACGGCTCCGGTACCATCAGGCTACGAATATGCTGTTACTACATCTGCCACACCGCCTGCCAGCGGAACAGCAACAACAGCAACATCGGTTCCTGGATATAGCGGTCTTACATTGGATACAACATATTATCTTCATGTTCGCAGCAATTGTGATGCTAATGGCTATAGTGACTGGACAACGCTCCAGTTCCTGCAAGGCTATTGTAGTGCTGCATCTACAAGTACAGGATATTATATTTCTTCATTCGCTACCACGGGAGGTGCTTCGAACATTTCGAATAGTACAAGCGCCCTTTCTACAGGCGGCTACGGTAACTTTACAGCTATGGCTGTAAGCCAGTCTGAAGGGAATAACGTGAACTTTACAGTAACACCATTTAATGGTACTTATACCTATGGTATTGCGATATGGGTAGACTGGAATGATGACCTTACCTTCGATACAAGTGAGCGTATGTATAATTCGGCAGCCTATGTTGCTTCGGCGTCATCAAGCTTTGCTGTGCCTATGGGAGCTATTATAGGTAATCACAGGATGAGGGTAAGAATTGACTATTATAGCACAAACCCAAGTGCATGTGGTGCTATACAATATGGTGAAGCAGAAGATTATACCTTTACGGTAATACCATCTGCACCAAAAATCACTTCGTTCACACCAACAGCGGTGTGTGTGGGAGCTGGTGATACAGTAACCATAACAGGTAACTATTTTACCGGAGCTACCGCTGTTAAATTTAACGGAACAGACGCAGCATCGTTCAACGTTGTGAGCGCTACTTCTATAACTGCGGTTGTACCTGCAGCAGCCGCTACAGGAACCATTTCTGTTACTTCTGCCGACGGAACAGGAACAAGTACGGGATCGCTTACTGTTAATCAGTATCCTACTGTAAATGATATTACAGGCGGTGGGGTTTCAGTATGTATGCCGAATACGCTACAGCTTTCCAGTACTACTACAGGCGGAACATGGTCAAGCTCTGATACTAATATCGCTACCGTTAGCAGTACAGGCCTTGTTACACCGGTTACCGCTGGTACAGTTACAATAAGCTATGGCGTAACGACAACAGGATGTACTACAACAAAAACAACCACGGTTACTTTCAACCAGCCAGCAAATATTACGATACAGCCGGCCTCTGAAACTGTAACGCCAAACAGCACGCTTGCCTTTAGTGTAACTGCTACAGGTACAAACCTTACGTATCAGTGGGAAGTAGCTGCGGACGGAGTGAACTTCACCCCGGTAACTGACGGTGTTACCTATGATGGTACAACAACTGCCACACTAACAATTAACGAGGCTACCACAGGTATGAACCAGTATAAGTACCATGTTGTTGTTTCCGGAACTGCACCATGCGGCTCGGTTACATCAGGTGCTGCTACGCTTACCATCAGTGACATAGGCATCACGTCGCAGCCTTCGAATGTAACACTTTGTGATTCGGGTGCTGGTACAGCAAACTTTAGCGTTGCTACTACAGGGTCTAACCTTACTTTTGAATGGCAGCAGGATGCTGGTACAGGTACATGGCTTCCTTTAGCCAATGGAACTGTAGGTAGCGTTACATACAGTGGTGCTGATACCAATACTTTGAGCTTATCAGGCCTTACTGCTGCTAACAACGCATTCAGGTACCGTGCATTTGTTCAGGATGGTGGCGCTACAGCGTTGTCTAACCCTGCGACACTTACAGTTAACAGTGCAGCTGTGATCAATACGCAGCCTGCAAACCAGGTTGCCTGTTCAACAGGTACTACAAGTAACTTTGTAGTTGACGCATCCGGTACAGGGCTTACTTATCAGTGGCAATATGCTACAAGCGCTGGTGGTGCATATAGCAATGTTACCAATGCAACACCGCTTGGAGTTACTTATGCAGGCGCAACAACAAATACGCTTGCAGTAACAAATGCTACAAATACACCTGTTGTGCCTACCTACTATTACCGTGTGGTAATTACAGGAACTGCGCCATGTGGAACAGTAACATCAAACCCTGCGACACTTACGATCAATGCACCGGCAATTTCGGCTCCACCTGCTGCCACTACAGTGGTAAGGAGTAATAGCGCTACTTTCAGTGTTACTACTGCTGCGCCGGCGCCAACATACCAGTGGCAATTCTCAACTACGTTGGGAGGCACTTACAGTAACGTAGCTGACAGTACGCCGGCAGGCACTACCTATAGTGGTGACCAGTCTGCAACACTTACTGTTAATGCAGCTACAACTGCTGTAGGAACAGGATACTACTATCGTGTTGTTGTGACTTCAGGAGGATGTACAGTTACATCAGCAGGAGCACAGCTTACAGTGACAGACTACTGTGTAGGAACAGTAACAAATGCTCATACAACAGATTATATGACCGCAATTTCGGTTGCTACAACGTCATTAAACTCAACTCCGGGCCTTGTTGGAAATGCAGCTAACAATTACTATGCACTCCTTACAGGAAGCAACAATACTGCTACATTCTTCCAGGCATACTCTTATACTGCAAGTGTAACAGTATTAAGCGGAAATGCGAATCCGGAAGGTGTAGGTATCTGGATCGACTTTAACAATGATGGTGATTTTGCTGATACCAACGAATTCTTAGGAGCAGCATCTATAGCCAGCACTGCTACAGGTACTATTACTATGAACATCCCTGCAAATGCTACCACAGGTAGCAGAAGGATGAGGGTAAGGAACGTTAGGAACCAGACAATGACCCAGGGTAGTGTATGTACAACTTATGCAAGGGGTACAACGGTAGACTATATTGTTACCATTGCACAGCCTGCGGGGCCTGCTATAACAAGCTTTACCCCAGATTCTTATTGTGCCGATACAGGTGTGATAACCATAACAGGTACTAATCTTACCGGTGGTGCATTAACTATTGGCGGTACAGCGGTAACTCCGGTTGTTGTAAATGCTGCCGGTACGCAACTTACTGCTACGGTGAATGCGGGTATTTCGGGTGCTGTTGTTATAACAACACCTGGTGGAACGGCTACATCATCAAACTTCTCGGTTACGGCACCGCCAGCGGTAACGCTTAGCGCTGCTACGGGTAGTATTTGTGCCGGTGAATCATCAAATGTTATAACGCTAACTGCAGGAGGATCTTCATATGATACCTTTACAGTTACATCAGTACCGGCGGGTGCTCCATATTCCGGAAACGCGGCTACAGGTTATACATTTAGCCCTACTGTGAATACGGTATATACTATTGCCGGAACACAATCAGGCGGAACATGTGCAAGGAGCGCTACGTTTACTGTTACAGTTAAACCAAACCCTGTTTATCCTGTTACTCCTGCAACTGCAGAGATGTGCAGCGGACAGATACAGGCGCTTACAATTAGCGGTGCAATAGGAGGTACAGGCATATTTGGTACAGGAACCACGGTTTCAGGCAATACCGATACCACACGTCCAAATCCATTGAGCGGTTATTATGGAGGGCAAAAAGCGCAAATGATGTTCAGGGCAAGTGAGTTGAGTGCTCAAAACATGCAGGCAGGAAGCAAAATAAATGCTATCACCTTCAATCTTGGAACATTTGCAGCCAGCGCCTGTACTGATTTTACCATCAGAATGGGATCGACAAGCGCTACCGACTTAACAAGCGGTTTTGCGACAGGAACCTCGGCTGTTTATGGGCCGGCTACCTTCACACCGTCTGGTACCGGATTAGTTACCTTTACATTGACAACGCCATTTACATGGGATGGAACATCGAATATTATCGTAGAAACAGTTCATAATGCTGGAAACGGCGGTAACGGATCTGGTTCGAATACGCTTTATTCTGTAACATCGTTCAACTGTTCCTACTTTAGGATGCAGGATTCAGTGTCAGGAGGCATTGCCGGATTTGACGCTGCAACTGCCGGAGTGGTAGCTACGAGTACATCCAGGCCAAACATGACATTTGTATTTACCAATTCAGGTGCAACATGGGCTCCAACAACAGGCCTTTATACTGATGCTGCAGCTACAGTGGCCTATACAGGTACATACGCCAGAACAGTTTATGCAAAACCTGGTACTACAACAACCTATACTGCTACAGTAAATAATGGCAGCGGTTGTTCTTCAAGCAGTAGTGCAGATATCACGGTGAATCCGAAATCATGGATCGGTGGTACAAGTGCCGACTGGAATGACCCGGCCAACTGGTGTGGTGGGCAGGTGCCTACAGCTCTCGATAACGTTGTTATCGCTGACGTTACCAACCAGCCGATTGTTTCAGGAAACGTAACAGTAGTAGGTAATAACCTTACTGTTGCTGACGGTGCTACATTAGAAGTACAGGGCGGTAGCGTGCTTAATATCACAAATGCTGTTACTGTAGCTCCTACAGGAAGCCTTACACTTGATAACTATGCACACCTTCTTCAGGGAAGTAGCGTAACTACAAACCCTAACAGTGGTAACATAGATGTTTTCAGGCTAAGTTCACCAATGTACAGGCTGGATTACACAATGTGGTCATCTCCTGTAGAGAACCAGAAACTGAAAGACTTCTCGCCAGAGACGCTCAACAACCGTTTCTATATCTACAACGAGCTTACAGACGAGTATGCTACAATAGCAGATCCTGTGAACACGAACATGGCTGAAGGTAGAGGATACCTGATCCGTGTTGAAAACACACATCCTGCTTATAACGCTACTACGAATGCTCCTGGTACGCCTTGGCAGGGAGAGTTCTCCGGTAAGCCAAGAAGTGGTAATATTGATGTGCCAATGAGCAATACGCTTAACGGATACAACGCAGTGGGTAACCCTTATCCATCACCGATCAATATTTTCGCATTCTATGCTGCTAATACTAATACAATAGTAGATGGTTCTGCGCTTTACTTCTGGAGGAAGAAAAATGATGCTTCTACAGGATACTATGCGAGGGTAACCAAGCTTGCTTATACTGCCAATACTGGTAATGCATGGGGAGACACAGGAGGTACTGCTTTCAATGGCGCACCATCTTCTTGGGTGATAAACCCTGGACAGGGCTTCATTGTACAGTCTACCGGCGGTACGCTTCACTTTAACAATGCTATGCGTGTTGGCTTGAACAACCAACAGTTCTTCAGGACGGCACAAAATGAGGAAGATGCTGTAATTTCAAGGCTTTGGCTGAACGTTACAGGCTCCGAAGGACAATTTGCACAGGCTGCTATTGGTTATACCGATATTACAACTATGGGCATTGACTACGGATGGGATGGAAAAGCCTTCGTAAATGATGGCACTGCATCGCTATTCTCCCTTGTTGGTGAAGAACCACTGGGCATCCAGGCAAGGTCTGAATTTGATCCTGCGGACGTTGTTCCAATGGGCTTCAGGGTTGATACACCGGGTACTTATACGATTACACTTGACCACATGGACGGAGTGTTCTCCGGAGACCAGGATATCTTCCTTAAAGACAACCTTCTTGGAGGTATAACCCACGACCTTAAAGCAGGCAACTATACTTTCGAAACTGAAGCGGGACTTTTCACTTCAAGGTTCGAGGTTGTATATGCTGAGGCTCTTGGTACCAATAACCCTGTACTTGATGCTAATAATGTGATAGTGTACAAACAAGGCACTTCTATAAACATTAATGCAGGAGTTTTGGAAATGACCGACGTTACCATTTATGATACAAGGGGCAGGATACTATACAGTAAAGATGGCATAAACGCTACCGAAACTGTGATCAGCAACCTTCATTCAGACCAGCAGGTACTTATCATACAGATAAATACTGAAAAGGGAAGAGTAACCAAAAGGATTATTTACTAGCCTATAATTAAAACCCCCTTAATAAGCCAACACCTGTTGGCAAACCTCCCCACCTGTAAAAAGGTGGGGAGGTTTTTTTATTTAATAAATAACTTACATTGTCAACATCGCATTTTTTGATTTCATAAAAAGAACACATGAAAACTATTGAATCAAGCAAAATATTGATGGTTTACTGAAAAAAATAAAACTTATTAACACGCAAACGTTATAGTAAAACTGTTAAAATTAACATATTGATGTTATTTATAAAATAGATGTAATTTTGTTTCATAGACTGTGCATTAGGTTACTAATGCCTTAATTTTCAAGGATATGAAAAAAATATTATTATTACTTATTTTGTTTGCAGCAAATGGTATTTTCGCACAAAGTGCAGGCTTTAATAATACGTTTATTGTATTTAGTATAAATGGTAACGGAAATTTGTATTACGACCTTAATGGCAATACATCAAATTACGATTTTAATAACGCTACCATTGGTACATTTTGCCAGGGTTCTGCAAACGGAATGGTGTTTAAGGGAGCGGAGCACAATATTTATAAATGTGGCGGATGCGATCTCACAAGTACGCGCCTTTATTACAGGATCTACCTCAACGGTACAACTCCCGGAAATTTCGTCTCGAATACTATAGGTTATACCAGTGGTTTTAATAATGGTTGTGGAGGTCAGGATCAAATGTGGTCAAACGTTGGTTATAATACCAATCTGCTCGCTGGCCTTGGCGCGGGAAATTACACAATGGAAGTATATTCCGATGCTACGGTTACGTGTAGCGGAGGTACCGTATATGCTGGTAATAACGGAGCCAACTACAAAGCATATTTTACAATAAGCGCTGCATCAGCAGGAGGAAGCATATCAGGAAACCAGACGCTTTGCAGCGGCAGTAGTCCAACAAACCTTGTGCTAAGCGGCCATACCGGCAGTGTAACCAAATGGCAGCGTTCTACCTCATCCGATTTTACATCTGGGGTTACCGATATTTCCAATACTACAACGACACTTACGGGAGCTTCTGTTGGGGCGTTAACGGCTACCACCTATTTCAGGGCGGTGGTTACAAGCGGAGTTTGCTCTTCGGCAAATTCATCAGTTGCAACCATCACAGTTAGTCCGGCATCGGCGGGAGGAAGCATATCAGGAAACCAGACGCTTTGCAGCGGCAGCACGCCAGCAGACCTTACACTAAGCGGCCATACCGGTAGTGTAACCAAATGGCAGCGTTCCACCTCATCCGATTTTACATCAGGGGTTACTGATATTTCCAATACTACAACGACACTTACGGGAGCTTCTGTTGGGGCGTTAACGGCTACCACCTATTTTAGGGCGGTGGTTACAAGCGGGGTTTGCGCTTCAGCGAATTCATCAGTTGCAACCATTACTGTAAATCCTCCATCAGCAGGTGGTCAGGTATCAGGGAATTACGAATTTTGTACGATGGATAATAGCGGTACACTGACATTATCCGGGCATACGGGAAGTATAGTTAAATGGCAATCTTCTGCAGTATCCGATTTTAGCGCTGCCATCTCTGATATTAGCAATACAGGTACTACTTTAAATTTTACAGATATAGCACAAACTACTTACTACCGGGCTATAGTAAAAAGCGGTAACTGCCCCGAAGCAACATCAGGTTCTGTTGTAGTGATATTGAATGATAATGTATGGAATGGTGCAGCCGGAAATTCCGATTGGAATGATGCAGGTAACTGGTCGTGCGGCGAAGTGCCAACAGAATTTGAAAATGCAGTGATAACTGCCGCAAGCAGTCAACCGGACATCTCAGGAAATAGTACAGCTTCAGCCGCAAGCCTTACTATACTTGACGGAGCCGACGTAGTGGTAAGGTCAGGAAGCAACCTTATAGTAACTAATGACGTCGTTGTAGAAGAGGAAGGGTCGTTGACAATAGAAAACAACGGAAACCTGCTCCAGGTAAACGATGTAGACAATACAGGCGCGATAACCGTAGCGAAAAACAGCGCGCCGCTATTCAGGCTGGACTATGCCATGTGGTCATCGCCTGTGGGCGGGGAGACGCTTGCCGGCTTCTCACCTCAAACGCTCTCTAACCGTTTTTACCGTTACAACCCGCTAAGCGACGAGTATGCCACAATGCCGGGTACAACAACCTTTGCCGAAGGTGCAGGCTACCTTATACGTGTGGCCAATACCCACCCAGCCTTTGTAAATGCACAGACACCGGGAACTTCATGGCAGGGTACTTTTACAGGTACACCTAACAATGGTGATGTAAATGTTGCCGTTACACCGCAGCAGTCGGGGGTAAGCCAGGGCTATAACGCTGTAGGTAACCCTTACCCGTCACCAATAAATATCTTTGCTTTCTATGCTGCCAATACAGGCACAATAGCCGACGGTTCGGCCCTCTATTTCTGGAGAAAGAAAAACGATGCCTCCACAAGCTACTATGCAAGGGTAACCAAGCTGGCCTATACCGCCAATACAGGCAATGCATGGGGCGATGCCGGTGGTACCGCCTTTAACGGCGCACCCAATACATGGGTGATCAACCCGGGCCAGGGCTTTATTGTGCAGGCTACAGGCAGCACCGTTCATTTTAACAACGGTATGCGTACTGCGGTGAACAATGGTCAGATCTTCCGCACAGCGCAGGATGAAAGCCAGATCGCTGTTTCAAGGCTTTGGCTTAACCTTTCGGGCCAGGACAGCTTCTCTCAGGCAGCTATCGGCTATACAGACATGACCACTTTAGGGCTTGACTACGGATGGGATGGTAAAGCCTTCGTAAACGACGGCGACCTGACGCTGTTCTCCCTTGCAGGAGAAGAGACACTGGGCATACAGGCAAGGCCATCGTTTGATGCGTCTGATGTTGTACCGATGGGCTACCAGGCCACAACGGCAGGAAGTTACACCATTGCGATTGACCACATGGATGGCGTGTTCGAAACAGGCCAGGATGTTTACCTACAGGATACCCTTCTCAACATCACGCACGACCTGAAACAGGGCGGATATGCATTTACCACAGAAGCAGGCATTACCACAGGCAGGTTCAATATACTTTATGCCCAGCCGCTTAGTACCGATAACCCGGTACTGGACAGCAACAGCGTAATTGTTTACAAAGAAGGCAACAGCATCAACATCAACTCAGGTACTGTTGATATGACAGGCCTATCGGTATACGATACACGGGGCAGGCTGCTTTACAGTGCAAAAGATATCAATGCCGCCACCACGGTTATCAATGGCCTGACGGCAGAGAAACAGGTGCTGATCATCAATATTGCAACCACTAAAGGTGATGTAAGCAGGAAGTTTGTATACTGATGTACTTATATCTAATATTAAACTAAATCCCTTATCAACCCGGTAAGGGATTTTTTTATTGAAAAAAAAACCATAACCATTCCTGTTTCGTATATAGGGCAATAATTGGTTGTATTCCTAATGTCCCTAAAGATAAAAAAAGCCATTTAAATTAAAGTAAGGTGTGGTTTAATGGCTTCCCTTCGTCCTTTTAGGATGAAGGGTTTTTTATTTAAAATAGTATTTATTGAGGGTAGATTTACCCGCTAAATATTATGGTAACTGTGATTTTACATTGCCGTAACAAAACACCTAATGATTTGCTATCTATTTGACTTTAATGTTAATAAAGGGTTTATTTATTTGTATTTCAGTATCCACGTATATAATTACTCGAAAAAAAAACCATAAATTTGCACTTTGTTAGAACACCCACAAAAAGCTACTAATTAAATAAAAAAATGCTGTTTATGCGAAAATTGTTACAATTACATTTAGGAAAAGTGCTGCTCCTCGCGACGATGGTGACGGGACTAAATTTATGGGGACAGGGAAGTGAGAATTTTTCTAATATACCTGCCAGTGCATCAAGTTATGCAAGTAGAAGTTGGACCGGAACAAATGGAGTTACCTGGACAGCTACTTCGGCGCGAACTGATCAAACTTTAAATGGTAAAGCTATCTGTACAAATGGAAGCGGTACAGTGACCTCACCCACCTATTCCGGAGGTATGGGGACTTTACAGTTTAATTATGTAAGGGGTTTTACAGGAACAGGAGCACGATCGATCGATGTTTATGTTAATAGTGTTAAAATAGGTTCAACGATTACTGTGAATGCTTCAAATAGTACTGTTCAGTCGTATTCAGGTAATATAAATGTTTCTGGCAATGTTGTACTTGAATTGAGAACGAGTGGTAATCAAATTATTATTGACGATATATCCTGGACAGCATATACATCTGCTCCAATCTTCGCCATTACTGGTACACCTACAGCTCATGGCCCTGTATGCCAAAATACTGCGGCAACAGGAGTTACCTATACAATTACAAATACAGGTACTTCGGCATCAGGCATTACAGTGGTTTCAAATAATTCACAGTTTGTTGTGAGCAACTTGTCGTCAACTACTATTGCGGCGAATGGCACAGCTACTTATAAAGTTACTTTTACACCAACGGGCACAACACCACAGTCAGCAACTATTACTGTGGCAAGTACAACTTCGGGAAGTAATTCTCCCACAAGTTCATTAACAGGTACAACTTCAACGACAGTAACACAGGCGGTCACTTCATCTGCAGCCAGTCCGGTAGGCGCCACTACAGCTACCCTTAATGGTAACGTTACAACATTGGGTGTATGTCCGGGCAGTACTGAAAAAGGATTTGTGTATTCACTTACTTCAGCAAATGCTAATCCGCAGGTGGGAGGCAGTGGCGTAACTAAAACAAGTGTTGGCAGCATTGCAACAGGTGCCTATACTTTAGGGCTTACGAACCTTACGCCAAATACAGATTACAGCTTTACGTCGTATGTTTATGACGGTACTACCTATACGTATGGTACGGTAAGGACATTTACTACAACAAACCCAACAGCGACACTTTCAGGAACGTTGAATGAGGGCACGCTTAACAATGCTTCATTTACTATAACTTTAAATGGGGAAACTTTTGTAGATGCGGGTTCGTTCGCAGGAACAGGATTTGTATTAAATAATGCGCCAACGGGTGTTAGCCTTGCATCGGTAACCAGGGTTTCGAATACGCAGGCTACAGCTATACTATCTTATAATGATACTGATTTTGATACCAGCGTAACGACATTAAATATTGCTATACCGGGATCACACCTGACTGCCGGAGATCCTATTACTTCGGGTAATATAACTATAACGGCAGTAGCCGAAGCTTTTATTTCTGCCGGTACGCTTGCTTTGGGCAACCAGTGTATTAACACCACCTCAGGCGCTTCGAGCTTCGCATTGACAGGAAACGCGAAAGCAGGAAATATCAGCCTTGCAGCTTTGGATGGTTATACGTATGCTACTACAACCGGAGGCACTTATACGCCAACATTGAGCTTTAGCCATGCAGGCGGCGCTGTTTCTCAAACAATATTTGTAAAATTCTCACCGTTGGCTGTTCAGTCCTACAACGGAAATATCGTAATATCAGGAGTTGGTGTCAATACCAGCTTTAACAAACCTGTTACAGGCGCCGGTGTAAACACTGCGCCAACGATTTCAGCCCCAACCAGCGCCTCTGTTACAGCATCAACGGCAGTATTGGGCGGTAATGCAACTGCAATAGGATGTAGCGCTGTTACCGAACGCGGTATATATTACAGCACTACCAATGGTTTTGCTATTATCGACGGTATAAAAGTTTCGGAAACCGGCTCATTCGGTACAGGAGTATTCATCATAAATGTAAGTTCTCTTGCACCTGCAACAACTTATTATTATAAAGCCTTTGCTACTAATAGCGGTGGTACCGTTTATACTGCACAGGGAACATTCACTACAGTATGTTTAACTCCTGTAAATGTGACTTCGCTTGCAACAACAGCCCCTGCATCCTGGCAAATTGCACTGACATGGACAAACAGCAGCTGTTTTGACGAAGTTCTTGTTGTTGCAAAACTTTCAGGTTCAGTAACGGCAACGCCTTCAGGAACGGGATCGGCTTACACGGCCAATGCAGCATTTGGTTCAGGTACTGCAATTGCTACCGACGAATATGTAGTTTACAAAGGTTCGGCGGCTACAGTTACAGTAACAGGGCTAACAAACGGTTCAACCTATTATTTTAAAGTATTTACCCGCAAAGGCTCCAGCTGGAGTTCAGGGGTTTCAATAAGCGATGTTCCGGTGGTGCAATACTGTGCTGCTTCTGCAACAAATATTGACGAGTATATTGCATCGGTCAATGTAAATGGTGTTACCAATACTTCAGGCTCTTCATCATACACAAACTTTACTTCTACAATATTTCAGGTAGAGCGCAACCTGAGCTATCCAATTACTATTACCCTCGATGGCAATAATGGCGGAGGTTATGTTACTGATAAAGGCCTATTGTATGTTGACTGGAACAAAGATGGCGATTTTGAAGATACTAATGAAAGTGTTTCGCTTACCAGTGGGGTAGGTGTGGGGCCTTATTCGGGTACCATTTCAATTCCAAGTGATGCTTTTGTAGGCACTGTGCGTATGAGGATAAGGCTTTTCGATACTTCGTCAGGCGAAACAGCAAACTCATGTGGTGCAAGTACGTATGGGGAAGTGGAAGATTATACCCTTAATATAGGTGCAGGTACTGCGGCACCGGTAGCTCTTTCGGCAACAAATACAGGTATATCAGGATTCACAGCACGCTGGAATGAAGTTGTAGGCGCTACATCATACAGGTTGGATGTATACCAGTCTACAGGATCTACCGCAACAACTACCGAGCCGTTTAACTCCGGCTTTAACGTTCCAAGTGGCTGGTCAACAACAGTTAATGGTACATACACTTCAGCAGGAAATTATGGTGTTGCATCACCATCTTTACAAATAGATAATACCGGGGATGTTTTGGAAACCGCTACTTATCCTGGCGCTGCCACTTCACTTAGTTTCTATGTGAGAGCCAATGGAGGTACTAACAGTATCCTGCTTATTGAGGGTTATAACGGTACATCATGGGTTACTGTCAACAGTTATACAGGATTCCCTACAACGGGTGCGATCAAAACATATAATGCATCTTCAAGCCCTGCATTACCTTCAGGGTTAGTTAAATTCAGGTTTACATATACCAAAAACTCAGGTAACATTGCATTCGATGACCTTACAGTAACATACAGCACTACTACAAATACTTACCTGACAGGCTATCAAGACAAAACGGTGAATGCTACGGCAGTCAATGGCATTATCAGCCATGATGTAACAGGTGCTGCTTCGAATACACTATATCGTTATGTAGTGAGGGCGGTTACACCTGTATCGCTAAATTCGAATGAAATATCAGTAACAACTGGTAAATCAAATACCTGGAATGGTACAGTGTGGACAGCCGGAACGGCGCCAACAAACATTGATAAAGCTATTATAGAGGGTAATTACAATACTTCAGCCAATGGTACTTTCAATGCAAGCCAGTTAGTATTAAATTCAGGGATATTTACCATAGCATCAGGTACTAACCTTACCGTTCAAAATGAAGTAGTAAACAACGCAGGAGCCTCTAATTTTGTAATAGAAAACAACGGAAACCTGCTCCAGATAAACGATGTAGACAATACAGGTGCAGTAACCGTAGCGAAAAACAGTGCGCCGCTATTCAGGCTGGACTATGCCATGTGGTCATCACCAGTAGGCGGGGAGACGCTTGCCGGATTCTCACCGCAAACGCTCTCTAACCGTTTTTACCGTTACAACCCGCTAAGTGATGAGTATGCCACAATGCCGGGCACAACAACCTTTGCCGAAGGCGCAGGCTACCTTATCCGTGTGGCGAATAACCACCCTGATTTTGTGAATGCTGAAACTCCTGGAACGCCATGGCAGGGTACTTTTACAGGTACACCTAATAATGGTGATGTAAATGTTGCCGTTACACCGCAGCAGTCGGGTGTAAGCCAGGGCTATAACGCTGTAGGTAACCCTTACCCGTCACCAATAAATATCTTTGCTTTCTATGCTGCCAATACAGGCACAATAGCCGACGGTTCGGCACTCTACTTCTGGAGAAAGAAAAACGATGCCTCTACAAGCTACTATGCAAGGGTAACCAAACTGGCCTATACCGCCAATACAGGCAATGCATGGGGCGATGCAGGTGGTAGCGCCTTTAACGGCGCACCCAATACATGGGTGATCAACCCGGGCCAGGGCTTTATCGTACAGGCTACAGGCAGCACAGTACATTTCAACAACGGCATGCGTACTGCGGTGAACAATGGTCAGATCTTCCGCACGGCGCAGGATGAAAGCCAGATCGCTGTTTCAAGGCTTTGGCTGAACCTTTCGGGCCAGGACAGCTTCTCGCAGGCAGCTATCGGCTATACAGACATGACCACCTTAGGCCTTGACTACGGATGGGATGGTAAAGCCTTCGTAAACGACGGCGACCTGACGCTGTTCTCCCTTGCAGGAGAAGAAACACTAGGTATACAGGCAAGGCCATCGTTTGATGTGTCTGATATTGTGCCGATGGGCTACCAGGCCACAACAGCAGGAAGCTACACCATTGCGATTGACCACATGGATGGCGTGTTCGAAACAGGCCAGGATGTTTACCTTCAGGATAACCTTCTCAACATCACGCACGACCTGAATCAAGGAGCGTATGAGTTTACAACAGAAGCAGGTGTTACCACAGGCAGGTTCAATATACTTTATGCCCAGCCGCTTAGTACCGATAACCCGGTACTGGACAGCAACAGTGTAATTGTTTACAAAGAAGGCAACAGCATCAACATCAACTCCGGCACTGCAGATATGACAGGCGTATCGGTATACGATACAAGGGGGAGGCTGCTTTACAGCGGAAAAGATATCAATGCCACCACCACAGTTATCAATGGCCTTCAGGCAGAGAAACAGGTGCTGATCATCAATATTGCAACCACTAAAGGCGATGTAAGCAAAAAGATCATTTTCTAAAACAGTTCAATAATACAATTTGTGAGAATCCCCGGTCGTTAAGGCCGGGGATTTTTTTGTTTTATAATTCTGCAAATCGACTCGTACATGCTAAATTATTCGCTTTTTGAATTACTTTAAAATAATTTTTAACTAGTGGCGTTGTGATGTGTTTTGTGAGTCTAAAAGTATAATTATCATATATCTGCTATTTATTTACAATTCATTAATGAAAAATTAATATATCTTTGCAGGCTAAAAAAATCAAAATTTAACTACGATTATCTAAATTATGCAAAAATTGCTACTATCACATTTTACGAAAGTGCTGCTCTTCGCAGCCATGCTGGTGGGATTAAACTCATGGGGGCAGATAGCTTCCGATGGATTGAACGGCTCTGGTACGCTGCTAACAGTAGCCGGAGGAGCTTTTTATAATACCAGTACAACTACAAGCGACCGTCCTTCTTCTGTCGCTCAGTATTCTGAAGGAACAGCAGCATATGGTGTAAGCAACGCCACTGCGACGCTTACATCTGGGAACATCAATACTTCAGCTTATGCTGGGATCGAGATGTCTTTCAGGCTTGCGGCCTTCAGTATAGGCAGCACTACTAATGGTCTTGATTCTAACGACTTTGTAACTGTAGAAGTGAGCCCTGATGGAGGGACCAACTGGTGGAGTACAGTACGTGTAGGCGGAGGTTCTGGGCCGAATAGCTATTGGGGTTTTGCTTCAGGTACAGGGATCGCAAGTACTGCTTATGATGGTAATGCTACACCGGTAGATTTTGCACCTACAACTACCGGAGCACAGACAACGAATGGATATTCCACAGTCAAAGTGACCGGGCTTCCTGCTGTAAGCAGCCTAAGGGTAAGGATAACGTTGCTGAATAATGCAACAAGTGAAAGATGGGTGGTTGACGATTTCAAAGTAACAGGTACTGTATCCAGTGCGCCGATCCTTGCGATTACCGGTACATCCGGACATGGTTCTACCTGTCCAACTGTTGCTGCAACACCTATAACATATACGATAACGAACAGCGGCACGGTTGCGGCCTCAGGAGTGAGCGTTGTATCAAGTGGTACGAACAATGCTGATTTTGTAGTAACCGGGCTTTCTTCTACAACTATAGCGGCTAATGGCGGTACGGCTACCTTTACAGGAACTTTCTCACCGGCAACATCAGGCTCTAAAACGGCAACCTTTACGGCTTCGAGCACAACAACCAATGCGGTTTCGGGAACTATCAACCTTACAGGTACGGGAACTACGCCTGTAGCCGCCGATTTCCAGGTTTTAGCTGCACAAGATAAAACTGCATCTTCTGCGACAATAAAATCATATGTATATAAATTTGGCGTTTGTCCTACAACTATAGAGAAAGGCTTTGTTTTTGCAAAGGCTTCAGATAATAATAATCCTGCCGTTGGCGGTACAGGTGTAACCAAAACAGCTGTTGCAGGTGTAACCACTATCGGCGATTTCTCGCTTCCGGTGTCCAGCCTTACTGCTGAAACAACCTACAACTATAAGTCTTATTTTTATGATGGAACGACGTATACGTACAGTAATCTTTCCACATTTACCACAACAGGTACACCTCCTGCACTTACAGCAGCTGTGGGCGCAACTGTTGATGCACCGTTTGTAATTACTTTTACGGAAAATGCAGCGTGGAGGAATGGTATTACAAGCATAACCATTGATGGTACTACGCTTGCAGCTGGTGCTTATGATAAAACAGTTGCAGGGCAAATTACATTCACGCCTTCGGCATCCAGTCCGGCGGCATTGCTGCAAACCGCAGCAACGAGATCTATCATTATAAATTCAACGAATTATACCGCTACACCGGCCCTGTCTCAGGCTATTGGTGCAGGTGCAGCTGCAAGGCTTGCGCTTACAACACAGCCTACAGCGCCTTCTGTTAACGGAGGTACACTAACGGCACAGCCTGTAGTTGTAGTAAGGGATCAGTATGGTAACCCTACCACAAGTACGGCATCGATCACTGCCACGGCCACTGCGGCCACATGGACACTTGGCGGTACTGTTACAATAAGCGCCACGGCAGGTACTGCAACTTTCAGCGGGCTTACAGCCAGTACACCTACAAGCCTTACAGGAGCTACGATACAATTTACATCGCCGGGACTTACAAGTGTAACTTCGAATACATTCTCTATACCGCCGGTAAATGACCTTTGTGGCAACGCAACAGCTCTGACTGTAAATGCAGCCGCAATAGCAGGAACGAATGTAGGGGCCACTTATACTACCATTACAGGAGTTACAAGCAAAAAAGATGTTTGGTACACTTTTGTTGCAGCTTGTACAGGTCCGTATACCATCAATGTTACAGGTACTACTAAGGATATAGATATGGGATTATATGCGGATGCCTGCCCTACAAACAGCACAACCGTAGGTACTGCTGTTACTGTAAATTCAAGTAGTGAAACACTTAATGCTGCATCATTAACTTCTGGTACTACCTATTATATTCGCGTATACACAGCTACTACTGCCGATGAAACTGCCTTTAACATCCAGGTAGTAAATTCCTTTGCCCCAACCGTAAGTGCAGGTGCCTCTGCTACAGGTGTATCCCAGCAGGGAGCTACAATTACGGGTAGTGCATCAGTAGCTGCATGCAGCGGTGCTATTACGGCATATGGGGTAGAAATAAGCCAGACACTTAATTTTACTCCGGGTTCCGGCGTACAATATCCCGGTAATAATATATCAGGAGGGAATTTTTCGGTAACGATGTCATCATTGGCTATCAATACTACGTATTACTATAGGACGTATGCTACTAATACTGCAGGTACTACTTATTCTTCACCACAGGGTACTTTTACAACCACTACCGTTCCTGTGACTTTACCTTACAACCAAAACTTTGAAACCGCTACTACTGACTTTGCTTTTGGTGCTGCCGGTACTAACAAATGGGTAATAGGTACAGCTACCCAAAATGGCGGTACGAAGTCGTTATATATCTCAAGTAACGGTTCAACATATGCTTATACTACAGGTTCGGCCGCTGATACGTATGCCGATATTTATGTTGACCTGACATCTGCAACTGCTGCTACGCTTACATTTGACTGGAAGAGCGGTGGGGAAGGTACTGTGGGCGGTAGTATATATGACTATGGCGAAGTATATATAAATACAGGAGGGGCGGATATTCTGATCAGTTCGACAAAAGAATTTTTTGGATCTTCTTCTGCTTTCCAGAATAAAGAGATACTTCTTACGCCATACGTAGGAGGTATCAGGAAATTACGATTCAGGTGGGTTAACGATACCAGCACAGGTTCCGGGATACCACTTGCAATAGACAATATTGTCATTGTTGCAAGTGCCAGGCCTGTGCTAACAACGGCTGCGATCTCAAACCTTACTTATAATGCTGCGACATCCGGAGGTACTATAACCAATGACGGAGGTTCGGCAATTATAGCACGTGGTGTTGTTTATGCAACGACAGCCAGCCCTACACTTGCCAATACAGTTGTATCTGCAGGCACAGGTTCGGGAACTTTTGTTGCCAATATGACGGGCCTTATTGATAACAAAACGTATTATGTAAGGGCATATGCTACCAATGGTACAACTACTGCTTATGGCAATGAGGTGACATTTACGACAAATTCCGTAAACGCACCGGTTGCAACAGCAGCTACCTATGATGGTACTGCGGGTACAACAGGATTTATAGCCAACTGGAATGCAAGTACCGCTGCAACAGAATATTTCCTGGATGTGGCCACAACAACAGCTTTTGGCGCAGTTGTGATCTCTGAAGATTTTTCAGGATGTAACGGTAATGGTACGAGTACCAATATAGCAGGCAGCCTTAATAACTACCTGCAAAATGCCGGATGGACGGGTACTTCTGTTTGGGAAGGGCCGGGCAACGTGAAACTTTCAGCTAGCTCAACTGCCGGAGTTATCACTACCCCTACTATTGACCTTTCAGGTAATGGGGGCACTGCGACCTTAACTTTCGATGTATCACAGTTTGGTACAGATAATACATCGATCCAGGTGCTGCATGCTCCAAACGGTACAACTTTTACGCAGGTAGGATCAAACATAAGTGTTGGTACAGGTGGCTCAAAAACAGTTGCTATTACCGGAGGTACAGCCAGCTCGAAGATTAGGATACAGACTACAAACAGCAACCGTTTTTACCTGGACAACTTTAAGATCGCTTATTCAACCTTTGTTACCGGTTACGATAACCTTTCGGTTGGGAATACGACTTCTAAAAATGTTACAGGCCTTACTGCAGGGACAACCTACTACTATAGGGTAAGGGCAAAAGGGCCTAACAGTACATCGGCTAATTCAAACGTGATTACCGCTATAGCAAAGCTTTCCAATGTATGGAATGGTACGGTATGGACTGCCGGAACGCCTCCGACAAGTAACCATAATGCAATTATACAAGGCAATTACAATACTTCAGCCAATGGTACTTTCAACGCAAACCAGTTAGTATTAAATTCAGGAATCTTTACCATAGCATCGGGTACTAACCTTACCGTTCAAAACGAAGTGGTAAACAACGCAGGAGCAGCTAATTTTGTAATAGAAAACAACGGAAACCTACTCCAGGTAAACGATGTAGACAATACAGGTGCGATAACCGTAGCGAAAAACAGTGCGCCGCTATTCAGGCTGGACTATGCCATGTGGTCATCACCAGTAGGCGGGGAGACGCTTGCCGGCTTATCACCGCAAACGCTCTCTAACCGTTTTTACCGTTACAACCCGCTAAGTGACGAGTATGCTACAATGCCAGGCACAACAACCTTTGCCGAAGGCGCAGGCTACCTTATACGTGTTGCCAATACCCACCCGGCCTTTGTAAATGCACAGACACCGGGAACCCCATGGCAGGGTACTTTTACAGGTACACCTAATAATGGTGATGTAGATGTTGCCGTTACACCGCAGCAGTCGGGGGTAAGCCAGGGCTATAACGCGGTAGGTAACCCTTACCCATCACCAATCAATATCTTTGCTTTCTATGCTGCCAATACAGGCACAATAGCAGACGGTTCGGCGCTCTACTTCTGGAGAAAGAAAAACGATGCCTCTACAAGCTACTATGCAAGGGTAACCAAGCTGGCCTATACCGCCAATACAGGCAATGCATGGGGCGATGCCGGTGGTAACGCCTTTAACGGCGCACCCAACACATGGGTGATCAACCCGGGCCAGGGCTTTATTGTGCAGGCTACAGGCAGCACAGTACATTTCAATAACGGCATGCGTACTGCGGTTAACAATGGTCAGATCTTCCGCACAGCGCAGGATGAAAGCCAGATCGCTGTTTCGAGGCTTTGGCTGAACCTTTCAGGCCAGGACAGCTTCTCTCAGGCAGCTATCGGCTATACAGATATGACCACCTTAAGCCTTGACTACGGATGGGATGGAAAAGCCTTTGTAAACGACGGCGACCTGACGCTGTTCTCCCTTGCAGGAGAAGAGACACTGGGCATACAGGCAAGGCCATCGTTTGATGCGTCTGATGTTGTACCGATGGGCTACCAGGCCACAACGGCAGGAAGCTACACCATCGCACTTGACCACATGGATGGTGTGTTTGAAGCGGGCCAGGACATCTACCTTCAGGATAACCTGCTCAACATCACGCACGACCTGAAACAGGGCGGGTATGCATTTACCACAGAAGCAGGCATTACCACAGGCAGGTTCAATATACTTTATGCCCAGCCGCTTAGTACCGATAACCCGGTACTGGACAGCAACAGCGTAATTGTTTATAAAGAAGGCAACAGCATCAACATCAACTCCGGTACTGTGGATATGACAGGCGTATCGGTATACGATACACGGGGCAGGCTGCTTTACAGCGGAAAAGATATCAATGCCACCACCACAGTTATCAATGGCCTTCAGGCAGAGAAACAGGTGCTGATCATCAATATTGCAACCACTAAAGGCGATGTAAGCAAAAAGATCATTTTCTAAGCGAAATATCCAAAATAACAAACCCCTGCAGCTTAATTGTTGCAGGGGTTTTTGTTTTAAATATAACTGGTAAAACTGTATTTTCGGTGTGTAATTCATAAAATTGTCACAAAATAGGGTTTGTTTTTTACAAAAAATTAACATATTTTTAAACTGCAAAAAATCCAGCTTATGAAAAACATTACCCTGCTTTGTATTTCATTGTTCCTTCATTATACTATATCCTATGCTTCTCCCGGTTTAACGGCCCCTCCTGTAAATGATGAATGTGCTTCCGCGGCATGGCTGACGGTCAATACCGGTCAGTCATGTACCTCTTCAACACCAGCATCATTTGCTACCGCTACGGTGTCGTCGCAGGGCAGTACCTGTACCGCACAAAATGGCGGTGATATATGGTTCCAGTTTACAGCAACCTCATCGGCACATAGTATTTCGCTTTCTAATTTTACGGGAACCGCCCAACCTGCTGTACTCGTTCTATACGAAGGGGACTGTACCACACTGACCCAGTTGTATTGCAGTGTGAATAATGTTATAAATGCTAACGGGCTTGTTCCCGGGATTACCTACAAGCTGCGAACCTATTATAATCTGGCTTCACCCAACAATAATTCGGGATTTTCAATATGTGTGAATACACTGCCGGCACCATCCAGCAGCAACCAGACCGACTGTCTTATAACCACTATAAATTATAGCTTTGAATCGCCACCGCCCCCTGCGCCAACAACATTTCCGGTATTTGTAAACCACAATGCCGTACAGGGATGGAGAACGACCGCCTCTGACCAGATGATGGAATTTTGGGTAGTGCCAAACTATGAGAATGTGCCTTCGTATGATGGTACACAATTCATAGAACTGAATGCCAATCTTGTATCGGGCGTTTACCAGGACTATGCCACCCCGCAGCCTACGATATTTAATTATGGCTTTGCACACAGGGGACGGCAGGGAACCGATACCTGCCAGCTGCTTGCAGGGCCTCCGGGCGGGCCGTACACCTCGGTACAAACCGCAACAACGGGAAACACGGCATGGGGCTACTATACCGGAAGCTATACTGTACCGGCAGGCCAAACAACCACACGTTTTATATTCCAGTCGGTTTCCAGTGTGGGTGGAGCAAGCGTGGGGAACTATCTTGATGCGATATCATTTACGGCAAATAACGGCATCCTTTCGTCAAATCCATTCAATATGGGATGTGGCACAGGGACGGCAAACATTGCGGCGGCCGGCACCGGTACATGGACAGCCCATGCCGACAACCCTACATCAACTGTAATAGGGAACGCATCGGGCAACAATACGACCATTACCGGCTTTGGGGCACAGGGTGTTTACCATTTCGACTGGAACACGGCTTACTGCACGAGTACGCTCACCATAAATTTTGCCGGACAGGAGCCACCGTCTCCGGTTATAGCTAATGTAACGTATTGCCAGGGGCAGCAGGCCGACCCGTTAACCGCGGACGCATTGCCGGGCAATACCCTCAACTGGTACCCTGATGACGGGGCAGGAGGCCCGCCAACACCATCAACAGCAGCAACGGGAACTACAACATATTATGTAAGCCAAACCTCGGCGGATGGCTGTGAAAGTATAGCCGAGCCTCTTACGGTTACCGTAAACACGGCCACAGCACCTGTAACGGGCTTTAGCTTGCCTGCGGATACCTGTCACGACGCAGATAATATCATACCAACAACTTCGGCAGGGTTTACCGGCGGTGGGCAATTCAGTTCCACGGCGGGACTTACTATAGATCCTGCCACCGGGGAGATCAATGTGGCTGCAAGTACGCCGGGCAACTATACTGTAACCTATGAAATTATTGAAGACCTTTCTACCTGTAGGATAGGGGGGAGCAGTACTGCTGATATCATTATTAATGACACGCCGGCAGTACCGGATATCACGGTAACGCAGCCGACGTGCGGCACCCCGTCGGGCAGTATTACGGTTGATGCGCCTGTTGGTACAGGATTATTATATAGCCTTGATGGCTCGAATTACCAGCCGGGAACCATTTTTTCAGGCCTTGTTGGTGGCAATTATAATATATATATACAAAATGCAGCAGGGTGTACTGCTGTGCATAATAATGTCGTTGTAAACGCCTCGATGACTACCCCGGCAGTTGCAGCCTACAGCGTTGTGCAGCCCAGCTGTTCTTCATCTACAGGTACGATAACGATAACAGCGCCAATAGGAGCACAGTATACCTATAGTACAGATGGTATAACTTTCCAGCAGGGAACTACTTTTGCAGGCCTTGCCGGAGGGACAGATTATATTATAACGGTACAAAACACCTCAGGATGTACCTCAGTAACAAACCCGGTAACCATCAATGCCGCACCGGTTATACCGGACGTGCCAAATGTAAGCACAGAGCAGCCTGATTGCACTACACCTATGGGGTCTATTACTGTAGAATCCCCGACCGATCCCGGATTTACCTATAGCATCGATGGGGCCAATTACCAAACGGGCACAGCGTTTACAGGAGTCAGCGCGGGCAATTATACTATAAGTGTAAAAAGCCCTTCCGGCTGTGTTGCTACGTTAAGCAATGTTGTGATCGATGCATCGCCATTTACACCGGCAGTAGCAACTTATACCGTTGTACAGCCCAATTGTACATCGGCTACGGGTACAATTACAGTAACGGCACCTTTGGGAGGAAGTTACACTTATAGTATTGACGGTACGAATTTCCAACAGGCAGTTGCTTTTAATAATTTGGCGGACAATACTGCTTATACAATCACGACAAAAAATGCAGCCGGGTGTATTTCATCTACTAACCCGATAGCTATTAATGCCCAACCGGCTATCCCCGAAGTTGCAGATGTAACCATAGTGCAGCCGGTGTGCGAAATACCTACCGGAAGCATAAGCATCAACTCACCTGTCGGGAACGGCTATACCTATAGCATCAATGGCACGTCTTACCAGGCATCGACAGAATTTGCAAACCTTGCACCTGCCGATTATACGGTATATGTTAAGAATGTCGGCGGGTGCGTTTCGCAGCTATATCCTGCAACAATAAGTTCGGCTGCAGCTGCGCCACCTGTTGCTACCCTTCAGGATCATCATCCGGACTGTACCACCAGCACCGGCACTCTTACGGTACTTGCGCCTCTTGGATCGCAATATACCTATAGTATAGACGGTGTCAATTTCCAGCAGGGTACGGTTTTCAGTGGGCTGAACGGAGGTTTTGCGTATAGTGTGACGGTTAAGAATGTTTTGGGCTGTACGTCAATTACAGTGCCTGTTGCCATCCATACCGCGCCGGTAATACCAACCGCACCAACTGCTACAGTGGTGCAGCCATCATGCGGCGATCCGGGAACTATAACGGTTACTTCCCCATTAGGAACAGGTTTTACGTATAGCCTCAACGGGACAAATTTCCAGGCGAACCCTGTCTTTTCAAATCCGGCATCGGGCACGTACACACTCACGGTAAAAAGTTCGGGTGGATGTACCGCTACATCTGGGCCATATTCTATTACACCGGGACTTGCAGGCCCGGGCGCGCCTGTGCTTTCGGTTACCCAGACCACATGTGCTTCGGCAACCGGGAGTATCTCGGTAGTATCACCAATAGCGAATGCCCTGACCTATAGTATTGATGGTACGACATTCGGCCCCGGCAGTGATTTTTTAAACCTGCCTGCCGGAAACTACACGGTATACGTGCAATCTCCCAATGGGTGTATCAATATGCAGATGGCCACAATAAATACCCAGCCTGTAACACCTCTTCTTGCCGCAGTACTTGTAAACCCTGCAGGCTGTACTACCCCGCCGAATATTGTAATAACGTCTCCATTAGGCGCGGGGCTTACCTACAGCATCAACGGAACATCATTCCAGTCTTCAGCTACTTTTGCCAATGTTTCGCCAGGCACATATACTGTTACAGTTAAAACTTCAGAGGGCTGTACATCAGTATCCGGCCCTTACACAGTTAATCCTTCACCTGCAATACCGTCAATGCCGGTGGTGAGCATCACGCAGCCTTTCTGTTCTGTGACTACGGGAACGATAACAGTCAACTCCCCGGCAACTCCCGGGATGACATATAGTATCGGTACGGGCTTCCAGGCAAGCAATATATTTACCAATGTGGCCCCGGGAACCTATGTACTTACGGCACAAAATGCCGATGGATGCACTTCTAATAAAAGCGTAACTATTAACCCTGCGCAGGCAATACCGGCAGTAGCATCGGTAACGGTAGTCAATCCCGATTGCGACCATCCTAAAGGCACGATAACTATTGATTCGCCAACAGGTACCGGTTTGAGCTACAGCATAAACGGAACTAGTTTCCAGACAGGTACTTATTTTGCCAACATTGCGCCGGGCAATTATATGGTAACGGTAAAAAACAGCGATGGATGTACATCGGTTACGCCGGTAATTGCTGTCAGTAATCCCATTCCAACTGTAAATGCCGGTATTATAACAGGCGGCACCGAAGTTTGCGAGGGCGAAACGCTGCAATTGGCTAATGTAGTGACAGGCGGCACATGGGCCAGCAGCAGTACCACCGTTGCAACAATAAGCGCCAGCGGTGAAGTAACAGCCCTTAGCGAAGGGTTTACCATGATAACCTACGATGTTCCGGGTACGGCAACGGAATGCCACGGTACAGCAACGCTATTGTTCCGTGTGAATGGCCTGCCGGACATCGCTATAGAAGATGCTTACCTTTGCGAAAACCTAACTACCGGCGATTACAGCAGCACTACATTAAATACGGAGCTTTCGGCAGGATATACTTTTACATGGGAAAAAGACGGCACTGCATTGCCTGATACATCCGGTGCGATTACCGTAGATGAACCCGGTGTTTACAAGGTAATAGCTACCGATACCGTAACAGGTTGTGTTGGCGAAGCAACTTCCACGGTTGGCGTTTCGTCGGTGCCTGTGGCTATTGTTGATGCCGGAAGTGATTTCCAGAACAACCAGACGATCACAGTATCGGTAACAGGCGGTTCAGGAAGCTACGTGTACAGCCTTGATGGCGGGCCGTTTCAAAACGAACCGTACTTCATAAACATCAGCCAGGGAGAATATACGGTTACAGTGAAGGACGTAAATGGGTGCGGAGAAACAGCCTATTCAGTGACTGCGCTCAACTTCCCTCACTTTTTCAGCCCGAATGGCGATGGCGAACGTGATACGTGGAACATCACCGGACTGAGCAGCTATACGACCGAGATCTCAATATTCGACCGCTTTGGCAAAGCCATAGCAGTGGTAAGGCCAGGCGGGCATGGATGGGACGGCACCTTCAATGGCGCTGTGCTGCCCGCAACCGATTATTGGTTTATTGTAAAGTACAAGTCTAATGGACAGGATAAGGAGTTTAAATCGCATTTCTCGTTACTACGATAATTGCTGCTTAACCTGAGGCAGATGCTATTTCTGAAACCTGGAAAGAAGGTCCCCGCAAAGGCGCAAGCATAAAGTTTTGAGCCTTTTGGGGAATTTAAATAGAGGTGATTATTTTAATTCCCGTTAAATAGGGTTTTCCCTGTTGTTGACAGATTTATTAATTCTCTTGAACTTTTTTGAAGAGATAAATCCCAACATAGGGTAAAGCATCCCTGCAAGCAAAAATAGATGTGGAAGCGATTCATTCTTTTCCAGATAAAGTACATAAGCGGTTATAAACAGGGCCGGGGCTTCAATGTAATAGCACATGATCCGGGCCTGTTTTGGCCGTATATTCAGCTTTCTCCAAAAAAAAGTAATGACCAGAACGATAAGGCCGAGGCCTAATAAGATACATCCGGGGAAATAAAGGTTCTTTACAACTTCGGCATATCCCTTTAGCAGTAATATGACCGAGGTAACGACATGGAGGAGGATTTCGAGCTTACGAAAAGTTTTCTTTTTCACGTTTGGACATTTTATCCAAAAATAGGTAATCCGCCCTTATTCAATATTTAATTTAGGTTATGTTATCGTTTCGGAAAAAGGTGTCACTTCTTCTTTTTCAGCTTTGCCTTTTCATCGTTTTCAGCAATCCTGAATTTCACAATTTTTTGTATCAGTTTTACAGGCAGCGGCTTATCAAACGGAAATTGGATGGAGCCTTTACCGGTTTTATAGGCTGACAGCTCTTCCTGAAATGCCTTATTTCCCGATGGCAGTGCATAAAAACCGATGTGGTTTTTGAAAGCGGCAAAATATACGAGGTTACCATTGAGGGTAAACGCAGGCATGCCATAGCTTATCTTTTCGATAGCTTCCGGCGCGGATTTTTGCACAATTTTACGCACTTCCTGCAAAAGCTTTTGGACATCATCAGGAAAGCCCGCTATATAGTCGTCAATGTCTTTTGGTTTATCCATAGTGTTGTGCTTTTAGTAAAATAAATGTATCAAAATGTGTTATCCTGAACGTAGGTTGCGGAGTGCAGAATCTCAAATTGTCGATTATAAGAGATCTTCCTTCGTCAGAATAACACCTTCCGGACAGTTCCTTATCAGGTTCATCCGTTATAAGCTTCTTCGATCGTTGCAATTTCTATTTTACGCATCTTCATCATGGCCTGCATTACCCTTTGCCCGCCTTCACCACCCGCGGACATCAGGTCCAGTAACACGGTTGGGATTATCTGCCATGAAAGCCCGTACTTATCCTTCAGCCAGCCGCACATGCTTTCTTCCCCGCCATTCGCTGTAAGGCTGTTCCAGTAATGGTCAACTTCCTGCTGTGTTTCGCAGCGCACGAAAAAGGATATCGATTCATTAAATTTAAAGTGGGTCCCTCCGTTAAGCAGCATAAACGGCTGTCCTTCTATTTCAATAGAGGCAGTCATAAAGCTTCCATCGGGCATTTTATGTATACTGGTAACCTTAGAGTTCTTAAAAATTGATGTGTAGTATTCTATAACTTCCTGTAGGTTGGCATCAAGCCATAAAAAAGGCATTATCTTTTGCATAGTGACTGATTTTAAAATTATTGTTACTTTCAGTTGAATGGTTTATACAAATTTACAGCAGTACTGCCGGATTGAAGCAGGGCAAACCCGACAACAAAGCGGGCAGATTGCGACATTATTTTTTTAAAGATCATTCCATCAGCGCATTATTTTTTAATTAAAAAGTTAAAAAATAACGTTTTCAAAATATTTTATATGAAAATTTTTATTTTATTTGTGCCTTAACCAATAATATAACATTATGAAATTTAAAAATTTAATGCTTGCCCTTGCTGTAACTATGATGCTTGCATCTTGTGGCGAAAAGAAAGAAGGCGATGCTGCAAAAGAAGGAACTGAAGCTTCCGCTGAAACTACAGAAGCCAAAGCAGAAGAAGCCCCTAAAGCTGATCCAAAGGCCATGCTTACTAAAACATGGGTAATTGAAGAGATGGATGCTTCAGCAATGATTGCAAAGCAGCCAAAAGAGAAGCAGGAAGAAATGAAAAAAATGATGGCAGAGAACATGTCTAAAGTGAAGGGCAACATGATCTTTGAGTTTAGGGCAGATGGTACTTTTACCAATACCATGAAAGATGGTAAGGAGGAGATTAAAAATGAAGGCACATGGACGTTGAGCGATGACGGCAAAACACTTACCACTGCTGAAAAAAAAGATGGTAAAGATGGTAAAAAGTCAGATGTAAATGTTTTAACTCTAACAGATGACAATCTCGACCTCGCGCCAAAAGATGCCGATATGGTTATGAAATTCGTTGCTAAAAAGTAATTTCAGGATAAAGTATAAAATGGAAAAGAGGCCGCCTAAATCAGTTTAGGTGGCCTCTTCTTATTTCTGTTCAGCTTATCGGGCTATTGCGAATTTTAAGTTTTGCGATACATTTCCAAACTTAAATTTCGCTATATAAAATCCGGTTGCCAACTGGCTTACATCAACGTTTGTATTTGTACCGGTAAGTTTTTGGGAGGACAGCCATTTGCCGGACAGGTCATATATCATAATTTCAGCACCCACTTCAGTAGTTTGCGATTGAATAGTGAGAAAAGTGGAAGCCGGATTGGGATAGGCTTTAAGTTTTGTCATTTCATGTCCCCTGGTTGCCATGGCTTCCATAACCCCAAACCTGAAATTGTTTGCCCCGCCATCAGTAACATTTACCGTAAAAAACGGGTCACCGCTATAATTCCAACCTTCAGGAACCTCTAAAGCAAAATTATACTGGCCGTTATCGAGGTCGGTAAAGCAATAATTGCCTGTCGCGTCGGTATACATAGCGTAGGGTAAAGGATGGGGAAATGATGCAGGCGCTGCTACTATGACAATCGCAACCCCTTCAACCCCTGATTCACCCTGGCTGGCAGTTTGCACACCATCACCATTAAGGTCGTTAAATACAGTTATGCAAACAACGCCCTGGGCATGTAAGCTGGTAAAGCACGCTGAGAAAAGGATGGCAAAGAGTAATTTTTTTATCATGAAGTTTATTTTTTGGATGGTTAAATGTACAAAAAAAAACCTTTCTGTTTCGGATAGGATTTTGTTAGAGGGCGGCAGGATTCGAACTTGCAACGTTCCCGCCCTGGCGGGACGCTATAACCGGCACAATCATAAAATGAAAAAAGCCGAACATTGCTGTTCGGCTTTTTGTCGGGGTGGCAGGACGACTCAAAACCACCACAAATACCTTTATATCAATAAATTACGTACACATCTTGAAAAACACTCACTGTTTTGCTCACAAAGCTTTGTAACAGTAGTATCTACAAATTTATGGAATATTTTTCACAAAGGATCATTGGGAATTTTATACTTTCAATTTTTTTGCGTAAAATAAGTTGAATAAAGTCGTATTATCAAGAGATTAAACAGATATCTTATTAATTGATTCGCCCCTGAAAAATAATATGTCTGATTCTCCATTGCCATTTACATCAGCTACACCAGCATTTATACCAATCGCAGTCGATAGAATATGTAAGTGCAAAGAGCTACATTGAAAATTTAACCCTCTCCATCCTGAAAAGCCATTCCGGCAGTACAGATATTACTATAAACGTGGATGCGCCCGATATCGAAATGAACCTTGAAACTGCCATTCCCATGGGGCTTATAGTAAATGAATTTGTAAGTAATTCGATGAAGCATGGTTTTCCGGATAAAAACACAGGCGAAATAACGATTTGCCTGGACACCATGAATGATAAAATGAGGCTAAAGATGCAGGATAACGGTGTGGGATTTGACAAGGGTACCACAAAGGCAAAAACCTTCGGACTGGAACTGATAAAAATCATGTCAACCCAATTGAATGCAAAATTGTCTGTAAATTCTGTAGGGCATACAAAATTTGTCCTGGTATTTTAAGGAATTTACTATTTGGATAATCCACCGGATGCCACAAATATTTTATGAGCTTTATACCTAAAAAAAATAGGCTGCGGCTTTTTAGGGCCACAGCCTCCCCAAAATTGAAAGCGATTCAAACTCCCATAAAAAAGTACCGTCAACTAAGGTTTTATTTTTCTGGCAGACTGTATGCGCGATAACAACGCATAGGCTGCTTTTTCCTGCCGCGGCTCTATAGAAAAGCGAAAATTGCTTTGTCCATTCCGCTTTATTATTAAATAACATTTTTTTTCGCGCTTTACTACAGCTACCATTATAAGTAATACCGCTATAAAGGCAATGAGATAGTACAATAGGGTTTCTTGCTTAAGCCTGCCGTCTGCAAGCAGTATTATGGGCAGTAGCAACGGCACCAATATCATTAGATAGGATGCCAATGTCACTCTCGTAACAATTTTTGCTTCAACTATGTCAGAAAAATTTATTGTATATTTTTTAATCCCATATTTTATCTCGATGTATTCTTTTGAAAAACTTATACGGGCATTAGATAACCACATTAAAAAAAGTTTTTATAATTATTATTTTTTAACAACAAACAATACCTATAGGGTATGATTATGAGGATTTTTTAAGTAACCCGCAGGCCCTCACCTCCTGCGGGCACCAAAAAACGAAGCTGTAAGGCTTCTAAAAAACAGCATTGCTGCAACTATCACATTTTAGTAACCCGCAGGCCCTCACCTCCTGCGGGTACCAAAAAATTGAAGCACTCGGGCTTCTTCCAAAAAGTATTTTAATTTGCTGCAAACATTAGCTGTAATGCAACATAGAGGGTCGTATTAAATTTTTAAAAATAACCCGCAGGCCCTTACGTTCCTGCGGGCTCCAAACCGAAGCCGCAAGGCTTCATCTAAAATGTTGTTCAATTACTGCAAAAAAACGCTGTAATGTTCTTTGCACTATTTCATCTTTTTAGTAACCCGCAGGCCCCCATTTCCTGCGGGTACTAAAAATTGAAGCTGTAAGGCTTCTTCTAAAATGTTGATTTTTAGTAACTGTCTAATTTTTTTAATTAACCACATAACTTGTCCCGCCAATAGCGGGAATGTTCCTATGTGGTTAAATAGTAATCTTTTTAAAATTTAGACAGTTACTTAGTTTTACAAGAACGTTATATAATGATGTAACAAGAACATTTTTAATTAAAGTTTTAAATCGCCCGCAGGAATTATCCCCACCTGCGGGCATCTAAAAAAACGAAGTATTACTACTTCACACCAAAACAAGCTTTATAAATAAAACTCAACTTACAATTGAATACAATCAGCGGCTATCCAGCAATGCCTTTAGCTGCTCTATGCCCCTGGGGTTGCCTTTGATGGTAAAGGCAGCATCTGCCACCAGGAGTGCGGGTGTGCCATAAACACTGTAGTTAACAGCATCATCGCCATAAAAACCCGCGCCATCGCATTTATGGTACCATAAGCCTGATGCGGTCTGGGTGCCTGTATAGGCTTGCCATGCGGCAGTATCATTGTCCAGGCATATTGCCACAATGGCGAGTTCTTCTTTTGTGTACTGCCGGCTCAGTTCGTTTAAAACCGGAATGAGCTGCTCACAATACGGGCAATCGGTTTTCCAGAACAGCACTATTACATTGCGTGCCGTAAGGTTATACAGGCTGGCGCCATTAGCCAGGGCAACATCGGGTACGGCAGCGCCCGTGTGCCATTGGCTGTAGCGCTCTTTGCGCTCCTGCATTAGCTGCGCTGCCGGGCTGGTAGTGGCGGTTTGGGCAGTAGCCCGCACCGCCATAATAAACACCAGCGCCATTAGCCTGCTATAGGTTAGCATACTACTATCTTACCCATATTTGGTGGTAGGTAGAGTTAGCCGGCCCATTCGGAAAATCATCCATTTCCCATCTGTTGGATACACTGCCATCGTTTGCTCCCACTCCCCAGTGGTTAGTACCACCTTTCCAAAAAGGAAATGCCGTAATTGAAGCATTCCCCTGATTAGACCAATAATTATCTGCAGCCCCAGGCAAATTAGCTGTATGTCCTGATAAAGAGGTGAAGTTGGTCGCTAAGCCCGTCATGCCGCCGCTACCGGTTTTCATGTAGCTTATAACCCCTGCCAGGCTGGTTTTAAAGTGCATTACCCTGCTGTGGCCGCTGGTCTTGCCATAAAAGCGTGCGCTGGTGAAAAAAAGACCCGTATTCAGCACGGCCGAAGAGCAATGGCCCCAGGTGGTGGCGCTGGCGCTTTCGTCGGTGCCCAGCGTGTTGCTGCCCAGCAGCGGGAACGAGGTCGATTTTACTACCAATGCCGGTGTAGTGCCCGCTTTGTGCAGGTAGTTAAGCACCAGTGTCCAGCCGCCGCCATCGGTGGTCATGTCGCAATAGGCCTGTACCGGGGAGAATGTGTTTTCACATCCATCAATATCCAGCCAGTATAAACCATCAGCCGAGGATGGGAAATCGGTCTTGATCTTGTTACAGTTTACAGATGTAGTAGTGCTGCTGCTACCGTTCCCAAGGGTCCTTGGGCTGTAGGTTCCGGCAGGGGTTGTGTTTAATGTCCAGTTAAAGCATCCTGTTGCAACAGGTGTGCCTGATGCCGTGAGCGTTACGGTTTGGCTACCGGTGCCGGCAAAGGTGCCCGTGCCGGCAAAAGTTACGCCATTTGCCGTAGCCGAAAGCGAATAAGTGCCTGCAGTAACAACTGTTGCAGTAAATGTAACGGTTAATGCGCTTGTGGTAGCGATGCCAGCTGTCGGATAGCCGAAAGAGGAGGTATACACATAGCCAGAAACTACCGCGCTACCGTTAGACGACGGGTTGACTGCTGTAGTCACGTTAAAGCTGCACGATGGGTTGCTGTTGAGCGTATAAGTTTGAGCGCCTGTAGCCGTAGGCGTACCGCTTGCGTTAAGCACCACAGTTTGCGGTCCTGTGGCAGTAAAGGTGCCTGATTTGGAGTACGACACCCCGTTTACAGGATTGGTAGTAATAACATAGCTGCCTATGGTAGTAACGTTGGCCGTAATGGTTTTGGTAACACCACTTGCCGCTACACCTGCCGTTAGCGTACCTGCCGTAGCGCCGCTGCAATCGTAGCTGGATACTACCGCCGTACCGTTAGACGATGATGGTACCGCCGTAGCGTTACAGAACATAAGGCCATGTGTGTTACCGCCACCTGCGGTACTGGTACGTGTAATAGTAATACTATCATAAGGCCCTGAAGCGCTAATATTAAATATAAGGCCAGAAGTTGATGCGCCTGTGTTGTTAATAGAGGCGGTATTGCCGCTTTGTGTAGCCGTGAAAAACTGAAAGCAGCTGCCTATACTAAGTGGAGCGAGCGTTACAGGTACAGGTACACCTGCTAATGTAGCTGATACCGTATAGCCTTCGTTGTTCTCACCACTTTCATTATTAGTGCCATATACCTGTACGTTTTTTAACGGCACTGTAAAGGTATAGGTAGCGCTTTGCCCTGCACCAAAACTAATTCCGTTGTTTGTGGTCGGCACTATTCCACAATTAGCTGCACCTGAACTTCCACCATCGGTGCTTGTAGTTTTAGCAACCGTTACGGTAGTGCTGCCTACGCTAATGGTTTGCGGGTAGCTGCCGTAAGCAACAGAGCATGAAGTAGCTGCAAAAGCCTCACCAACTGTGCGTGTAAAAGTACAGCTCGGGGTAGTATTCAGTACAAAGCTGGTAGTGCCTGCCGCTGTAGGTGTGCCTGTTGCCGTTAGTACAACAGTTTGCGAGCCAAGTGCAGTAAAGGTACCGCTGCCTGCAAAGGTGACACCGTTCGCGGCGGCAGTGCTTATGCTGTAGGTACCCAGTGCGGTAACGTTTACCGTAACCGTCTGGCTAACGCCGGATACGGCTGTGCCTGCTGTCATGGCACCCGTAGATGCTGTAGTACAGCTGGTAATGGTCATTACAGCAGTACCACCTGTGGTAGGGCTTATAATGTTGCGGTTAAAAGAACAACCAGGGGTTGTATTCAGCGCGAAGCTGCCCACACCTGCCGCAGTAGGGGTAGTAGTGGCCGTAAGGATTATAGGCTGCGAACCTGCCGCCACGGTGCCGGAGCCGGTAAAGGTGACACCATTGGCTGTTGTGCTTATGTTATAGGTACCCGCTGTGGTTACGGTAGCAGTTATGGTTTGTGTAACGCCCGATGGCGCAGTGCCCACGGTAAGCGTGCCGGCAGATCCTGTAGAACAGGTATATGCCGATACTACAGCTGTACCATTACTGGTTAGCGATGTAGCGGTTACATTAAAACTACACGTAGGGTCGGTGTTCAGCGCATACGTAAATGTACCCGTAGCGGTAGGAGTGCCACTTGCGTTAAGCACCACCGTTTGCGGGCCTGTAGCAGTAAAGGTGCCCGATCTGGAATAGGTAATACCGTTTACAGGATTTGTCGTAATTACATACGTACCAGCTGTGGTTACGTTGGCCGTAATGGTTTTGGTAACACCCGATGCTGCTACGCCCATAGATAACGTACCTGCCGTAGCGCCGCTGCAATCGTAGCTGGATACTACCGCTGTACCGTTAGACGATGATGGTACCGCCGTTGCGTTACAGAACATAAGGCCGTGATTGTTGGTGCCGCCGGAGTCACCGATACGTGATATGGTAATACTGTCGTACGGGCCTGTAGCGCTAATGTTAAAGATAAGGCCTGAAGGAGAGTTTACGCCTGTGTTCCTGATAGATGCGGTATTGCCGCTTTGCGTAGGGGTAAAACTAGAAAAACAACTGCCTAAGTTCAGTGGAGCGAGCGTTACCGGTACAGGTACACCTGCTAATGTAGCTGATACCGTAAAGCCTTCGTTGTTCTCACCGCTTTCATTATTTATACCGTATACCTGTATACCTTTTAACGGCACTGTAAAAGTATAGGTAGCGCTTTGTATTCCAGAAAATTGAATTCCTCCACTATACGTTGCAGGTATTATTGCACCGCAGCTATTTGATGCACTAATAGTACCCCCATCGGTAGTAGTGGTTTTAGCAACCGTTACGGTAGTGCTGCCCACGCTAACCGTTTGCGGGTAGCTTCCGTAAGCAACAGAACATAATGACGATACAAAAGCCTCGCCCGTAGTACGGGTAAAGGTACAGCTTGGTGTGCTGTTAAGCACAAAGCTGGTAGTGCCCGCTGCGGTAGGTGTACCTGTTGCGGTTAGTACGATAGTCTGGGAACCAAGGGCCGTAAATGTGCCGCTGCCTGCAAAGGTAACACCGTTCGCGGCGGCAGTGCTTATGTTATACGTACCCAGTGCGGTAACATTTACGGTAAGTGTCTGGCTAACGCCCGATACGGCTGTGCCTGTTGTCATGGCGCCTGTGGCCGTAGTAGCGCAGCTGGTAATGGTCATGGCTGCCGTACCACCCGAGGTAGGGCTTATAATATTGCGGGTAAAGCCGCACGACGGCGATGTGCCTAAGTTATAAGTAAAAGGGTTTGAGGCCGAAGCCGTAGGCGCTCCCGGTGTACCGGTTGCCGTTAAGACTATAGTAGCTAAAGGCGCGGTAACAGTGCCCGAGCCTGAAAAGGTGATACCGTTTACCGTAGTAGTAACAATGTTATAGGTACCCGATGTGGTTACGGTAGCCGTAATGGTTTGTGTAACGCCACTGGCGGGTGTGCCCACAGTAAGCGTGCCCGCCGAAGCGGTAGAACAGTTGTAGGCCGATACAATGGCCGTGCCGCCCGATGTAGGGTTGGCAAGCACATTTCGGGCAAAAGTACAGCCCGGCGCGGTATTAAGCACAAACGAGTTGGAGCCTACCGTTGTAGGCGTACCTGTTGCCGTTAATACAATGGTTTGCGGGCCAGTTGCAGTTAACGTACCCGATCCTGTAAACACTACCCCGTTTATAGACGAAGTAATGTTGTAGGTACCAATGGTGGTAACGTTTGCAGTAATGGTTTGTGTAACGCCTGTAACGGCCACACTGGCGGTCAATATACCTGTGGATCCTGAGTTGCAGCTGTATGACGACACCACTGCGGTACCGTTCGTAGAAGGGTCGGTGCTGCCGGTATAGCTCAAACAGTTGGACCATGCACCGTTCTCATAGGATTTTACACAGTTACTGGATACATCATACACCACCATTCCGTTTACCGGGGTGGTAATGGCGGCCGTATTGGGCACCCGGGTCAGCAGGAGCGCCTTGTTGGCGCTCTCGAGCTCTAAGGAGGAACTTTCTCCTACCGAGGTAGGGTTATCCCCGATCTTCACCTGTGCCGAGGCACATAGAGAGGTGAGAAACGCAAATAATAATAAAATTTTTTTCATGTTACTTGTATTAGGATTGGAAAAAATACGTACTTGTCCTGTGCTGCGCCTTGGATAGCGGCTATGCAAAGCGTTGTTACAATTACCTGTAAGGCATAGTTTCCTATCCCGGCAACTGTTATAAAGTCGTGCCCTGTTTAACCGGCTAAGTATACCGGTAGCAATACAATATGTTATCTTGGAAATACAATAAATTCGAATGTACCTGTCTGCCCTACACCTGTAAATTCCGTAAACTGGATAGTAAAGCCTGTTGTTGTCCTGCTTGTTATCCAGGGTTCGGTTACAGCATCATAGTTCCCTTTAAGAATCATGGATACGTGGTAATTCGCATTCGCCATCGGCGTTGAAAAGTTAACTGTTATTTTATTGCCGGCAGGTTTCGAAGCAGAGGCGACATTATAACCGAGGTAAACTGTAGCTGCTGCCGGGCTGCCGCCTCCGTAAATATCACCCAGCTCTATACTTCCATAAGCGCCATAATTAGTGCTGCCAAACTGAATCCATGATGTACCGTTGCTATACTCCATTACACCTGATGTACTATTATACCGCATAGCGCCAGCGCCTGCTGCTGCTGCTGTTTGTGTGCTTGTACCTACACGTACTGCACCACCTACCTGTAGTGGTGTGGTTGGTGCTCCTACGCCTATACCAACGTTTCCTGTACCGCCCTGAAGGATCATCCTGATCTGTCCATCGGTCTCATCAGAAATGGACAAGTCCCCGTTCGTACCTACAGGCCGCGCCCCGAATGCCCAGGTATGCCCACCCGTACCGGTATGCGTAGAATAAATTGAGCTGTTGTTCCAGTTACTTCCTGTTGAATCTCCTGATAAATGCAGCTTACCAGTAGGTGCGCTGGTACCAATACCAACTTTGCCAGTACCTGTAATTCGCATCAATTCGTTGGAAGAAGTGGCACTTGTTGCTGCGAAAAAGACATGGTTCGAAGCCGTAGCATCTACTTGATAACGTAACATGGCGGGATTAACACCAAAGCCGTAAAACCCATGGTCATTGTTTGTACCTTCATATAATACTAATTTGCGGTTCACTAAACTGTTAGAAAATTGTAATGGTGCATTAGGAGCGGTGTTTCCAATCCCTACATTGCCATCTTCATCAATCGTCATACGAGAGGTAAAGCTTGTATTAAATTGCAATTCGGTCAACCCTGTAGTGCCATTACCTTTATAAAAAGAGTTTATTGCGCTAGGGCCCCAAATGTAAGAAGTCCCGTTCCATCGCCCGCCAAAACTTATACCGCCCGTCGAGTCGCCATTGACCAGGTTAGCAGGCGAAGACTTTGTTCCGCGGCTTTTGAACATTGCCATTCCCGGAGAAGTACTACCAAATGTACTAATTACGAAATCATCTTTGCCATCGTTACCGCTAGCGTTGTTAACAATTTCCAGGGCTGAAATGGGATCTGTTGTACCAATACCCACATTACCAGCCTCTGTTATCTTTAATCCACTTTCTCCACTAGTCCATGGAGCAATTACAAGTCCTCTTGAGGTTGCTGTTCCAACACCGCTGCCAGATGAATTGCCGAAGAACATCCCTGTATCCCCTGAAGAGGATATACCATTGAAGCCTGCTACTCCAACTTCAGGAACAAAAAAGAGTCTTTCAATACCACTCCCGGTAATATTTAAGGCTCTACCATTAATAGTTGCTTCTTCTGATGTTAATTTAGCACTTGGCGTTGCAGTACCAATACCCACCCTGTTGTTTGCCGCATCTACATTAAGCGTGGTGCCATCTACAGTAAAGTGGCTGGTGCCTGTGGTCGCGGTTGAAGCGAAGGCCAGCGTATTAGCCGCCATGGTTACAGTAGTATTGCCGGATAGCGACCCGCTGCCTTTATAGATGCCGCCGGTACCTGTAGAAAGGTCGGCATTGGCTACCGTAGCATCCACAATTTTTGCTGAAGTTACAGCATTGTCAGCAAGGTCGGCAGTAACTACAGTACCATCAGCAATTTTTGCTGAGTTTACTGCATTAGCTGCGATGGTAGTTGCATTGGTGTTGGCCGCAGCGGTCACATCTCCGGTAAGGGCAGCCCTCTCAAAGCTGGTACCGTTTAGCGTTACTGTAGTAGAGCCTGTATATGCGGCCTTATCTACAACAACCCATTTGGTACCGTCGGAGTAATACAACCCCGGGCTCACGGCGGTAGTGCCGCTACCGGCAGTAGCTGTATTATACACAGTCATACCCGCTACAAAGGCACTTAGCGGGCTGGCGCTTGTGGTGCTGCTTAGCGCCACACGCGGGAACAAAACACCCTTGTTGGTGCTTTCTAACTCAAAAACAGCGTTACTGTTCACGTTTGTAGGGTTGTCCCCGATCTTCACCTGTGCCGAGGCACAAAGCGAGGTGAAAAACGCAAATAATAATAAAATTTTTTTCATGTTACATGTATTAGGATTGGAAAAAATACGTACTTGTCCTGTGGTGTGCGGATATAATTATCATGATTACTTTCGGCCGGTATACCAGTCGGCATGCTTGTCTTTTTTGCCCAGGTACCACGTAGCCCCTACCGAAACTGTTGAAAACATACCGGTAAGGTTGTTCGTGGGGTCGGCGGGCTTCCCGTCCCAGGTGAGGTGCTGCCTCACGCTGTACAATGCCGAAAGATCCATGTTTACCGCAAGCCTGTCGGTTATCCTTACCTGGGGTGTAATGCCCAGTATCCATCCGCCGTTGTCTTCGCGGGCGCCTCCCGACTTGAACCGGGAGACAAATACCCCGGCATGGGCCAGCAGCCCCAGGCGTCCGGAAAATGACTCAAACTTCAACACCCTGCCTATGTTGGCCACGCCCTGAAGGCCTATCCTCCGGGAACCCGAGTCGAATGGCAGCGACCCGCTACCGGAAACGCTGCGGAAACGGTCGAGGCCAATGTCGGCCTTAAGGCCAAAATGTTCCGAGAGCATGTACCTGCCGCCAATGTCTATGTGGCTTATCTCTGAGAAGAACATATAGCGTTCGGGATTAGAGACATAATATCCTTCTGTAAAGGGACGCACAGGTTTGTTTTGGCCCACCATTACCTCCACAGACCATTGGTTGAAGGGGGCATCTGCCGGGCGGCGTCCCGTTTGAGCAAACAGCGAGCCTGTCCAGATCAGGCCAAAAAGAGCATATCGGAATTTTTGCATGGGCCTTAGTATTAGTTATTAATTACTTTCTGCTTCAACACGGTACCGCCTGTCAGAGGCCGTAAGAACGAACAGCAGGAATAGAAACAGTCTGATCTTCTTCAAACTATCAAGGTTATTGTTGAAATTTTAAGAAGTCAGTGCGTTATTTAATGTTTATTAGCTTCGCATCGGCATAAGCGCCGTTTGAAAGTTTTATTTTAGCCATATAAACGGCTTCTTCATGATTAAATGGCTTTGTAAGCTGTGTGCCGGAAAGTTTGTCGTACACCTCTATCAGCCTTCCGGCCAGGTCGTATACCTCTACTCTTTCCAGGAACCTGTTCGAGCTTACATTAAGCTGCCCATTTTTTATGTAGGCAGTAGCCGTAGTATGATCGATGTCGCCGTTATTTAGGTCGGGCATCTGGTACACTACATAAAACCTGTCATTCTGGCTTGCTGCTTCTATAGGGAATGTATAGGGATTCACGGACAGGTCGCGGTATATGCCATACGCACTGTCATACAGGTATACGGTTACACCCTGTGTAAAAACACCCTCCTGGTTGCTTATAGAAATGGTGAACTCGCCTTCATCCGTGCTACCCTTCGATACGCCAAGCGGGACAATATCGGTAACTTCAAAAGCAGGCCGCGTATTGATAGCGATCTTCTGGGTATCTATAAAACTGTACAGCTGCGAGGTGCTCACACTGTTTCGCCCTGCATCATACAGCCTGTCATAACCCATAGTAGCCTCTTCAAAATAGCCTATCTGTATCTGGCTGAACACACCGTTAGCCCCGGTCATAGTAAGCTTGAACCTGTCGCGCTCCTGTACATCCTCTGCTGCCATCCTGAAAAAGTTGTCATTCCCGTTGGTTATCCGCATACAGTTTGTATAGCTGATACTACCGGTACCCAATGCCTTTACCCTGAAGCCCTGCGCTGAAGCGATTTTTCCGGTAGGCAATTGCGATGATGGCGAGGTTATTACATTACCCGCAAGGTTCCATAGCGCATAATCTGCCTGTGTATACTGGCCTGCACCGCTAACTGTAGAAGCCGTGGCTGCCGTCCAGAAGTAAAGGGTACCATCGAGCAGGTCGTTTGCCCTTAAAAACCTTGACGCATCCAGCGCGCTGGGATACGGATTCGCAAGCAGCTCATAGCTGGACCCCCCGTTTGGAGAGGCAGGATTGTTTGCCACAGTAACGTTTACAGTACCATTGTTTGCAGTACCGGTTAGGGGTAAATTTACCCTGGCCTGTGTAGTAGCATCTGTAAAGGGCGCCTGCTGCTTAATCCTGGTAATAAAACCTTTACCGTTTGTAATAGCCGTGAGGTTTTGCCAGCCTCCGCCTGCCCCGGTAACGTATTTATATTTCTGGTCGAAAGCCCCTGCGGTAGTTTGACCTTCTGCGACAGCATTGTTCAACTGGCTATAGAAGTCTTCTGCTATAGGCGTACCCCAATAGATATAATCTAACTTGCGTTTCAGCCCGGTTGTTTTTACCATTGCTATAGCCGGCGCCGGACTTGTGGTACTGCGCTGCACAATAGATGCTTCCGATTCCATATTTACCTTTCCGCTACCCGTACACCCATATACAATTTCCAGATACTGCCCGTTCGCAAGGTTTATATCTGCATTAAGGACTAGCGAGTTACAACTAAGGTTATCGCTGTATGGGGCATTTATAACTACCGGATCTAACAATGTAGGCGGAGATGGGCTCCAGGAAGTTCCGTCCCAGGTTTTAACATTACCCGAAGACGCTACAAGCGGTGCACAACCATCTACTTTACCCGCCAGGGTAAAGTACCTGTATGTAGCAAGATTTACACCCGTGGCAGTTGCCGAGCCTTTAGTAATGCTGCTGTAACCGCCCAAAGCCGACACAAAGTCTACTGCAGAGTTCAGTTCCTCCCATTTGGCGGTGGCGCTGTTATAACCTACCACTACTATATTATTGATGTCGTTTCCCGTAATTGATGCCATGCCGCTTGACGCCCTCCATGTTAAGGACACCGTTGCCGATGCTGCCGTACCCTTTATATCCCAGTACTCTACAGAAGATATTGCTGTAAGGGTAGTTTCCAATGCGGTGCTCACTGTAGCGGGATTTGTAAGGTAATATGCCGCATCTGTCGCTGTGGCAGTGCCGGAAACGACTTTAACCGGTGCATAAACCCCTCCATCGCCCAAAGGATACAAAAATGAGTCACTCCCATTATAAGAAGCGTATCCGTTTATGTAATGACTGTCTGAAGCGCCGTTTGCAGTTACACCCGATTCAAAAAGGAGCTTACCGTAAGCTGTAGTGTTTTTAAATGTAGCTGTTGCCGCAGGAGTATTCCCGAAATTATAGGATCCTGTAGCAACATACATTGACACTTCCGAAGCGACATAGAGACTTCCGTTGTTTTGTACCTGGGCATTTGCATTTATAAATGAAAAAACAACCAGTATCAACACACACGAACCAGCGTATAACCTTCTTTCTTTTTTAAGAGTAAATCTTTTTAACATAATTTGATTTTACAGGTTAACTTTTTTCTGCAGTAAGCCTTTTCTTTTAATAAAATAAAAGGCCAGTAAAAGCCCAAGTAATGCTAAGTATACCTGGTAATTGTCTATAGGCACCTCATCCGGCGGCGGATCAGGCCCTTCATCCTCTTCTTGTGCAAACACTACCAACGGCAATGCAAACACAATAAAGCAATACACTTTGATTGTAAGTAACTTCATATTGAAAAATTTAATATTAACGTAGGATTGTAATGCTTATGCCAGAAGGGCAGGCTTAAAATAATATGTTCTTATATAAGGCAAAATTACCCCCACTGCTAAGAACTCTATATTTAAATATTGACACGGCTGTTTAAAAATTAACAAAATATTTAACATAAAAAAAGGGACTTTCGATGTGAAAATCCCCTTTTATTATGTTGTCTTGCTTTTAATCCAGTGTTGCTTTCGATAGGCATCCGGGCTGAGGCCGGTAAACTTTTTAAATGTAGCACAGAAATTTGATGAGCTGTAAAAACCCATATCTGCTGCCACCGCAGCAACAGGAAGGTCTGTCGCTTCAAGAAGTAATTTTGATTTTTCTATTTTCCTGTTGAGTATATAACTATAAGGTGTAGTGCCCATAAATTGAGAAAACATTCTAATAAGATGGTGTTTTTTCCATTTGGTTATAGGCACAAGGGTGTCGATATCTATTTTCTCAGAAATATGATCATCTATGTACCTTACAACATCTTTTATACGCAGCGGCGCATCCTGGTCGATAGTATCTTTAGCCCTTACTACATCGATACTTTTATACTTGTAATTATTCAACACTATAGCAACATTAGTTTTAATGTCAATAGCTTTGAAGGGTTTCATTATAATACCGTAAGGCCTTGTTTCCTTTATTCGTTCAATGGTTAATTTATCGCTATAAGACGTAATAAATATGTATGGCAAATTATCCTTTAATAATAGATCAAGGGCAAGGTCTATACCATCTTTATTTCTGCCTAAATTTATATCCATCAATACCAGGTTAGGCCTTCGTAATTGAATTACTTCTAAAGCATCTTCAACAGTTGTAGTATGTTCTATAAATGTGTAGCCTTCTTCTTTTAATATCTCCTGTATGTATCTAGCTACAATATAGTCATCTTCAACAATCAATATTTTTACACACATTTAATTATATTTTCATATTTAACAAAGTCTTAAAAAGTAATTTCCTACAAAGGTATAATACGAAAATCACTATTGTATGTAATTTATTGATATTAATATTTAATAATTGACTTAATTTAGATTCAGGTCGATAAATGATAATGTATATTTTGCACCTTTACTGGCATCGATTTCTAAAGCCCCCTGCAGCTGTTGTGCCAATAAGCGAGTCAATTCTATCCCAAACGATGTTGTTGAAACTTTTTCAATATCAAATCCGGGGCCGTTATCTTTAATCACCAGTAAATACTCATCATTGCTTTTAGTTATGTTTAATGTAATCTCAAGAATAGTACCGTTGCGCTTTGCGTATTTGCATGAATTATTGATTATTTCACATATTATAAGCCCCAAAGGTATGGCTGTTTGTATATCGAATGTAAAGCTTACATTTTCGAGCAAAACATTAATTTCGGATGAATCAACCTGATAAAGATCAATTATGGAAGGCACCAGATTATTTAAATATTGACTAAAATCTACACGCTCTGAATTTTCAAAGTCATAGAGATTCTGATGTATAAGCGCCATTGAAATTATACGGCTTTCATTTTGTGTAATAAATGGATGATGGGAAGAATACCCCAGTTTCTTAGACTGTATATGGAGGAAACTTATTATCAATAGCAGATTGTTTTTTACCCTGTGATGAATTTCTCTCAATAAAATTTCCTTTTCACCTAAAGATTTAGATATTAAAGCTTTGGAAATCTGTAGTTCCTCAATTGCATTGTTTAATTCTAAAGTTTTTTCGGCTACTTTTTGTTTTAAAAACTCTTCACGTTTTATATTTAAACGTGTACCAAATCTAAAAGCAAAATAAACTGTTATTGTAAGTATAGTGCCTATAATTACCCAAAAAAAGAAAGTTTCATAATACCTTTTCTCAAACCTGAAGTTAAAATCTCTTACTACACTATGGGCTGTTCCGTGGGTAGAGATCCTTATACTTAACCTGTCCGTTCCACCTGCATCACGGGCGAAGCTAAATTTATTACCCGTTACCTTCTTCCACAATCCATTACTGTGGAGTTTATATTCAATACTGAGGTTCTCCCTGTCAAAATAATAGGCATAAGAAAAAGACACTTCAATAATCGATTTATCTTTACTGACAAAATACTTATCAGCATCGGAGTTAACTACTCTTCCATCTGCTAAAATTTTGTCAACCACGATATCCGCGCTAAAGACCTGCCTCTTTACTGTTGACGGATCATACCATAAAAACCCTTTCATCGTAGGGAATCCGATTATACGGCCATCATTGACCGATGGATGCGTGCAGCCACCATTAAACTCGTTTGTTACCAGCCCATCCTCTATTGTAAACTTGTAAAAGTCTACCGACTTACCTTGTAACGTATTTTTAATTATTGAAGTCCTGTTTCCCAGTAACAGCCCCTCGTTGGTACTTATCCATATATTGCCCAATTTATCTGTCTCTACAGTATGTGCAGTATTAATAGTAAGATTCCGGTCGTTAACCTTATAAACCTTCCCCGAGGATACTAAATAAAGTCCTTGCCCATAGCAGCATACCCAATAACTGTGCGAATCGTTTTTAACAATATTCCTCGCATAAACAGTTTCAAGGCCTGCTATTTTTATAATTTCTTTTGAAAATGGCTTATACTCATATACCCCTTTTTCAGTAGAAATTATAATTTTATCTTTCCATGAAAATAAATTCGTGACTTTTTTATTTTTAAAAGCTTTTACCAAAAAACGCTCAACAAATACTTTGTCGTTTTGTTTACAAATTATTGGTTGCTCAGGGTCGCGTGTTACAATCCATAATATATTTTTATGCCAACAATAGCCCAGGTATTCACTGTTCGTTTTTAAATCATCTATAAGAAGTGGCTTTAAAAAAGTATTTATATCCAGCAAAACCTTATTGCTCGCCTGTATGTAAAAATTATGATTATAATCGAGCAGAAAACAATGGCTACGGTCTTTTACCGCATTGTCATATACTACTTTGTCATCTTTCAGGTTGTACTGCCATCCTGTTGCGCTATAAATGGTATTTTCATCAATTTTAGCTACCGAGTAATTAATATTGTGCCTGTGTAATTTGAATTGCAAGGACTTAAAAGAACTATATTTTACCTGTAATATCCCTTTAGTTGCGCTTGTAATAAAATATATGCTACGGTTCTTATCATAGCATATATTTGTAATATCGTTAACGCCAACATTTGCCAAAAACCTTGTTGATAGCTTATTGTTTAGATACTCAATTAAATATAGATTTTTATCATTTAGAAGATAGTAAGTGTCATCATTACCGCTAATTATCTTATTAAGCTCTTTATCTTTTTTATGTGGTTGATCAATAAAAGATGCTATCAGCTTGTCAGTTTGTATCCGTTTATCTTTTAATATGGTACTTCCCCTAACCTCATAAACCATACCCCCATCTGAAATAAATATTTTATCAACATTCTTAAAAAGTATCTCATCACATTTTAAAGGAATCGTTTTATTTAGGTTAAAGTCTTTGAGGTTTATAATTTTCAATCGCTCCATATATCTTATATAAAGGTGATGATTGGTTATAAAAAAATTCGTCAAATTATAGTCAGGAATTTTTTTGATTTCCGAAATATTTCCGCAATCATTTTCAATTTCCTTTTTTAACTTTTTATTCAACAAAACCCATTTTATACTTCCATCGTGGACTACAATACGATTCTGCATTTTTAAATTAAACCTGTTTATAGTACCCGATTTTATTATATACCAATTCTTTGCCGGATAGGCCTGAAAAAGAATGTCGCCTGTAAGAACATTTTTTTCCAATATCACTATCCTGTTATTTTCAATATCGGGAAACCTTTCCGATTTTATTTTAAGCAGCTTTAGCCCATCATACCTGTACAATCCCATCTCTGTAGCAATCCATAAAAAGCCATCGGCATCCTGCACACAGCTCCGTATAGAAACCAGTGGATCCAACGGATCGTTTATCCATTTCATGTTAGTAGGAATCATTGCATTTTGGGCATAGCCTGCCAAGGTAAATAATAGAAGAAAAGAAAGGAAAAATTTCATATTTGAAGAATCATTTATAAAGTGTGACTTAAATTCAACATTGTGTATGTCTTGATGTGTACAAGTAAAAAATCGGGCTAATACCAAAAATTATAAAAAATTATATCTTACTATAACATTAAAGTACACTTCAAAAAAATATTGCTTTAATTTTTTAGTAATCCCAAGAGTAGTAAAATATAGTGGCTCATATTAGTCTTCAAAATGTTAAGAATAAATAAACCTAACTTTGAAAACTCAATAATTATTCTTTATTTTAAGCAACGTTTTTACTGATTTATCAATTTGATATAGAGAAATCAGCTCTACAGAAAAATGATATGAGTCTCAGCCAGCAATAAGTGAATGGGGCTTTGAAATTAAAATAACACATCACTTAACTGTTTTATTTTTAAGTAATTAATAATCTTTTATTATTTGTTTTTGGAGAACCAAATTACAAAGATAGTTATAGAGGCGGCGATTCTTGCCAAGAATTTAAATGATATGAACGACTTAAAGCTTAACATCTACATACAAAAGATGAAATAATCCTGCTGGATTATCGGATTTATAAATGATTACAATGTACAATTTAAAAAGAGAGCTCTTATGCTAAAAATCACTATTATTATGTCTTATTATTGTGTAAATAGCCAAAGTCCTTTTGAAACGCTTTGAAGGCATTTGACCGGGCTTGAGTTATTACTTGCGCTATTTCTATAAAACTAGTTCCATGATTTTTGTTTGGGTTATAAAGCATTATGTGTAAGTGCAAGCAGTTCTTTTAGTTCCTTAATTTCCTGCTGCATTTTTAAGATAATATCAACCGGAGGCTGTTCTGTACGGGTCTCTCTATTGGTAAGTCGCTACTGCAATTGTTTCATTTCCCTGCCAATTGGAACCTGTTCTGTGAGGGGCATACTCTTCAGTCTGCTTTACAGAGCTGTGGCACAGCATTTCGAATTATAGTCTTTATCAGTCATGATGTTAAGTAGGTTAAAAGTTTTGGTTATCAGTACTTTAGCTGCTGTTTTGTGGCGAAATTTCTAAAAAATATTTTTGCCACGATTTTGACACAAGCTTTATGTGCATTTTTGAAAAATTTGAGATAGTTCGAAAAAATAAAAAACACGCAAAATGTTTATTTTGATGGTTTTACGAAGCTTTTTGAAAATATTGCTTTGTTTTGAAAAGCTAAAAAAATCGTTTCAGCAGAGTGGTACGAGCCCCGAACCAGTTTGCTGAAGCGTACCCCTACAAGGCGCAGGCTCACGCCGCTGGTAGAGTTTCCCGAAGGCTTCCAGTACAGCTTTGGTTAGCGTATGATCCGATGCCGTATATGCTAAGGTTACCGGCCTTGTCTCGGTATCAAAATTAGAATAGCGGAGCTTTACGGTCACGTTTGAGGTCAGCCATCCCTCACTACGGATCTGGTAGGCCAGGAACATGTCCCTTACGTTTTTCAGCCTTTCAATTTTAAATACTTTTTTCTCTAATAGCGAGAGTTCTTCAGCGGTCAGGCAGTGGCGCTCTACTTTGTCGAAATGTTTTTTAAAATGGGCAAAGGGGTCTTTTTCAAGCCAATCCAGTTTAATAGCCAAGTTCACCATTTTACGAAGCCTTTCAATGTGCTTTATAATGCCGTTGTTGTGCAGCCGCTGCTGATGGTCTTTTGGCACGTATGACCTGAGATAGCTTTCAAAATTCAACAAAAAACGATAGGTGAGCTCTGAGAGCAGTATATCATGCCGGTGGTATTTGTCCCGCAGGAATTTGCCGATATAGCGTTGGGTCGTGCCGTAATTCTTCATGGTACCCGGTGCAAGTTTATAAGCTGCCTCCTGGTTATGGTAGTCAAAAAGCTTTTCGATTGTTATGGCATCTTCATCCTGACCAGTAAACAGCGCTTTAAGCTATCAACATTAATTGGCTTTCTTTCCTGTATAAGGTTATGGTAGCCATCGGCTATGATACTCCTAATACGCTCAATGTAGTTGTTAAGGCTGGCGCTTTCATCCCTTTTTCCCTTAGCGCGTCCTTTGGCTTCGTCCCAGAATTTTGGGTCAATCTTCTTTTTAAGTGAAACTTCGGATCTTCGTCCGTTTACTGTAATTCGCGCATAGACAGTTGCCTCTGCTGTTTTTTCATTTTTTGGAACCCTAATGATGAACTGGATACCAAAGTGTTTGTGCTCTTCATACCAAATGTGGTTTAAATTAAACATGACATTAAGTACCGATTCAAAATGCTTGCGAATCGTGAGCGGCTTCAAGAGGCTACGTTTGGCAGTAATAAATGTTAAAAAAATCGCCATAACAGATTGCTATTCAATTTTTTAACCCTGTTTTTGTGAGTAAATTTTTTCGCATTGAAATTTACTCACCTAATTACTCACAAAAATATTGATATAAATGCCGTTTTCATTTTAGGGTATAAAACGAAAAAAGCCCGCAAATACTGAGTATTTGCGGGCCAACAGAAGCCAATGAAGACTTCAAAGTCGGGGTGGCAGGACGACTCCAAACCACCACAAATACTTTTATATCAATAAATTATGTACACATCTTGAAAAACACTCACCGTTTTGCTCACAAAGCTTTGTAACGGTAGTATTTACAAATTTATGGAATATTTTTCACAAAGGATCATTGAGAATTTTATACTTTTAATCTTTTTTGCATAAAATGAGTTGCTGAATACAAGTCGTAGTATCAGGGAGAAGATGGGAGTCGAACTCCATCCCTGAAACCCTTGAAAATAAAGGGTTTCATATTTCGTAGGGATGTAGTGCCATGATTTTGCCACAACTTTATCCTGCGTACGTACTTGATTTAAAGAACATTATAATTTACACAATTATATGTATTTATTTGATCGTGTTTACCGTGATTCACTTCAAAAAATCTACTAAAATTTCCGCACATCGTCAGCCATTACGCTTTCTATGCTTTTACTTTACCAATTATGCTTTCTGGAGGAACTGTCTTAAAACATATTGCAGTATGCCTTTATTCCTGTAATACTCTATTTCTATTTTAGAATCCAGCCTCGCAACTGCCTGAAAATGTATTACGGCTCCATTTGATTTGACCGCAGTTATATCAACCTCTTTTAGCGGCCTGATCTCATCTGCTATTCCCGAAATGCTGAATTGCTCCTCTCCTGTAAGATGAAGGCTTTCGGCATTTTCTCCTGGTTTATACTGTAATGGCAAGACACCCATACCTACAAGGTTACTGCGGTGAATCCTTTCATAGCTTTCGGCCAGTACTGCCTTTACGCCTAACAAAAATGTGCCCTTTGCCGCCCAGTCCCTCGATGACCCGCTACCATACTCTTCACCTGCAAGGATAACCAATGGTGTATCGGTAGCCTTGTATTTTACAGAGGCATCATAAATGCTCATTTCTTCGCCGGTAGGCATATATTTAGTATAGCCGCCTTCTTTTTTGGCAAGCCTGTTTTTAATCCTCACATTAGCAAAAGTTCCCCTAATCATCACCTCATCGTGGCCACGACGGGAACCATACGAGTTAAAATCATTTTTCTCTACACCGCGACCCGTCAGGTATATACCGGCATCTGACGTATCCCTGAAAGAACCTGCAGGTGAAATATGGTCGGTTGTTATACTATCACCCAAAGCCAGCAATACATTGGCATCCTTAATATCCTCTAATGGCTGCGGGTTATCCGGAAGGTCTTTAAAGAAAGGTGCTTCCTTAATATAGGTCGAATTGTCATCCCACACATATATCTTTTCATCGGGCACCTGAAGGTTTTGCCATATCTCATTCCCTTCAAATATGGTCCCGTAGCTGTTGGCAAACTGATCTGGGGAAAGTACAGAACGCAAAACGTCATTGATCTCGTCATCGGCAGGCCAAATGTCTTTAAGGTATACCGGTTGCAGGTTAGGATCATAACTGATAGGCTCATTGATAAGGTCGATATCTACCCTTCCCGCAATGGCGTAGGCTACAACCAGCATGGGGGACATTAAGAAATTCATCTTCACCTGCGGATGTATCCTTGCCTCAAAATTTCTATTGCCTGATAATACCGATGCAGCCACGAGTTCATGTTCATCTATAGCTTTGGCTATGTGTGCAGGCAGCGGCCCGGAGTTTCCTATGCAGGACGTACAGCCATAACCCACGACATGAAATTTCATCGACTCAAAATCGTCCAGCAGATCGGCTTTTATAAGGTAGTCGGTCACAACTTTAGATCCCGGTGCCAGCGATGTTTTTACCCATGGCTTAACGTTAAGCCCGCGTTCCCTCGCCTTACGGGCTACAAGCCCTGCACCTACCATTACATAAGGGTTAGACGTATTGGTACAGGATGTGATAGCGGCAATAACTACAGCACCGTCAGACAGCATGAACTGTTCCTGCCCTACCGTTACAGACACTACCTTCATTCCATCTTCGATCTTTTCCTCAATTTTTGTTTCGGGAGGCATTTGGGTATCTGTTGTAATAGGCACAGAACTTCCGCCTTCGGCATACCATCTCGTAAGCTGTTCCTGGGGTTTTATATAATTACGCCCAAAGCTCTTATGAAGCACATCTATAAATGCTTCTTTAAAATTTTTAAGCAGTATTTTGTCCTGCGGCCTTTTAGGCCCTGCAACGGTTGGTTCTATGGTTGAAAGATCCAGTTCGAGTATATCGGTATATGTAATGTTTTCACTACCTGTACGCCATAATAAATTAGCCTTGCAATAATCTTCCACAAGCTTTACCTGATCTTCCGACCGGTTGGTAAGGCGCATATACTCGAGCGTTTTATCATCTATAGGGAAATAGGTGACCGTACAGCCAAATTCGGGCGACATATTGCCAATAGTAGCCCTGTCGGGCACCGAAAGGTTATCCAGCCCGGGGCCAAATACCTCCACAAATTTACCTACTACTCCATATTTACGGAGCAGCTCGGCAATGGTAAGCACCATATCAGTTGCCGTAGAACCGAGAGGAATTTTGCCGGTTAACCTTAACCCGATAACTTCAGGCATGATAAAGTAGATCGGCTGGCCTAAAATTGCAGCTTCAGCTTCTATACCCCCTACACCCCAGGCAATCACCCCAATACCATTAACCATTGGCGTATGGCTGTCGGTTCCCACTAAGGTATCCGGGAAAATTTCACCATTGCGTTCTATAACGCCTTTTGACAAATATTCAAGGTTTACCTGATGGCAGATACCCATGCCGGGGGGGACTACACTAAAATTACTGAAGGATTGCTGCGCCCATTTCAAAAATTGGTAGCGCTCCTTGTTCCGTTTATATTCTTCATCCATATTTCGGGCATAAGAATATTCCGTTCCAAAATAGTCCACCTGTACCGAATGGTCTATAACCAGGTCTACCGGTATAAGCGGATTTATTTCGTCTGGATTCCTTCCCCTGCGCGCTACTTCAGCCCGCAGCGATGCAATGTCGACCACTGCGGGAACTCCTGTAAAATCCTGCATGAGCACGCGCGCAGGCTTGAACGGGATGTCTTTGTCAGACGGTTCGGGTTTCCAGTTTAGCAGTGTGTCAATATTTTCGCGGGTAATGGCAAAATCATCAAAGTTGCGCAACACATTTTCCAGTAGGATCCTTATGGAAAAAGGCATCTTTTCTATAGCATACCCCTGCTTCTGCATTTCGGGAAGGCTGTAATAGGTGAAAGTCCCATTCTTGGTATTTAACAGCCTTTTAATCTGGTAGATGTCATTACTCATGATGCTATGCTTTTTTATAATAAAATTGATGGATGCACTTGTAGAAGAGGCGGCAACCCTAACCAGGCGCCGCCACTGATAAAACTATATATAATACATGATAGTATGCTTATATGTTTTTGGATTCCTCTCCTGGTCGTTTCCCTTCTGCAGTGTGCTGCTTGCGGTTCAGCGCGAAGACAAACCATACAAAAGCGAAAAGCCCGATTGCAAAAATGGTGTCTCCTATTATACGAAGCCATTTGATATTGTCCATTCCCGGTCCTTTTAAAAACTCAGCTGATCGGGCGTACCACATTCCCTCATTGACACTGGCGATTGCCTGTAAGATTCCCATTGGCAGCAGGCTCAGGACAAGCATGAGCATGAGCCCTATGTTTATCGACCAAAATGCAAAACCAATTAGTCTGTCATTCCATTTTTGTATCCGGTACATACTTCTGAGTGTAAACAAGATGAGCCCGATGCCGAGCATTCCGTAAACTCCAAATAGAGCGCCGTGGGCATGTGCCGATGTTGTATTTAACCCTTGTATGTAATATAAAGCTAGTGGCGGATTGATGATAAACCCTAAAATGCCGGCTCCGAAGAAATTCCAGAAGGCAACCGCCACCAGGCAATAAATCGGCCATTTGTAATCCACAAGCCATTTGGTGGCTTTGCTAAGGCGGTAGTTCTCGTAAGCTTCATACCCGATTAGTACCAGCGGCACGACCTCAAGGGCACTGAATGTTGCACCGATTGCCATAATTGCCGTAGGCGTGCCACTGAAATATAAATGGTGGAAAGTACCTAAAATTCCGCCTGAGAGGAAAATTACTGTTGATAAAATAACCGTAACAGTCGCTGTCTTTGTCCGTAGCAATCCCAACCTGACAAACAGGAATGCGGAAACGACCGTAGCAAAAACTTCAAAGAATCCTTCCACCCAAAGGTGGACAACCCACCATCTCCAATACTCTGCGATGGCAAGGTTGGTTTGTCTTCCCCACATAAGTCCTGCGGCATAGAATATGGCAATGGCTGCGGATGCCACGAGGAACATGGTCAGCAATCCCTTTTCTGCAGTTTTGCTCCTAATTACAGGAATCAGCGGCCTGAACATTAACGCCAACCAGACAAATAATCCAATGCAGAGGAAAATTTGCCAGAACCTTCCCAGGTCTACATATTCGTAACCCTGATGGCCGAACCAGAAGTTGGTTTCAAGCCCAAGCTTCTGCATAACGCCCATCCACTGGCCTGCCATTGAACCTAATACGATGATCAGTATGCAGATAAACAGGAAGTTTACGCCAAGCTTCTGGTACTTGGGGTCTTTCCCGGCAACTGATGGTGCTATATATAGCCCGGTAGCTAACCATGCGGTGGCAATCCATAATATACCGAGCTGGACATGCCACGTCCGGCTAATGGCATAAGGAAGCGTGCTTGCAAGGTCAAAGCCGTAGAATGCATCACCCTCAACCCCGTAATGTGCGGTTACCACCCCTGCAGTAACCTGGATGAGGATCAATATGCTTACCACCCATATGTACTTTTTGATCGCCACCATAGAAGGGGTCAGTATTTGCCGCATCAGCGGGTCTTCAACCGGCATTTCCGGCATATGCTCTTCACGTAAGCGGGCATGGTAAAAAACCATTCCTCCCACACCGATCAACAGCAGGATTATGCTGACGCCGGTCCAGATTAGCAGGTTACCGGTTGGTTTATTCCCAACGAGTTCTTCAGCCGGCCAGTTATGGGTGTAGCTGATGTCGCTATCAGGACGTTCAGTTACACATGCCCACGTCGCCCAAAAGAAGAAACCGCTCATCTGGCGCATCCGCGCGGCATCTTTTATCGCATTTTTCGGAATAGCATAATTGTTCCTTAATTCGTCCAACTCAGGATTTTCCATAAAGAGTCCCGCGTAGTAACTGTTAAGGTATTCAATGGCTTCGGCCCGTATGGGCGAAACAGTGATATCGCCGGTTTCAGGATCGTATGTGTTTTTGCGAAGTTCAATCTGAAGCCGCCGCTCCAGCCCAGCCTGCTTTTCACTAGGCAACGTTTCATAAGAAATTCCGTATTCCGATTTCGACCACCTGTTTAAGATATAAAGGGCTTCACGGTGCAGCCAGTCCGCAGTCCAGTCAGGCGCAAGGTACGCGCCATGTCCCCAGACAGAGCCCACTTCCTGCCCGCCCATGCTTTGCCATACATTCTGGCCGTCTTTAATATCCTGCCCCTGGAAAATTACCTCGCCAGTGGTAGTAACGACACGTTGTGGCAATGGTGGTGCCTTTTGGTAGATCTCGTGGCCAAAATATCCTAAGACCCCCAACGATATCGTTGTGATCAGGATAAATGCAATCCATAACTTTCTTTCTTGGTTCATATTGATAATTGTTTTAGTTGATTAGAAAAGTTTAGCGAAAGCCTACTTGTCAGAATGCTGATGGTAAAAGGAGATTTTGCTCGTGGTATACCCGTGATGCGGAATACTCTTCCAGTGTCAGTAATTGCAGCATCCTTGTTGGACGTCATTCACTTGTAGGGTTTTATCCAAAACTAGTGTTTACAACCATAAATGTAGTCATTATTTACGACATACTTATGACAGCATATGATAACTAAATTTGATCTGAACTTTTAGCAAGGATGGATCTCTTCTTCAAAAAGGCAAATTATTAGGAAGCTATGATTCTCTTTCCCAGAACCTGTCTGTGTCATTTTCATAAAATGCCAAGCCTTGATGAACAGCTTGGATCTGCTCAAGTTCCTTCGGGGTTGCCACTAGCTGGATCTGCTCAAACAATCTCCGCTCTTCAAAACGGATATGTGATTCCAAAACCTCCGCAGCTTGTGCCAGTTTCTCGTTAGTACTTATTGGCGGTAGCAATGTCCGCATTAACCTGTGCTCTCCCATCGCCCTTTTCACTAATTCATGGTCCATTCCTAAAACTGGGAACACATGGAGTTCCTCTATCTCAAAGTGAGGCAGGAGGTGGTTTTTGTAAAACCACCTAACATATGACGAAATCCTTTCCGGGTCTATCCGTCTCTTAATGCCTGTTCTTATTTTCCAGCACAGCAGCAATCCCTGGTGATGGTCAATACTTAAGGGTCGGAGCGCCGCAGAACGCTTTAATGGTTTATTTTCTTTCATATCCCTCCAAATCTTACAAAACTTCCGATTACAAGCATTAGTATACCAAGTGCAGTGACAAACATGATGTGGTAAAGCAAAGGCAGTAGGTTATTATTTCCTGCCTTAAGCCGCGGTATGATATTAAACTGCGCGCTTAGTGCCAACAGCAGCGTCAAAAGCAGCAACAGGAGTTTAAGCGATACCACCCGTTCCACAGGTGCCGCGAAGCTGAACCAATCCGTTGGGGCGATTCCATAATCAATAGCCATGGCTATCCCGGAACCTACAAGGACCAATAAGGCGCCCATGCCCAGTTTCTCATATTTTTTTTCAAAGTCCAGGATGATATGCTTGTTCTTTTCCCGCAGTGCTGCAGGCACATAACATGCCAGCAGAAGGATATGCCCGCCTACCCAAATGGTAGCGGCCAGTAGGTGTAAAAGAAGCAGGATGTGATGATAGGCCATTAGTATTCAGTTTATGTTCCGCCGCTATGTTAATAGAGCAAAAGTAAATATAGTAGGGGCAAGTGATTATGACCACAGTCATACATTGTAAAATAATAAGTTGCTTTAGCGCTAAAATGCTGCTACGGAGCTAAAAACATTTATTAGTATGACCACGGTCATAAAATAAGGGCAATATGCACAGTAAGTTTGTCCTATAATAATTAATCAACAATCATGAGAAAATTAGCAATCCTAACTATCGCCTCCATATTCCTGATGTCCTGTGGGGGAGACAAAGCAAAAAATGAACAGGATTTTTCGAAACCTGATGCTGAGGAAACTGCGGCAAGCCCATCAGACTATGACCCTAAAAGAGGAGAAGGCAAGTATGATAAGGTAGACCTGGGGGCCTCACTTGACCAAGCCATGGCTGATAAAGGTGAAGATGTTGCAGGCGTAAAATGCTTATCATGCCACAAGGTTACGGATGAAAAACTTGTAGGCCCAGGATGGAAAGGTGTCACGGAGAGAAGAAGGCCGGAATGGGTCATGAATTTCATCACCAATCCGGACCCAATGATAGACAAGGACCCTGAAGTACAGGCCCAGCTTGAAATCTGCCTCGTGCGTATGCCTAACCAGGGGCTTAACGATGAGGAAGCAAGAAACATACTTGAATATATGCGCAAAATAGACGGTGTTAAATAATACACCGCAATACCTAACTCAATTTTTATTGACCATGAAAAATAATTTATTAAAAGCCGCTGCTTTAATCATTTTGGGGAGTTCTTTGTTTGTTTCCTGTAAGCCAAAAAATTCCGGTGATGCTGTAAGCGGTGATGCGGCTCAAAAAGCATATGTGGCTCCGGGCAAATACGATGAGTTTTACAACTTTGTATCCGGTGGTTTCAGCGGGCAGCTAAGCGTTTATGGCTTACCAAGCGGAAGACTTTTCCGTGTAATCCCTGTGTTTTCTGTTGACCCTGAAAAAGGATGGGGCTATAGCGAAGAAACGAAACCAATGCTTAACACATCTCATGGTTTTGTGCCATGGGACGATTTACACCACACCGAAATGTCTCAAACAAACGGTGAGGTAGATGGCAGATGGGTTTTTGGTAATGCAAACAATACCCCGCGTATTGCACGTATTGACCTTAAAACCTTCAAAACTGCTGAGATCATTGAGTTGCCAAACAGTGGTGGTAACCACTCATCTCCTTTTATTACTGAAAATACTGAGTATGTAGTAGCAGGTACACGTTTTAGTGTTCCCGGAGATTATGAGAATGGCGATGTGCCCATTAACACTTACAAACAAAACTTTAAAGGACATATTAGTTTCGTTAAGGTAGGCAAAGAGGGTGAAATGGATATCGCTTTCCAGATAAGGACTCCAGGTGTGAACTTTGACCTTTCTCACGCAGGTAAAGGAAAATCGCATGGATGGTTCTTCTTTTCAACTTATAATACAGAACAGGCAAATACTTTACTTGAGGTGAATGCATCGCAAAAAGATAAAGACTTTATTATGGCTGTGAACTGGAAGAAAGCCGAAGAGTATATTAAAGCAGGTAAAGGGAAAAAACAAGCTGTTAAGTATGCACACAACACATGGGATGAAAAAACCCATACGGCGAAATCTGAAATAAAAACAGAAGTTCTGGTACTTGATGCAGCAGAGTTTAAGGACATATGCTACATGATACCATGCCCTAAATCTCCTCACGGATGCGACGTAGACCCTACAGGAGAATATATTGTAGGCAGTGGTAAACTGGCGGCATTAATACCTGTATTCAGTTTTGATAAACTGAAAAAGGCTATTGCAAGCAAGCAATATGAAGGTGATTATGAAGGCATACCGGTACTGAAATATGAAAGCGTACTGCACGGTGAAGTTAAAAAACCTGGATTAGGCCCTCTACACACAGAGTTTGACGGTAAAGGAAATGCTTATACTTCATTCTTTGTATCTTCAGAAATTGTTAAATGGGATATCAAAACACTTAAAGTGTTAGACAGGGTTCCTACTTATTATTCAATAGGACACCTTATGATACCTGGTGGTGACAGTAAAAAACCTTTTGGTAAATACCTGGTTGCTTACAACAAGATCACTAAAGACCGTTACCTGCCTACAGGGCCGGAACTTGCACAGAGTGCTCAGATATTTGATATAAGTGGCGATAAGATGCAGTTAATACTGGACTTCCCTACCATAGGCGAGCCACACTATGCACAGGCAGCACCTGCCGACCTGATAAGGAACAACGGGCAGCTTAAGTTTTATAAGCTTGATGACAACCAACATCCATACGCAACTAAAGGCGAAAAAGAGTCTAAAGTAGTAAGGGAAGGGAATAAAGTGCATGTATACATGACCTCGATACGCTCTCACTTTGCGCCTGATAACATAGAAGGTGTAAAAGTAGGTGACGAAGTTTACTTCCATGTTACTAATCTTGAGCAGGATTGGGATGTACCACACGGCTTTGCAGTGAAAGGGGCAGATAACGGTGAGCTCCTCATAATGCCCGGTGAAACCACTACATTAAAATGGCTACCCAAAAAACCTGGGATGTACCCAATGTATTGCACAGATTTTTGCAGTGCACTTCACCAGGAGATGTCGGGTTACATAAGAGTATCCCCGGCGGGAAGCAATGTCCCAATATCCTACAGCTTAGGAACTAACCAACCTGCAGCTAAATAAAATCTCAACAAAAGGGGCAAAAATAAAATTTTGTCCCTTTTAAATTCTTTTATCATGACTTTTTCAAAAATTTCTTTGCTGTCAAAACTTTTTTTAGGAGTTACCGCAATACTTTTCTTTTGTTCACTACTTTTCCCTATGTGGCAGATAGACCTTGATGCCCCTCAGTACCCTGAAGGATTGGTTTTAAAATTACATGCTCATAAGATAGGTGGAGATGTGGAAATTATAAATGGCCTTAACCATTACATCGGTATGAAAACACTTCATACCGAAAATTTTGTAGAGTTTAAAATACTGCCTTATATAATTGGTTTTTTTGGAATTGTGTCATTACTTATGGTTTTCTTTTCAAACAAAAAATGTGTTATAGCCCTGTTTGTATCGTTCCTGCTATTTGGCGTACTGGCAGGTTTAGATTTTTACAGGTGGAACTATGATTACGGACATGATCTTGACCCTCATGCCGCTATACAAGTACCGGGAATGGCATACCAGCCACCTCTCATTGGCTACAAGCAATTACTGAATTTTGGTGCCTATTCAATCCCTGATACCGGCGGATGGATGCTGTTTGCAGCAGGATTGTTATTGCTGATGGTAATAATTAAAGAAACAAACCTGATTAACAGGTTTAGAAAGCCGGCTACCGCCGGGACCGTTGCACTATTTGCTTCTTTAATTATGTTTTCTTGTAATACAACCGAACCAAAACCAATAAAGCTGAATAGTGACAGTTGCGAGTTTTGCAAAATGACCATATCTAACGGCAAGTTTGGCGCTGAAGTAATTACCCAGAAAGGAAGGCATTACAAATTTGACGATATGTCGTGCATGGGACAATATGTAAAAGCTAATACCCAGGTTAAGTACAGTTCTTTCTACGTAAATGATTATTTACATGATAATACCCTTATACCTGCCGAAAACAGTTTCTATCTTAAGGGAGGAGACATAAGCTCTCCTATGAGGGGAAATATTGCTGCCTTCAGCACACAGAAAGAGGCAAATGAATACAAGCAAAAACTAAATGCTGATACCAAGTCGTGGGCAGAAATTTTTAATGCATATTAATGAAACTGATTTTTAATATAATAACCTTTTTGTCTTTATGTACTGCAAATTCCCAGGTTATTAATGTGGGGAACGAATTTGCCATAAAAACCATTAAGCAGGCCATTGCGAAAGCAAATAACGGCGATACCATAATTATTAATAAAGGCACTTATAAAGAGGGCAACATACTTATTAAAAAAAGAGTTGTTGTTTTAGGCAAAGGTTATCCTGTCCTTGACGGGCAAAGCAAACATGAAGTATTGTCAATAGGTACAGACAGCGTTGTCGTAAAAGGGCTTAAAATAATAAACTCAGGGCACTCTGCACTTAACGACCCTTGCGGGATAAGAGTGTATGACAGCGACAATGTGGTAATTGCCAATAATATACTTGACAATAATTTCTTTGGGATCTACATACAAAATGGAAAAAACTGCATTGTAAAAAATAATGCCATAATTGCATATGGTGAAGATGAACAACTTATAGGTAACGGCATACACTGCTGGAAGAGCGAAAACCTTCAAATAATAGGTAACAAAATATCGGGCCACCGCGATGGCATTTATTTTGAATTTGTAACAGAATCCGTTATTTGGAGAAATATTGCAAAAAACAATGTAAGGTATGGGCTGCACTTTATGTTTTCGCACAACGATTCCTACATCACAAATGTTTTTAAGAACAACGGTGCCGGTGTAGCCGTGATGTTTACTAAAAATGTAAAAATGTTCAATAATTACTTTGAAGAAAACTGGGGCGACTCGGCTTACGGCCTGCTTCTCAAAGAAATCTCAGACAGCTATATATTCAATAACAGGTTTGCCAGAAATACATCAGGTATTTATATGGAAGGCACCTCCAGGGTTAAAGTAGAGAAAAATGTCTTCTCGGCTAACGGATGGGGAATGAAAATACAGGCAAGCTGTATGGAAAATGAAATTGTAAACAATAACTATCTTAAAAACACTTTTGACATAAGCACGAACGGAAGCCTTGTACTCAATACTTTTAACAATAATTACTGGGATAAGTATGAGGGCTACGACATTAACCGGGATAACATAGGCGATGTGCCTTATCATCCGCTTAGCCTCTTTGCCGTGCTTACCGAAAGCAATCCGTCCACTATGCTATTATACCGCAGCTTTATGATTTCCCTGCTGGATAAGTCAGAAAAAGTACTGCCCAGCATAACACCGGATAATTTTATAGATAATTCACCTTTAATGAAGGCATTGCCACTATGATAGAGATTAAAAATTTAAGCAAGAAGTTCGGGAAACTGGAAGTATTGAATAATGTAGATTTTTCTTGCGGCAAACAACAATGCATTGCCCTTATAGGGCCTAATGGCTGCGGAAAAACCACTCTTATTAAATCTATTTTGGGAATGGTATTGCCCGATAAAGGCAGTATAGAATTTAATGGAAAAACAGTACTGGGCGAACACCTGTACCGTGAAAAAATAGGCTACATGCCCCAGATAGGGCGTTATCCCGATAACATGACAATAGCCCAGATTATTGATATGATCAAGAGGATACGCAACTCTAAAGAAGCGCTGGACGAAGATCTTTACCATGCATTTGGCCTTGAAAAAATGTTAGAAAAACAAATGCGCACGCTCTCCGGCGGCACTACACAAAAAGTAAGCGCTGTATTAGCATTCCTTTTTAATCCGGATGTTCTAATTCTGGACGAGCCTACAGCAGGCCTGGATCCCTTGGCATCAGAAATTTTGAAAGAAAAGATAATCAAAGAAAAAGAAAAAGGAAAATTGATCCTTATAACTTCTCACCTGCTTAGCGAGCTCGATGATTTAATTACCGAGATAGTTTTTATGCAGGAAGGTAAAATACATTTTCATAAGAAGATTGAGCAGCTAATAACTGAAACTAATGAAACTAAGATATCCAAAGCGATAGCAAAAATTTTAAGACAGCAGAAAAATGGAGAGATTAATTAAGATCATATTACTGGATATACTTAAAAATAAGATAGTTGTAACTTATACACTTATACTTGCCATACTATCGTGGAGTTCGTTTGCACTGGAAGATAATTCGGCAAAAGGGCTGCTTACCATCTTGAATGTAATTCTTTTTACAGTACCGTTGGTTTCTGTACTGTTCGCTACAATTTATATATACAATAGTTCAGAGTTCATTGAGCTTTTACTTAGTCAGCCTGTAAAACGGGCAAAAATATGGATTAGCCTGTTTATAGGGCTTTCACTTTCTATGGTACTGGCCTTTTTTGTTGGCGCCGGTATACCTCTGCTTGTAAACTCTCCCGATGCAGTGGGCTTCATGATGATCTTAACCGGATGCCTTATATCGGTAATATTTGTTGCACTTGCTTTTTTAAGTTCAATACTTACCCGCGATAAAGCTAAAGGTATAGGTATTGCAATTATGGCATGGCTTTATTTTGCCTTACTATTTGATGGTATGGTCCTCTTTTTATTGTTTCAGCTTGCTGAATATCCGATAGAAAATGCAATGGTAGGCATAACTGCGCTAAGCCCTATAGACCTGGCTCGTATACAAATACTGATGCATCTTGATGTCTCAGCCATGATGGGCTATACAGGAGCAATTTTCAAAGATTTTTTTGGCACAACTGCAGGACTTATAATTTCTTTCCTGCTACTATGCCTTTGGGCCGCTATACCTTTTTATATATCATTGAGGAAATTTAAAAATAAAGATTTATAAGGGTTAGCTTATGATCACATGACATAATGTACCATTAATAATAATTATCATGAAAAAGGATATAAAGGACAGGAAAGATATTGAACACTTAGTGAATGCCTTCTATGATAAGGTAAAGAATGATGATGTTATTGGTTACCTTTTTAATGATGTCGCCAGGGTTAATTGGGGTGAGCACTTGCCAAAGATGTATAACTTTTGGGAAAACATTTTATTTTACACCGGTAATTATAGTGGCAGCCCCATGATTGTTCACAGGGAACTGCACAGCAAAAACACCATGACAAAAGAGCATTTTAATCACTGGAACCACTTGTTCAATGAAACCGTAGACAGCATGTTTGAAGGGGTAAAGGCAGAAGAGATAAAAAGCAGGGCAACAAATATAGCTGCGGTAATGATGTATAAAACCCTCACCCCTATCGATTAGCCATCAGGGATATTTGTATAGTCGCCCAATGTCAGATAGACAAAAAGCGTAAACTCCTAAGAGTTTACGCTTTTCTGAATTAACAATCAACTAATTTCTATTTAGGGAGAAGTACATCTCCCACAACATGTATTATACCGTTTGAAGTTTCTATTGAGGCTACTATTTCAGAACCGTTTACAAAAACTTTTTCACCCTCCCGGGTTATTTTCACTTTCCCGGATGACACCATCTCAAATTCCTGCCCATCCTGCATGTAATCTGTTTTAAGAACGCCTACATAGGTATGATACTCTAATACATTTTTTAAATCATCTATCTTCTCCGGCTTTAAAAGGCCCTCTACCGTGCCTGCGGGAAGTTTATCAAAGGCAGCGTTTGTAGGTGCAAACACTGTAAATGGACCTGCGTTGCTTAACGCATCAACAAGTCCTGCAGCTTTTACAGCGGCAACCAGCGTAGTGTGGTCTTTACTGCTTATCGCCGTCTGGACTACATTGGGTTTAGAAGTTTCATCCAGCACGCCTGATTGGCCCACACTTTGGGTAGCTTCAGTCTCAGAAGCAGCCTCTGTTTTTTCAGTACTTGTCTGTTGGCATCCGAAAGAAGCCATAAGCGCTGCTAATAATAATGGTTTAATTACTTTTTTCATAGTTACGGGATAATTAGATTGTTAGGATTATAGTACAAAGTACTTAACTTGAATCCTATAACTTTATGAGTGTAATCATACATACACAAATTTTCAACCTTTTTTTATAGTGTATAAATAAAGGATCCCAATGCCTGAAACCAGTATTAAAGCCGCTATAAAAAGAGCCTCATTTACAAGTGGAACAATAGTATAAGTAAAGGCCGCTACACCCTGCACCGCCAGTATTACTTCATTTAGCAGAACGCCCACGGAAAACAGTAAAAGGCCTAATAGAACTTTTCTGGATGTGGTAAGTATATTGACAGCATACATGTAGTACAGCAGAAAGAGTGTAATTATCGCTAGCAATACCAGATGGAGGTACGCGATAACTACAGGCCTGAACCCAAAAGCGAGCTTACTTATTACCGGTATTGTAGACCCCAGCTGCAACAGGAGCTTAATACTCAAAGCAGTGCCTACAAAAAGCAAAATATATTGCAGTATAAAAGGCAGGCTGTTACGAATTATGTGATTTGCCCTGAGCACCTGCTTAATAATTAAAAGCCATGCCCATAATTGAGCAAGAGCAGACAGCATTACGATAACATAGAGCCACAGCGGAAGGTCGAGCCATAGAACAGAGAGAAAATATGCAGGAATGCAGGAAACAAAAAAGAGCCTGTAAGCTACTACATAAGCTTGTCCTTGAGCATTTATATAATTCATAAACAAACCCATACAGGCAAAGAAAAACCATCCATTATATTGGAAGTGCAAGAAGTAATAAACGGAGACAAGGTATTCATTTTGATGCACGTTCTTTGTAAGCATCATATATGCCAAAGCAAAAACTCCCGCAGCAGAAATTACATTGAATAATAGTGCTGCTTTAAACCATTTTGATGCTATTGTATTGATAACAGCTCGTTTTAGCTCTTTTATATATAGGATTGAAAACCAAAAGGAGGCAGCAATGGCTATTACTGAAAAAACAACTGCGGTAACGCCATAACCAAAGGCAATGAATGAAAGAAGCATGCCATAAGAGGCAATAAGGTTAGTTATGAATACAGGGCCGAATTTTCTCACATTTAAGCTCCCGTCAGACATTAGAAGACAATGAACCATAAGCACCATAAGGGTGTGGCTTATCCAGCCGTAGAACGCAAAATGATAATGGGAAAACTGCAGGTTCTTTTGGTTCAGGTAAGGAAATTCAAACCCTATTTTATACCGCATCAATAACCCTATAATGGCAACAACTAATAAATTGAGCAGCGAAAATTTGAACCAAAACTGTAGACCTGCCTTCATCAATAGTAGATTTTATGGTTCTTAATCTCAATCTTTTTTTCAGTATTCATCCTGGAAAGCGCCCTGATTACGGTTTCTACCCGCAATCCTGTAAAATTTGCTATTTCCTGCCGGGTATACGTGATTAATTCTTTCTCGCCTTCCTTATTTTTCTTGCTGGTATTAAAAAAAGCAATGATGCGGAAAGCAGGATTCTGGTTAATAATATCTTTAGATGTTTTGGCTTTAGAATATATCCTGCGTGCCATCAGGTTTAAAAACTGTTTTTGTATGGAAGGATACTCATCCAGTATCCTTATGAGTTTATCTTTAGAAAGCTTGATTATTGTAGTATCGTGAAAAGCCATCGCGGTAGACGGATAACGCTCGTCTATAAAAAGTGGGGGTTCTCCAAAACTCTGGCCGTTAAAAAAGTAGCCTTGGGTAAACTCTTTTCCCTTATCATTTGTATTGAACATTTTAACGCAGCCGTCTATGATCTGGTAGTAGAAATTAGCTATCCCTTCTTCCTCAAAAATAATTTCACCTTTTTTATATTCCTTGGCAACGGCTCCCCAAGTGTACAGTAAATCAAGATCTATTAGCATGACAGTAAAACTTTAGGGCCTTCAAACCCTCATTATTTTCGTCTTACAAAGTTAGCTGTATATATATACATAAAACATGACCGCGGTCATAAATAAACTGTACTCCATGATATAACTTTGCGGTATGAATAAGTTTATGATCATAATTGCCCTTATCATCCTCTTAAGGCCTGTTATTCCGGTAGCAGGGTATTTTGTAAACTATGATTATATTGTGAAAGAACTTTGTGAAAACAAAGGCAACACCAGCCTGAAATGTAACGGTAAGTGCCAACTTAAAAAGGAACTTGCAAAAGCCTCTGCTGATACCGAAAGCACCAACCCCGGGCGCAGGATAAAAGTAGCTGAACAGGAAATTCTATATTTACATACCATTGAAGAATTTGTATTTCCAAGAGATGCCGCTTTTATAGTAGATATACAGGACAGTTATACCAATTTTTATAGCTATAAAAACAGCAACAGCATTTTTCACCCTCCGCTATTGTATTAGTTTAAATCAACTTTCTAGTGTCTTTTATTTCGGTTTACAGCCGGAGCGGACTCTTATTATCATCACTTAAAATCAATACAATGAAAACTTTAAAATATTTATCTCTTATAATAATCGCTTTTTTCTCTTCATGTTCTTCTGATGAGCCTGAAACTGTTACCATCAACGAGCTGCAGGGCCTTACACTTGTACAGGAAATGCCTAACGACACACATATAGTAGAACTTTACACCCCTACCGGGACATTACAGCAAGGTTATAATGCCGTTTCGCTAAGAATAAAAGACAAAACAACAGGAACTTATGAAACAGATGCAACAGTGTCCTGGATGCCGGTTATGCACATGGCTTCAATGCAGCATTCCTGCCCTTTCTCAGGCATAGCAAAAACGCCCGGCAAAGAAACTCTATACAATGGCTATATAGTATTCCAGATGGCACAAAACGATATAGAGTACTGGACATTACAGGTTAATTACACCTTAAATGGAAATGATTATTCTGTTAGCGAAACAATAAATGTTCCCGCTTCTTCCAAAAGAAGAGTAGCTTCATTTACAGGAACAGACGGCAGTAAATATGTTATTGCACTGATTGAGCCCATAGCCCCCAGGGTCGCGGTCAATAACGTTACTGCCGGATTGTTCAAAATGGAGTCGATGGTGAGCTATCCTGCAGTCGATGGCTATACAATAAAAATTGACCCCCGAATGCCAAGTATGGGGAACCATGGCTCTCCTAATAATGTAGATCTTACACAGGCCGCTGATGGATTGTATAATGGAAAATTGTCGCTAACAATGAGCGGCTACTGGAAAATTAACCTGCAGCTTTTAAATACTGAAAATGTGGTTGTAAAAGGTGAGCCGGTTACCGAAACTGTTCCTGAAAGCAGTATTTTCTTTGAAATAGAATTTTAAATCGTATTCAACTAATCTCTATATGGCCGGGGGCTATCTCATTAAAACCCGGCCTCTATAACTATGTGTTGTTAAAACACTTCAAAATAAAAAAATATGAAAAAGCTTATTTTTCATTTAGCAATACTGTGCATTACCTTTTCTTATGCACAGGAAAAAGATTCGATACAAGTACTGGAAGAAGTTATAGTAATAGGCAGGAAAAAAGACCTTAACCTTAAACAGGCCAAACCTCTTACCACAATAGACGACTACCTACAGCAATCAGGAAATATTACAATGATAAAACGTGGGGGGTATGCATGGGAGCCCGTGCTAAACAGCATGGCAACGGAACGCACCCTGGTAACGATAGAAGGCATGCACATATTTGGTGCGTGTACTGATAAAATGGATCCTGTAACATCTTATGTAGAAGTTTCTAATCTCTCCGAAGCCACAATTACCTCCGGCCAGCATGGCAGCGGTTATGGCGCTACTATAGGCGGCTCGGTAGACCTTAAAAGGAACCGTAACTACTTTACAAATCCCGGATGGAAAACCATGCTGAACACCGGCTATGAATCAGTAAACAACCAAAAAATTGCGGGTGCTGCCATTAGTTATGCCGAGAGCTCGTTTTATGCCGACACTGATATTATATATCGGGATGCCGGCAATTACAAGGCCGGTAATAACAATCAAGTACTATTCTCACAATTCAGGAAATTAAACCTGTCGGGTACTGCAGGTTTCCGGCTGGGCATTAATAAAATACTGGAAGCCTCTGCAATTTACGATAAAGCAAACGATGTAGGCTATCCTGCATTGCCTATGGATGTATCTCTTGCAGAAGCACTAATAACATCTGCAAAACTTGAAGTAAAACCTGTTAATAGCGCGCTGAAAACATGGGAAACCAAGCTTTACTATAACTCCGTCACACACATTATGGACGACACTAAGCGCCCCTTTGTGCCCATGCATATGGATATGCCCGGAGAAACACAAACCTATGGCGGATACTCGGCGCTGATGGGTAGTTTTGGTAAGCATTCGTTCAAAGTCAATTACAATTCATATTATAACAGGTCGTATGCAGAGATGACAATGTATCCTTCCAACCCTGATGAAAACAGCATGTTTATGTTAACCTGGCCAGATGTACGGACTTTTTTCAATGGCCTTTATCTTGAGGACAACTACGAGTTTAACTGCCATTCTTTCTTAAAGCTGACAGCAAGTGCCGGGCTGCATTCTAACACTGTGCAAAGCCAGTCAGGATTGGAAAGCATGCAGATTTTCTATCGTGATGCAGAAAAAACAAAGAGCAGGCTGCTAAAAAGCATAGCAATATCTTACACCCATAAAAAAGATGTCGAAATTACCGTAGGTGCAGGTTATGGTGAGCGGGCGCCATCAGTTTCTGAAGGTTATGGCTTTTACCTGTTTAATAGCTTTGATAATTATGATTATGTAGGGAATCCTGGTTTAAGTAACGAAAAATCGCTTGAAGGTAATGTTGCTGTAGCCTACAGAAAAGAAAAGGGCACAATGAAACTTTCTGCTTCCTATTTCCATATTAAGGATTACATAATAGGCAAACCCGATACCGCTCTTTTACCAATGACATTAGGCGCTGACGGCATTAAGATCTATACTGCATTGCCATACGCATCAATATTTAATACAGCTCTTGATACGGAATATAAAATAAGTGAACATTTTAACTGGCAAACCCAACTGGCATATAGCCTGGGTAGAGATAATAACAACCACAACCTCCCCTTTATAAGCCCCTTCAGGTATACAACATCTATTGCTTATAGGCATAAATCGTTTAGCAGCGAACTGGTGTTATATGGAAATGCACAGCAAAGCAACTATGCTGCCGAATATGGTGAAGACGGTACAGCATCATTTGCAATTGTAAACTACAATGCAGGCTATCTTTTTTATGCGGGAAAATATAAAATACAGGCAAGAACAGGGTTAGAAAATATTTTTGACGCTTACTATTCCACATTTGGTGATTGGAATAATATTCCCCGGCCCGGAAGGAATTTCTTTATAAACGTAATATTTTATAACTAAAGCGCCTTCTTAACCATATAATGTTAGGTAAAACAACCGGTGTCTCCTAAAGGGCAACATCAGGTACTTTTTGAGGTTTACTTTTAAAGATAATGAATATAAAAGCTTTCATAAGCTGATAAGCAATTAAGGATAGTCCTGAGAAAATACCTACACCAAAAATAAGGAATGCAATATATACCCAGTAAAGCTGGTCCTGCATAGCGCCAAATGAAATTGTCTGTTCAAAATATTGCCAAATGCTCTTTTTAACTCCTGCCACAAGCAGGCTTATCCAGAATAAAAGCAGCGATACATTAAATATCTTAAAGCCGGCAACGGTTAATTTGTTTTGCACAGCAGGATAAACCTGTTTTGTTATATACAGTAAAGAGGCCATAAGAATTGTGGTATTGATCCCTATGGTTGTGCCCATAGAATGCGCCACAGTAGTATGGGTGCCATGTGTAAAGAAATTAATGGCAGGTATAGAAAACAATAATGCCAATATGAGGTTAAGGAATATCCAGACATCTGCAGCCATTAAAAACCGGTAAGGCATAAGATTTTTGATCTTTAATTCAACGGGGAGCGATTTTCGCCATTGATAGATCATACTCCCTAATATTATCCATTCTGTCATGCTTATTATATAAGCAGAATACCTTAGCCATGGCGATGTGGGTACTATATAAATATGATGTGCCCAGCCGAACATCAGGTTAGTAAGCCCCAGAAAATAAAAGAAGAAAGCAATCCTGTTACGGCCAATGCTGTCATCCCCTTTAATTTTTGCCATCAGGAAAATAGCAGTGCCATATACAAGCATGTTCCATGAGCCTACAAACGAACCACCTGCTTTCCATTGAATAGCCAAAGCTTTAATAAAATCAGGACCAACAGAAGGGTGCAGCCATAAATAGGCCTCACTAAGGTGGTAAGCCATTAAAACAATACCTGTGCCCCACATCCAGAAGTATACAGGCCAGCTCTTTGCTTTTCCGCTCAAGGTCTTAAAGTAGCTGATGCCAAATAGTATCCACCCCGCTATAACCGGTAAGATAAGGTATGGCGGAAATTCAAGGTATTCTTTGCCCCCATAGGTTTTTGTGTAATAGCTATAATATATAAGGCAGCCTGTAACTATAAAAATAAAGAAGTGTGCTTTTACAAGTAGTTTAGAGAACAGTTCCTGGCCCTCTATCTCTGACATATAGTAGTAAATGCCACCCGTAGCAGCCAACACTATCCAGCTTATAACGCTGGTTACATGCATAGGCCGCAGGTTGTTAAATGGCATTATCTCTTTTATAAAGCCAGGAATTACATACTGCAGCCCGGCCAGTATTCCACATAGCATTCCGCATAATAATGCCAGCAAAGCGGTAGCTAAAAACAATATTGAAACTTTATTTTTCATCTTTAATATCTATTTCTACCCATCCGTTAGTGTGTATAACAGCTTTGTAATTAGGGTAATAGCCTGTAGCATCTACTTCTTTCAGAAAGCAGACTATAGCATCCTTCTCATCTTCTGTAAAATTAAACAGGGGCATGGTTTTTATACCGCTGTTAAGCATCAACTTAATATATTTTTCATCTTTTCCTTTTTCTGAACAAATATTGGTAAGGTCAGGCCCCATATACCCGCCCAACCCATAAAGCTGATGGCACGAAAAGCAGTTATTGCTTTGCCAAAGCTCCTGCCCACTCAGGGCCTTATCACTAAATGGAGGGCCCGAAGCAGTTGTACTGCCACTGTAAATGGTATAGTTATAGAAGCCAAATATTGAAAACAACACTGCAACGCAAAACATATAGATCCTCTTATTCCCCTCCAACATGACGACTGGTTTTTTACCAGCAAACATAAATTTATATTCACCGTGTTTATTATGACTATAGTCATGTTTTAACCAAAAAGGATGTATCAAATTTGTAGCTCAATAGTATACAGAGCTTATCACGAAAGGAAACATACAATAAAAAATCATGAAAAGACACAGCTATAACATATCATTGCAATGGGAAGGGGAAAGAAAAGGCACACTTGCCTCACCTGAACTTCCAACATCTATGATGGTTGCAACCCCACCTGAATTTGATAAAGGCATTGCGGGAATCTGGTCACCCGAACATTTATTTACAGGCGCTATAGTGAGTTGTTATATGACAACTTTCCTTGCTATAGCCGAACACTCAAAAATGGAATTTAAAGCTTTTAGTTGCACTGCCGAAGGGGTTCTGGAAAAGGTAGACAACAAGTACTTAATGACACAAATTAACTTAAAACCTGTTGTTACCATTGCTTCCGAAGAAGGGCGAAGCAAGGCAGAGCGTGTTATGCAAAAAGCAGAAGCTGCATGCCTTATTTCTAATTCAGTCAAAACAGAAATCATCCCGCACTATACGGTACTAGTGCAGTGAACCATAAAGCACATCTTACTAAACCCTTGCCTGGCGCAGTTATGAAAGTAACTGCGTTTTTTTATTTATTTATTTTGCCCATATGATTAAGGTCATAAACTAAGAGGATGCAGCAAGCTAATTTTACTGATGCAATAATTATAAATGCAGGGGCTGGATTAAGCAGGATATTACCTAAAATATGGAAAAAGATATATTAATTCAGGAAATAAACAGATTAAGAAAGGAAAAAAATGCTGTAATACTCGCGCATTATTATCAGGAAAAAGACATCCAGGATATTGCAGATTTTGTAGGCGACAGCCTGGAGCTTTCTAAAAAAGCGGCGGCCACCAGCGCAGATATGATCGTTTTTGCAGGAGTACATTTTATGGCAGAAACAGCTAAAATCTTAAATCCTGAAAAAACGGTTGTTTTGCCCGATTTAAATGCAGGCTGCTCCCTGGCCGATGGCTGCAAAGCAGAAGATTTTATAAAATGGAAAGCACAGTACCCGGGACATAAAGTAGTCACCTATATAAATTGCAGCGCCGATATAAAAACCCTGAGCGATGTTGTTTGCACATCATCAAACGCAAAAAAAATAATAGAATCGTTTCCTCAAGACCAGCCGATTTTATTTGCCCCGGACAGGAACCTTGGCAAATATCTTCAAAACGAAACAAATCGGGATCTCGTCCTGTGGGACGGTTCATGCATAGTTCACGAGGCTTTTTCACTCGATAAGCTTATTGCACTATATAAAGAATATCCGAAAGCAAAAATTGTAGCACACCCCGAATCTGAAACCCAGATATTAAAGGTAGCACATTATATAGGATCTACATCGGGCATGCTTAATTACATCGTGAGCAGTGATGCCGAAATCTTTATTGTGGCCACAGAGGCAGGAATACTTCACAAACTGGCACAAGATGCACCCGGCAAAACGCTTATACCGGCACCTGCTTATGAAGATAATACCTGTGCGTGTAGCGAATGTGCTTTTATGAAACTAAATACACTTGAGAAATTGTACCGTTGCATGAAATATGGGTATCCGGAAATAAAGGTAAGTGAAGAGACCCGTTTAAAAGCCTTAGTCCCGATACAACGAATGCTTGAACTCTCATAATTTTTTAGATATATGGTTAAAACGGATATATTAGTTATAGGGACAGGGATTGCAGGCCTATCATTTGCCATTAAAACCGCAATGAAAAGAGCTGACCTGCATATTACCATAATGACAAAGGATACAGCAGAAGTAACGAACACCAGGTATGCACAGGGAGGTATTGCCGCTGTTATGGATAGGCTCAACGATAGTTTTAACCGCCATGTACAGGATACTTTGCAGGCAGGGGGAGGGTTTTGTGACCAAGAGGTTGTGCGAATGGTGGTGCATCAGGCACCCGACAGACTGCAGGAACTGGTAGAGCTTGGGGTAAAATTTGACATGAATAATAATCAGTGGGACCTGGCTCTTGAAGGTGGCCACACGGCACACAGGATATTGCATCATGGCGATATAACGGGACTTGAGATTGAGAGCGCATTGCTAAATGCCGTGCATAAACTAAGCAATATAACCCTGCTTGAAAAACACTTTGTAATTGACCTTGTTGTTGAAAAAGATAACAGTGACAAGAAATGTATTGGTGCCTTTTATTTTGATGACACCAACATAATAAGATACATCCGCGCAAAAGAAACAGTGCTTAGCACCGGCGGGTGCGGGCAGGTATTCAGGAACACTACAAATTCGCACATAGCCACAGGTGATGGTGTAGCTATTGCCTACAGGGCAAATGCACTGGTAGAAGACATGCAATACATCCAATTTCATCCTACGGCGCTTTATGAACCCGGAAAAAATCCTTACTTCCTTCTTACGGAGGCCTTACGCGGATCTGGCGCACATGTGGTTAATGATGAGGGCAAGCGTTTCCTTTTTCAATATGATGTAAGAGGTGAGCTTGCCACTCGGGATATCGTTTCAAAAGCGATTGGAACTGAATTGCAAAAAAGCTGCCGGCAGCATGTATATCTTGACTGCCGGCATATTGACCGACACGCATTTAAAACACATTTCCCGGCAATATTGTCTTATTGTACGGGTAAAGGAATGGATCCGTTTACATCGCTTTTGCCTATTGTACCGGTAGCCCACTACCAGTGCGGGGGCGTCACAGTTAACAAGCACGGGCAAACTAGAGTAACCGGATTATATGCTATAGGCGAATGTGCAAAAACCGGCTTGCACGGCTCCAACAGGCTGGCATCTAACTCGCTGCTGGAGGCTGTAGTTTATGCACACCAGGCTGCGGAAAAAATTTGCAGTACAATAGACGACATGTCGTTTTCGGCAAAGGTTTACATACGCAAATACCATAATGGGCTTTTAAAGGCAGACAACAGGAAAATAAATGCCATAAAAAAAGAACTGCAGGAAATAATGGCCTCCTATAATGCTGATAACGACAGCAGCAATACAGCATTAGCCAGGTTAAAAGACTTAAAATATACTACCTCCAGCCTGTACAACAATGACGATCTAACTGTGCCGATAATTGAACTTATAAATATGCTCACAGTAGCAACTTTAATTATAGAACATTCAAAAAAAAACAATTTAATAACATTTTAAAAATTATAGAGATGACAGTAGATACAAAAATTACAATAGGCGAAATTGTTGCCGAAGATTTCAGGACAGCATCGGTATTTTCTAAATATGGTATAGACTTTTGCTGTAAGGGGAACAGGACACTTGAAGAAGCCTGCGAAAAGAAAAATATTACCGTAGAGCAGCTTACTGAAGAATTAAGTAACGTAGCTAATGCTTCGGCAGGCACAACCGATTATTTATCATGGCCGTCTGACTTGCTTATAGACTACATCGAGAAAAAGCACCACAGGTACATAGAAGAGAAAACACCTGTACTTTTACAGTACTTAAATAAGCTTTGTAAGGTACACGGTGAGAGGCACCCTGAACTTTTCAGGATCAATGAGTTATTCCTCCAATCCGCACAAGATCTTGCAGCACACATGAAGAAAGAAGAATTGATACTTTTCCCGTTCATTAAAAAGATGCTGAAGGCAAAGCAGACCGGAGAGCCTATAGAGATGCCACACTTTGGTACAGTTGAAAATCCTGTTGCAATGATGAAAGATGAGCACACTACAGAAGGTGAGCGCTTTGAAGCAATCGCGCAGCTTACAGATAATTATAATGCCCCGGCTGATGCCTGCAGTACATACAAAGTAACCTTTGCCATGCTACAGGAATTTGAGCAGGACCTGCACACACACATACACTTAGAGAACAACATTTTATTTCCAAGGGCTATAGCAATGGAGAAAGAATTGGAAAACTAAACGTTATGGAAAAATATGTGATTAAGCGTAACGGTAGCTACAAGCCTTTTGAAAGCTTTAAAATTGAAGAAGCAATTAATAAAGCTTTTGACAGTGTAAGCATTGCGGCTGACGGCTCTGTTTTTTCTACGGTGCTGCAAAATCTTGAACAAAAGCACACATGGGCTGTTGAAGAGATACAGGACATTATTGAAAAAGCATTATACAACAAAAATCATTTTAATGTAATGCGCTCGTTCATGCTGTATCGCCACACACGAAAGCTGCAGCGTGAACATGTTAATGGGCTTAATGACGATACAACTTATGTAGACAGCACACAAACCATTGAGGAGTATATAAACCAGACCGACTGGCGTATAAATGCCAATGCCAACACTTCTTACTCAAATGCCGGGTTGGTTAACAACACGGCAGGTAAAATAATAGCAAACTACTGGCTCGACAAAATTTATTCTAAAGAGGAAGGCTACACACACCGCAACGGCGATATTCATATACATGATCTTGACTGTTTAACAGGCTATTGTGCAGGCTGGAGCCTGCGGGCACTGCTTAATGATGGCTTTAATGGCGTAAGGGGCAGGGTAGAAAGCAGGCCTCCTTCCCACTTTAGGGAAGCCTTGGGACAAATGGCTAATTTTCTCGGTATTCTCCAGAGTGAGTGGGCAGGTGCGCAGGCTTTCAGTTCTTTTGACACCTACCTCGCCCCTTATGTTTTTAAAGACAAGCTGGATTATGTCGAAATTGTAAAAGCTGTAAGGAGTTTTGTGTACAACCTTAATGTGCCCGCCCGCTGGGGCCAGTCGCCTTTTACAAATATTACCCTGGACTGGATGGTACCAGCCGACCTAAAAGAGCAGATACCTACCCGGCAAGACCTGCATTTGTTTACCGGCCTTGATGATGATGGGCTACTGGCAGAGGCCATGCAAAGGGGTGCGGAAAAACTTGTGGACCTTAGGTATGAGCATTTCCAGGAAGAAATGAACCTGATAAATAAGGCATACTATACTATAATGACCGAAGGTGATGCTAACGGGCAGCCTTTTACATTCCCGATACCTACTGTAAACATTACCGAAGATTTTGACTGGGAGGGTGAAAATGTAGATTTGCTTTTTGAAAATACTGCTAAGATAGGTTCATCATATTTCCAAAACTTTATAGGAAGCCAGTATGTCAGAGATGAAGATGGCAACCGCACAGAGAATCCCCTGGCATACAAGCCTAACGCGGTGCGGAGCATGTGCTGCCGGCTCCAGCTCGACCTTAGGGAGCTTCTAAAGCGTGGCAACGGCCTCTTTGGCAGTGCCGAAATGACCGGGAGTATTGGTGTTGTTACCATAAATATGGCAAGGCTGGGGTATCTGTACAAAGGGGATATTCAAGGCTTATACGGGAAACTGAATTACTTTATGGACGTTGCAAGATCTACCCTCGAAAAGAAACGGGCATTTATACAGGAAATGTATGAGCGCGGATTGTTTCCTTATACTAAAAGATATCTCCCGCATTTCAGGAACCATTTTTCTACAATTGGGGTAAATGGGATTAACGAGATGATACTGAACTTTACAGGCGGAAAAGAAGATATTACGGGCAGTAGCGGGATAACCCTGGCAACCGATATTCTTGACCACATCAGAGGGCGTATGAAAGAGTACCAGGAAGAAACAGGCAACCTTTATAACCTTGAGGCAACACCTGCCGAAGGGACTACTTACCGGTTTGCAAAAGAAGATAAGAAACGATATGCCGACATTATACAGGCGGGACAGGGTGAAAACATTTACTACACCAACAGCTCTCAAATACCTGTAGACCATACAGACGACCCTTATGAAGCATTGTTTCTGCAGGACGACCTGCAGTGCAAATATACTGGAGGCACCGTGCTGCACTTGTACATGAGAGAGAAAATAAGCAGCCCGGAAGCCTGCAAAAGGTTTGTACAGAAAGTGCTGACCAACTTTAAGTTGCCGTATATAACAGTTACACCTGTATTTAGCGTTTGCCCTGTACATGGATACCTGAACGGTGAGCATGAATACTGCCCTAAATGTGATGATGCAATACTAAACGATAACCTTAAATTACAACCGTATGAACACACAACAACGTGAGGAAATCCTTGCAACAAATTCAGGAAAAAGAAGTAAGTGCCTGGTGTATACCAGGGTAATGGGCTACCACAGGCCTGTAGAAAGCTTTAATATTGGCAAAAAAGGTGAGCACAGGCAAAGAATGCATTTTGAAGAGAAATAGTGGCTTTACCAATATATAGTATTACACCTTTTACATTACTGGATTACCCGGATAAAACAGCCTGCATATTTTGGTTTGCAGGCTGTAATATGCGGTGCCTGTACTGTTACAACCCCGATATTGTTACCGGCAAAGGCAAACTCTCTTATGATGATGCCCTTAAATTCCTGGACCGCCGCGGAAAACTTCTGGATGGTATTGTGCTTAGCGGCGGAGAATGTACACTTCATAAACAATTGCCAGGCTTTATAACTCAACTTAAAAAAAGAGGATATATGGTGAAAATCGACACTAACGGCTCTACCCCGGCAGTGATGAGGAATTTAATTGCTCAGGACCTCATTGATTATGTGGCGTTGGATTTCAAGGCTTTGCCACAGTCATTTAAAGCGGTTACAGTGAGTAACCTTTTCGGCAATTTTGAAAAAACACTATCACTTTTGCTGATGCACAATATGAAGTTTGAAGTACGTACTACAGTACACTCTTCCTTAATAACGAAGAATGACCTTGCCAAGATGGTGAATTACCTTGAAGTGATAGGCTATAAGGGCAAGTACTATGTACAGCATTTTGTAAACGACACCCCCACGCTCTCGGGTTTATCACCCTCATTAAAAAATTTAGAGGCCGAAGATTTTTACTCCTCAACTATTCAGGTTATTTTTAGAGGATAATTTCTTATTATGAAAAAAAGCTGGCTTATTGTCTGCCTCGTAAATTTCCTCATAGCTGCTTTAATGGGGCTGTTATTGCGATTTGCATACATATACCCGGTAAATATAAATTATCAGTACCTGGTGCACGCCCATTCACATACTGCCATGCTTGGCTGGGCTTACATGATGATTTTTTCACTGATAGTTAAATATTTTATTCCCGCAGAAAAGGTAAAAAAATACAACGCGCTTTTTTGGCTCACACAGGCTACAGTGGCAGGGATGATGATAAGTTTTCCATTTCAGGGCTACGCCCTGTTTTCAATAGCTTTTTCTACCTCGCATATTTTTTGCAGCTATTACTTTTTTTTCAGGGTAAGCCGGGATTTAAAAAAGCAACCAGTACCATCTTACTACATGTTAAAGGCTTCGTTGCTGTTCATGTCCCTCTCTACTTTAGGAGCATGGTGTTTGGGCACCACAGGTGCAACCGGAGGAAAAAGTTCCCCCTTATATTATTCATCATTGCAATTCTTCCTGCACTTCCAGTTTAACGGATGGCTGATTTTTGCTGTACTTGCACTTCTTTTCAAGCATTTCGAGCAAAAAAGTATTATCATTGGCTACAGAAAATTTTTGCCTTTTTTTATACTGCTCATAATTTCAACAGTACTGACTTTCGCTTTGCCCCTTAGTTGGTATTATGACAATGCAGCACTACCATATTTTAATGCTTTAGGAATCATTTTCCAGTTACTTGCTTTGGCCCTTTTTATAAAATTGGTTTGGCCTTTTAGAAAAGCGGGCAATACCCTTCCGCCAATAACGCGCTTACTACTGCTTTTGCCATTATTTTCGTTTTTTTTAAAAATAAGCATACAGACTGTAACTGTATTGCCACAGATCGCAGTTGCATCGCATACAGTGCGTAATTTTACGTTAGGCTTTATACATCTTGCGATGTTAGGGATAATAACGGGGGCGCTTTTCTATTTTATAAAATTCAAAAATATATTCTTCACTATAGGAGTATTAATTTTTTATTTGGGTTTCATATCTTCAGAAATACTGCTTTTTCTACAGGGATTTACTATTTTTTTTGAGTACGTGAAGCTCCCTCATTACTTTGAACTGCTTTTCATTTCCAGCACATTATTACCGATAGGTTTATCTTTAATAATAACCTCATCCTTCCAGTCAAAAGGACTGAATGGCTGATATTTCTGTGCGACTATGATTACGGTCATATTCCTGTGCAAATAGGTGATTTACTTTTGTATAATAATGAAGTAATAACCTAAAATGTATTAAAAAATGAAAAAATTATTTAGACTTACAGTTTTGTCTGTGTGCACGATCCTGGCATTAAATTCATGCGGAGACGACAAAAAAGAGGCTGAGCACAATCATGAGGAGATAACGTATGAGGGGGATAATGCTGAACCTCAAATAGGTGAAACAGTCGCTACGGAAGCCGCTGTGGATAATAAACTTGCGATCGATTGCACTGACCAGATGCAATTCACAAAAAATGAATTAAAAGCAACTCCCGGAACTGTTACCCTTACCTTAAATCATATAGGGAAGATGGAGAAATCGGTTATGGGACATAATCTGGTTATCCTCAAAACGGGAACTGATATTGGTAAGTTCTCCTTGCAGGCCGCAGATGCTAAGGCTAATGAATTTATACCTGAATCAGAAAAAGGGAATGTTATTGCCCATACAAAATTACTTGGCGGAGGTGAGAGCGACACTATAGAGTTTACTATTGAAAAAGGTACCTATGACTATATCTGTTCCTTCCCCGGCCACTCTTCGATCATGAAAGGCAAACTTATTGTAGAATAAGCTACTTGATTGATGCTTGTAGGGCAACTTATTTTTCTTATTTACTTAAAATTACTGAAATGGAACAATTGTTTGTTGTGGAGAATATTAAATGCGGCGGATGTGAAAACACAATCAAAAAAGCGCTAAAAAAAATACCTCAGGTGGAAGATGTTGTAATTACCCTGGAAACAGGGACGATAAAAATTACTGGTACCGCACATAGGGATGTGATAGTGAATAAGCTTCATGTCCTTGGCTATCCGCAGAAAGGTGAAAATTCATTTGTATCTAAAGCTAAATCGTATTTGAGTTGTGCAATAGGTAAAGCAACCGCATCATGAAAACAGTTTTAGCTACAGCTTATCTTATAGTAGCGCTTTCATTGTCAGGCTGTGTAAATGACAGAAAAGGTGTTGCAGAAGCCAACATTGAATTGGATAACGGTGAGAAATGGATTGTGGACAAGGCTATGCTGGAATACATTAATGCAATGGAAATTGCGGTAAATGATTTTGGACCCGACGGAGACATCAGTAAGCTGAAGGCCATGCTGAAGGATAATTTAAAGGGGGTAACCTCAAATTGTACCATGGAGGGTCAGGCTCACGCTGAACTTCATAAATGGCTGATCCCACTTATGGAATCTGTTGATGATGTGGATGATAAGGAAAGTACTGAAAGGCTGAAGCAGCATTTTATGACCTTCCACACTTATTTTAAATGATAGAACACTAGAAAGAGCAAAATATTTTGCTCTTTCTAGTGTTCTATCATTTTATAGTAGTACAGGCCAACACTTATCGCCACTAAGCTACTGAAGCATGCCTGCGATTTTATTTTTAATTATTACATTACTATTAAATTCTTTATGAACTATTGGAAAAAATTCTCGCACGAAGAAAGACTTGAGCACATAAAAAAAGCACTTGGAAACAATGTAAATTTCGCACAGGACCCTTCTCTGGGGTATCCTGCCTCCAAGTTAGACGGCAGGGTGTTTCATGACGAAGCACCATTCTTAAAGGATTCCCCAACACTACAGGCTTTCGTGGCCAACCCAAACCATATCGGCTGCCACACTTTCGGCACGTCTGAAAAAGCATTTAAAGGCACGCAGGCCATCGAGCGTGAAGTGCTTGATGTTATTGCGATAGATGTCTTTAAGGCCGAGCCTGATGGCTTTGACGGTTATATCGCTCCGGGGGGAACAGAAGCGAATATCCAGGCATTGTGGATCTACCGGAACTATTTTATTAAAAATTTCGGTGCCTGCTGCAGTGAAATTGCTATTATAGCCTCCGAAGATACTCATTACTCCATTCCAAAAGGCGCTGATCTCCTGATGATTGACTGGTGCAGGATCCCGGTTGATTCTGAAACACGCGCTATAAGCGAAATTACTTTGGAAGATAGCATTAAGGACGCACAGGAAAAAGGAAAGAAATACTTTATTGTAATAGCTAATATGGGAACTACTATGTTCGGTTCTGTCGACAATACTGATGTTTATACCGACATCCTGCAGAAGCTGGGCGCTCACTTTAAAATGCATGTAGATGCTGCCTATGGCGGCTTCATTTATCCTTTCAGTAATCCGGCAAGTGAACTGCATTTTGGAAACCCCCATGTCAGTTCTTTAACCATCGATGCACACAAAATGCTGCAGGCTCCCTACGGAACCGGGATTTTTATCTGTCGGAAAGGATTAATTGAGAACGTGCTGACTAAGGAGGCTGAGTATGTCGAGGGTATGGACCTTACGCTCTGCGGAAGCCGCTCCGGAGCCAATGCAGTAGCGGTATGGATGATCCTTTTCACCTATGGCGCGCATGCCTGGTTTGAAAAAATCAGCGTCCTGCAAATGAGGACCGCCTGGCTTTGCAAACAGTTGGAACTGCTGGGCATCCACTATTTCAGGAATCCTTACATGAACATCGTAACGATAAAGTCCAACGGTATTTCAGAGTCAGTCGCTCAGAAATTTGATCTCGTCCCGCAGAAACATGACCCCACCAATCAATGGTATAAAATTATTGTAATGGATCATGTTGAAATTGAGCACTTATCTTTGTTTATCCAAACACTTAAAGATGAAAGGAAGGGGCTGTCTAAAAAGTTAGGCAGCCTCTTTTCTATTTTAAGGATATTGCTTAAATTTAGGGATGAGCAAGAAAGTTACCTTTAAGACCTATAGCCAGAACCAGTTAAGCTTACTCCCACCAAGCTATGATGATTTAGTAGCAGCCAATCATCCGGTTCGTGTTGTCAATTACATCATCGACCAGTTAGATATCACTGCCTTAGAGAAAGAATATAAGGGGGGCGGCAGTTCTTCCTACCACCCGCGTATGCTTTTAAAAGTTCTTGTATATGCCTACCTGCGCAATGTCTATTCCTCGCGCAAGATAGAACAGGCGCTTCAGGAAAACATCCACTTTATGTGGCTTAGCGGCCAGAGTAAGCCCGACCATGGCACCATCAATAACTTTAGGGGGCAACGTCTAAGGAACCAATTGAAACAGATTTTTACCCAGGTAGTGCTCCTTTTGCAGGAAGCGGGGGTACTCAGCATCAAAGACCTGTATATAGATGGGACAAAGATAGAAGCTAATGCCAACCGTTATACTTTTGTATGGGCAAAGTCAGCTAAGACCAGCCGTGAGCGCATCCAAAAGCAACTGAAAGATATATGGGCCTATGTAGAAAAGGTATACAGGGAAGAACAAAAGGAACTTAATGAGCCCGACTTTACTGCCATCGACCCTGAAAAGATAGCAGCTACCATCGACCAGATCAATGAGGCCCTAAAGGATAAACCAGTTGACAAGGAGATAAAGCGCAAGTTAGACTACGGTAAAAAGAACTGGCCTAAGAACCTTCAAAAGTATAAAGAGCAGGAAGAGATATTAGGCGGGCGCAACAGCTATAGCAAGACCGACCCTGATGCCACCTTTATGCGCATGAAAGAAGACCATATGGGCAACGGGCAGCTCAAGCCCGGCTACAACCTACAGGCATCCAGCAACAACCAGTACATCACCAACTATACCCTTGCCCAGACTACAGCAGACACTACCACATTGAAAGACCATCTCAATGAGCATAGCAACAGCTATGGGGAATCGCCCGATAGTGTTACAGCAGACGCAGGTTACGGCAGTGAAGAAAATTACACTTACCTTGAAGAAAATGAGATTACAGGCTTTGTAAAATATAACTACTTCCACAAAGAACAGCATGATAAGAAACGTGCGGAAAATCCCTTCCTGCCTGACAACCTTTTTTATAATGAAGAGCAGGATATTTATTATTGCCCGATAGGACAGCCGATGATAAACATCGGTATAAGACAGGACACCACCAAAACAGGTTTTGAGCAAACCTATGTACGCTACCAGGCACAGAACTGTGCGGGATGCCCGCTAAGGGGACAATGCCATAAAGCTAAAGGCAACCGTATTATAGAACGCAACTACAATCTCTTACGACTCAAAAAACAAGCTAAAGAACTCCTTTTATCAGAAGAAGGTGTGGCTAAACGTAAAAGAAGGTGCTGGGAGATAGAAGCCATCTTTGCCAACATCAAGCAAAACATGAACTTCAGGAGGTTTATGCTAAGGGGCCTTGATAAAGTAAGTGTAGAAACAGGGCTATTAGCTCTTGCACATAACCTTAAGAAGTTCAGTACAAGCCCTACACTGGCAATCTGAAACAATATCACTAATCTTTTTAATCAAAGAAAACATCTCTAAAACTATTAAGTAAAAAAGAACCGCCTAAAAATTACTTTTTAGACGGTCTCTTAACTTTTGGCACTGCTACCCTTCTGGCAGGACAATTCCTTGTATTCCAGTCTTGTATTCAGCTAGTTTACCAATTATAAAATCCTTGTCACAACCAAAGGGTACCGTACCGTTAAACATCGCTTCATAATAGCTGACTCCCTCCAATAGGTTGTCTTTAAATAGTCTCCAGCGCTTGGCCTGTGCTTTTGCAGCTCCATGCAATTCCCGTCCCGCTTCGTTTTTCAGGTAATTTAGGTATAATTCAAGCTCTTTGATAAACATATTTGGTCGATACCTGTCAGCCAATATGGAAGTATAGCCATATATATGCCGCACCATCTGATGAAGTGAAACTTCTTTATCAAAATAAGCCATATTTGGGCCGGGACAAACCACCACGCCTTGCTTTTCTCCCTTGATCTGAATGTCTTTTTCGACATAGGCCGAGTTGGCTAAACCTACACATAAACATGCTTTTACAGTAATTGCCCTACTGCGCTCCTTTATTATTTCCGGCAACAACAGCTCCTGTTCAGACTCTATTTCGTCCAGCTTGATCTGCTGGTATTTACGGGATGCAGTACAAATTCCCTCTTCTCCAAATTCCTTGTTGAGGGCCAGAAGTTTTTTCGGGCATGAGCTTCCTGGCTTTTGGGCCTTGATGCGCTGCATTTTGTAGAAATCATTCGTTGTTCCCAATACGGTATTAAAGGGAACACCCAGAGGGGATAAATCGCTCCTGTACAAATCGCTTTCGCACGCCTGGGCCAAAAGTTTTCGGGTAGCCTTATCTGTTGCAGTAGCTTCCGGAACAAGCAAAAATGGGGAACCCCATCCAACAGAATCCACATTGTAATAATCAAGCAGAAAATCATGTTCTTCAGAAGTGCCCACCCCTCCCTGGACAGTGATCCTTAGGCGTGGTTTCACCATTGGTATCACGAAGTTTTTTTCACATAGCGCCCTTACGAGTAATTCATATGTGGTGGCAGCGAGTTCTCCCCTTCGATTTTTAAAATCTTCCATGATTGGGCCCAGGAGCAGACCATCGGTCGCAAATGCATGGCCTCCGCAGTTTAGGCCCGATTCAACACGGTATTCCGAAACCCAAATGCCTTTCTTCGCGAGGAAGCATCCCTGCACCATAGCCGAACGAAAATCACTGACTTTCAATACAATCCGCTTTTTGAACTCCCCCTTCTCATCAGGAAAAAAATCCTTGAAAGTGGCGATATAACTGTACAGCGAGGGATTCATGCCCGCCGACAAAACCAATGAGGAGTTCAGCGTACTATTTGCGAAACCACGCAAAGCCGCATGGGCATCATTGTACTGGAAGGGCAGTAAGGTTTTGTTGTCATAGTTAGCCTTGTCGACCTTAGTCATGATATTTACATCTATTGAGCCAGGCAGAAATTCTTTATGGCTTCCATTAGGACAGGATTCTGGGTTTTGTACAAAATAGTTCCGGAGAGATTTTCCGATTCCTGAAGTTTTAGGAAGCATTGACAAGAAATTATCCAACTTTTGCCGATTGCACGCAATCTCATTGTAAAACTCGGTAAACTTTTGTTTTACCAATTCGTCAAGCAGGTTAAGGTAGGCTGTAATACGGTTAGCCCTGAAGTCATACATCTTTGTTGTAATAGCTATGTATGGCCTGTTAAAACTGGAACAAAAAAAGGCGCGCATCCGTTCAGCAAGTTCGTCATCGACGATAGAAACTACCGAATCAATACCATAATGAGCCACCCTTATCGGTGTATCAATAGTATAAGACAGACCCATTACGGGGATGTGAAAAGTGTGTATCTGTTTCATGTGTATCTAAAATTGTAAACGGTTTTGCTACTGTTGAGGATCTTGAGCTCTTCAGGCCCAAGGCTTTTGAGGAAACTTTCTATCCGGACCTCACATATCTCGCAATCATTCATCATAATAACCTGAATTATTTTTGATAAAAGTAGAATAGTTCATTTTAACTGAATATGATGCTGGTCATAAAATTAAGCCTATAAGGCACTTACTGCTAATAAGAAGCAGACATCTCTTATGTTTAATTATGTAACTTCAATATGTGCCATAGGTGACACAGCAGGCCTGTTTATGAAATTGCAACATAGATATGATATATTAAATTGTCATTGAAAATAATTGCGCCTTTGGCAATCTCCGTTTGAGACGAAGGTCAAAAGGCCATGCATATATTGCGTACAAAAGGTTTTCCATTATCCGTTACTGCCAGGGAGTTCTTGCCATGGATTTGCCATATATCTTTAAATTTTATTCTTCTCGGATTTGGGGTATGATAACAATTCACCTGGGAATTTCTTAACACACCGTAAAATTATCCCCCTTTGTTTCATACACCAACAACACTTTCTCTTTCATTCCAATGAATTATGACTGAATATCTTCATCACAGTAAGTGTTCGATAATGAAATTTACTCACCTAACTCTTGAAAAAAGAGGCACTTTATTTCACTTGTCTAAAAGTTAGATTTATTCTTGGCAGCATCTCCTTCGCTGACTTTGGTATATGGTGTTCCCAAAACGTATTCGTACTGCCAGACATCAAAAGCAGTGTGCCATGATGCAGCGGAATTTCAATCTGCCCGATATCTTTGTTGGTCTTATGGCGAAAGCGGAAAGGGCGGGTCTGTCCAAAGGTCAAGGACGCTATATTGGGATTGCTACCGATCTTATGTTCTTTATCCGAATGCCAGGCTACGCTGTCATTCCCATCGCGATATAAATTTAAAAGTACCGCGTTGAATGTGAGCCCGGTTTCCTGTTCCACTTTTTGCCGAAGCTCCAGAAGCTCCGGTGTCCAGGGCTGGGTATCTTCACTGGCTTCCTCCTGTTCCCCATACCATGCAATCATACGCGGTACCGTCACCACCTTATCGTACATGGGCATTTGGTACCCGTGCCATGGTGTGTCATGAAGTAACTTTGTGTAGTAATTGTCAGCGTCTTCTTTTGGAATAAACCCATCATACTGCATCAGTTCTAAGTCCGGCAGTTCAAAATATTTCTTCGGGCTGGTACCCGCTACAAAAAGGTCGGTATCGTTAAAGAGTGTCATAGCTGTAATTTTCAATTGTTGTAGTCGGTTCAGGCTTGAAGTTTATATCTACTATTTCGCTGTCTTTTTCATACTGCTTTCTTTTCCTGTGTCGTATTCATTTTATGCCTTGGCAGGTTAATCTCTTGTTCCTGCGGGTATGGGGCGCGGTGCGTCATCGAAACATCCTCACGCAGCCTCTGCTCGGTAAGTGAACTTTCTACATCAGTCTCCCTATACCGAGGGTCGGCGATAAAGGGCATTTTTTCCATTTTAGATATAGTAATCGTTGGGAAATGATAATCAACCTCAACAGTACCCAAAAGCAAATAACACCCGCCCCCTTTAAAAGGATATTCTTTCAGGCTACCTGTAAAATGTGCTGTATCGAAAAACTCCCCATTAGCATCGATCCAGGTCCCGAAATACATGGCCCCCATTTTCGTGGGCACATGCTTGCGCGATACAAGGTACGCCAGCATTTTTACCTGCTTCTTATGGTGATGTACCAAATCGCATGCCATCACATTACCCCGGTAACCGGTTTTCAAAAGATTGAAAGGCGTTACCGATACCGGAAAGCCTAACAACTCAATCTCATCGAAAGCATCCTCGAACGGCGAACGCTTTAATTCAGGTAGTTTATATTCCCGTACAGGCTCAGGAAGCAGCTGCGGCTGGCGGTGTTCCGGCTTAAAGTTCATCATGATACGGCGGGCTGAGACTAAAAGCTCATTTTTATTTTTACCTGTTGAGCTGAATGCGCCGATATAGATCAAAAGCTGTAGCCCCTCAATCCCAATAGGCACACGCTTGATGAAGTCTTCCAACGAATCGTATTCTCCGTTAGCCAGCCGCTCTTCCACGATGCACTTTGCAATCTCCCCGTGCAAGCCCTGAAGGTGCATAAAGCCCAAATAAATATCCTTGCCATACAAGGTGGTCTCCACCTCGCTCTTATTTACACAGGGATTATGGATCGCGGCACCCGACATCCGCGCCTCATGTACATACACTTCGGTACGGTAAAAGCCGCCCTGGTTGTTGATGACAGCGACCATGAACTCAACAGGATAATGTACTTTCAGGTACAGGCTCTGGTAGCTTTCCACGGCATAGGATGCCGAGTGTGCCTTACAGAATGAATAGCCGGCAAACGACTCTATCTGCCGGTAAATCTCGGCACTTAACTGCTCGGGATGCCCTTTGGCTGCACAGGAAGCAAAGAAGTTATCCTTTACTTTCTGCAATGCCGCTTTGGAACGTCCTTTGCCGCTCATGGCCCTCCGTAAAATATCCCCGTCTGCCGCCGCAAGTCCTCCGTAATGCAGGGCGATCTTGATCACATCTTCCTGGTACACCATAATGCCATAGGTTTCACCAAGCTGCTCCTCGAAAACCGGATGGAAGTATTCAAATTTATCAGGATAGTTGTGGCGAAAAATATACTCCTTCATCATCCCGCTTTGGGCAACGCCGGGGCGGATAATCGACGAAGCGGCTACCAATACTTTGTAATTGTTGCATTTCAGCCTCCTTAGCAGCCCGCGCATGGCTGGACTTTCGATATAGAAGCACCCAATCGTTTTTCCCCTGCCCAGGTATTCATTGCAGGTGGCCTCATCTTTCGAAATGGAAGTGTCTCGGATATTCACTGTAATGCCGCGGTTATTTTTGATGAGCTTCACCGTATCATCAATATGCCCAATACCCCTTTGGGAGAGGATATCGAACTTATCAAAGCCTATTTCTTCCGCTACATGCATATCGAACTGTACGATCGGGAAGCCTTTGGGCGGCATTTCCAACGCCGTAAAATCCGTGATCGGGTCTTCGGAAATCAGGATGCCACAGGAGTGCATGGAGCGCTGGTTGGGGTATTTCTCCAGCATCATCCCGTACCGGTGTACCAGTTTGACGACCTCACTTTTATCGTGCTGGTCCATAGCGGTACCCGACAGGGCATCCAGTTCCTCTTTCGGCAGGCCGAAAACTTTGCCCACTTCCCTGAAAATGGATTTGTATTTGAACTCGACATTCGTGCCGCAAAACGCTACATGTTCGGCACCGTAGCGCCTGAAGATATAATCCAGTATCACATCGCGCTCTTTCCACGACCAGTCAATATCAAAATCCGGCGGGCTTTTGCGGTTAAGGTTCAAAAAACGCTCAAAATACAGGTCCAGCTCCAGGGGGCAGATATCAGTAATGCCCAGGCAGTACGCTATAATACTGTTGGCACCGCTGCCGCGGCCGATATGCAGGAAGCCCATGGAATTGCTGTAGCGGATAATATCCCAGGTAATCAGGAAATAACCACTGAATTCCAGTTGATGAATCACTGCGAGTTCCTTTTGTACCCTGTCCCGCGCCCCGACATTACCAAGTCCATAACGTTTTTCCATTCCCTGATACGCCAGGCTTGTTAATAGTTCCAGATCCGTGTCTCGGTTGGCCGTGTAGTGCTTTTTATTCCGGGGGACGCCGAATTGGTACTCAAAATGGCAGTTATTGATAAGGGCGAAGGTGTTTTCTATTATTTGCGGATACTGGCTGTAACATACCATGATCTCTTCCGGGGGCGCCATCTGCTCATCCACACCGCAATAATCAGAAGGGGTTAGCTTGCTTCCCAGCGTGTTGAGGTCGATAGCCCGCAATATCCGGTGCAGATTATACTCGGTTTTGCTGCGAAAGGTTACCGGCTGGAGCACCACCATTTTAGAAAGCCTGCTTTTCCACTCGGGACGGATCAGGAGCGACAGGTTTTCAGGGCGGATACCGATAAATTCAAACTCCCGCAACGTATCCAGTACATTTTCAACAGGGTAAATTACGAATACCTCTTTAAAACCGGGTGCGATTGTAGGTACGGACAAACCTTCCAGGTTGTATTTTGTGCGATGGCGGTTAATCTCCCCAATCCCGGTACGGCTTTTTGCAAGGGCGATATAAAGCAGTTTACCCTGCTCACGGAATTCCATACCTACGAGGGGTTTTATATCCGCATCCTTACAGGCTTTATAAAATTCGTAAATGCCGGTAACCGTATTGATGTCCGTTAAAGCCATAGCTGTAATGCCAAGGCTTTTTCCCTGGGCCACCAAATCGCTGACCGGTATGGTACCGTAGCGCAGGCTGTGAAAAGAATGGCAATTAAGGTACATATTTATATCATTCTTGATCGACCGATACCACTGCCGCGCATCACGGCATTAGCACCAAAACGGTTTTTTATCTTGTCCATCGCTTGGTATAGAGACATCATTTCCTGGGTGTCCTCGAACAGGTTAATTTGGTACGAGCCCCGAACCAGTTTGCTGAAGCGTACTCCTACAAGGCGCAGGCTCATACGGCGCTGGTAAAGTTTTCCGAAGGCTTCCAGTACAGCTTTGGTTAGCGTATGGTCCGATGCCGTATATGCTAAAGTTACCTGCCTTGTCTCGGTATCGAAATTGGAATAGCGGAGCTTTACGGTCACGTTTGAGGTAAGCCATCCCTCACTACGGAGCTGGTAGGCTAATTTTTCCACCATGGTGCACAATACGGACCGCAGGAATACCATGTCTGTAGTGTCCTGGTGGAAGGTATCTTCAGTAGATAAGGATTTACGTTCCCGATATGGCTCCACCGGGCTATTGTCGATACCGTTGGCTTTCTTCCACAATTCAATGCCGTTCTTGCCAATCATCTCCTGCAGCACATTTATGGGCATCTCGGCAAGGGTCTGTATGTTGCGGATGGCGATACGGGACAGCAACTTAAAAGTAGCATCACCGACCATCGGTATTTTACGGATCGATAAGGGATTTAAAAACTGCTGTACCATGGTCTGCGGTATTTGCAGGTTACCTTTGGGTTTGCCTTCCCCTGTCGCGATTTTGGAAACCGTTTTATTTACCGAGAGCGCAAAGCTGATCGGCAAGCCTGTTTCACGGGTCACGGTAGCGGAAAGCTCATGGGTCCATTTGTAAGAGCCATGAAATTTATCCATACCGGTGATGTCGAGGTAAAATTCATCGATGGAGGCTTTTTCCATTACTGGCGCCCGTTCTTCTATAATTTGTGAAACGGTATTGGAATAGCGGGAAAATAGTTCCATATCACCCTTTACGATTTTCGCTTCAGGGCACAACCTCAGCGCCAATTTTATCGGCATTGCGGAATGCACGCCAAACTGTCTCGCTTCATAAGAACAGGAAGCCACCACGCCCCGGTCACCGCCACCTACTATCAGCGGAATACCTTCTAAGGCACTGTTTTGAAGCCTTACACAGGAAACAAAAAAAGTATCAAGATCCATATGTACTACCGAGCGTTCCATAATCATAGCATTTAGTACCGAACAAAATTAGACCAGATTAGAACAAAAAAACATATATTTGCTGTTCCAAATAGCAACAATTCGCTTATGTCTTTATTTTCCGACAACATCAGGCTCCTGAGGGTTCAAAAGAACATCTCGCAGGAAAAGTTAGCCACAGCGCTTCTAATTGCGCGTGCACGCTATGTAAAGTACGAGTCCGGAACTTCTGAGGCTCCCTATGATATACTGAAACGTATTTCCAAGTATTACCATGTAAGCATCGACCTGCTGCTGAATGTCGACCTGCGGAAGATCGATATGGATGGCCTGCTGAAACTTGAGGACAACCGCATATTGTTGCCGATTACCATTGACACGGGCGGGGAAAACACGATTGAGATTATACCCCATAAAGCCAGGGCGGGATACCTGAATGGGTACAGTGACCCGGAATTTATTGAAGGGCTGCAGCAAATTTCATTGCCTTTCCTTAAAAACGGAAAGTTCAGGGCCTTTCCCGTTTCAGGGGATTCCATGCCGCCCCACAACGATGGCTCCTTCATTATCGGCAAGTACGTGGAAAGCCTGGGGGAAGTACGCGATGGCAGGACCTACATCCTGCTGACCAAAAACGAAGGCATCGTATACAAACGACTGAATAAGAACGGCAGGAACAGCCTTATGCTGAGTTCTGATAATTCATTTTATGAGCCCTATCCGGTCAAGGCATCTGAAGTCCTGGAGATATGGGAGTATGCCTGCAGCATTGCCACTAACGAATTTGAGCCGGACAGCCTGGAACCGCAAAGCATACGTGATATGTTCAACAGCCTTAGAAATGAAATAAAAGCTTTGAAGCACTTACAATAATCAGAATCATGACTACCACCATACGCTTTAGGATACCAAAAGATATTGATGCCGCGACCGAACGAAAAATACGCAAGCTTAACGGCAGCCTCATTTCGCAATCGTTCACCGATATCATCCATTTCGATGATGATGGAGCCGATTTTTATATCCATTATTTTACCGCTCCTTCTGAAAAAAAGCATGATGCCATTACTTTTATTTCTTCATTTATAGCCGAGGAAGCATTGACTGATGTCGTGACAATCCTATAATTCCTGATATAATGCCACAGCAGCGTTAATTTATAAATGACTGTTTTTGAGTGATTTTGGCTTGTTTTGGCTACATCTTTATCTGTAGCTAAAATGTAACTTGCCTGTATATAAGCCTGCTAATGCCACCTGATAAACCGGATGCTTAGCATGAAATTTTGCAGGACATGGAACCAACACCTTTACCAAAGAAAATTGCCCTTGAAATTATCTGCCTGCTTTATATTATACTCTTTGTATATGCAGCAGTCAGCAAGCTTCTCGATTTTGAGAATTTCCAGGTCCAGTTGGGGCAATCTCCCTTACTGAGCGCCTTTGCAGGCTGGATTGCGTTTATAATCCCGATATCAGAACTTATCATTGCGGCACTGCTGGTCTTTCCCCGATACCGGCTGCTGGCTATGTATATGGCTTTTAGCCTGATGATAATGTTTACTGCTTATATTATAATCATCTTAAACTTCAGTCCCTTTGTGCCCTGTTCCTGTGGGGGTATACTGGAAAAGCTGGGGTGGAAGGAGCACCTTATATTCAATGTCGCTTTTTGCCTGTTAGGGATTGCAGCCTTACTGATGCTTCGCAGGCCTGAAACGCATAAAGCAAGGACATTTGTTAGGCGTGCTGTCTCCAATTTCGGAATTGCATCATCAGTTATCATAAGTTCCGTATTGGTAACTGTCTTATTCTTAGTGTCGGAACACCGGATGACCGAAGACAACCCTTTTATCCGCCGCTTCCACGGCTATGCCGTTAAGACTGCCCAAACACAACTCCCTAATAACAACTACTATTTTGCAGGCCAATCCGGTGGCAGCATCTATTTGGCCAACAGTAAGGCCCCTTTATACATTACAGAGATTGATACTTCACTGCAACAAAGGATACGTCATAAGATAGCACTGCCTGATTATGATCTGCCCTTTACCAATGTACGTGTTCAGGTTGCGCCCCCCTACTTTTACCTTTATGATGGTACTGTCCCGGTCTTCTTCAAAGGACATATTTCCAACTGGAAGGCCCTTACTGTAACGGCACCAACACCTTACTTTTCCCAGTCGGTAGTGATGGATTCTGCTAATGTAGCCTTCAGGTCTGAGAATGAAAAGACAGAGTTTATATTGGGCAATTTCAGCTTGATAGGAGCAAATGTTCCGGAATTTAAGGAGGGGCTTCTGACCCGGCAGGTCGATGGCTTTTTTGACTGTGACGGCCAGCTTCACTGGGACAGCGAAACTAAGCGGCTGCTTTACCTTTACAGTTACAGGAACCAATACTTGGTAATGGATGAAGCGCTTTCACTTATAAATCTTGGTAATACGATCGATACTACCTCAAAAGCGCGGATAAAGGTCGCTTATCTGGAAGACCAAAAAAAGTACAAAATGTCCGCACCGCCCTATACGGTGAACAAAAGTTCCACATTTAGCAATGGCCTACTCTATGTACGCTCGGGTGTCATTGGCCGCTTTGAAGACAAAGTGATGTGGGACCAGGCAAGCATCGTTGATATCTACGACACACGTTCCCAGCGATACCGGACCAGCATTTATATCTACGATGCGGGGAAACTGAAGATGACCCATATGACAGCGTATGGCCGCCATCTCTATGTGCTGCTCGGCTATCATCTGCACCGCTATACCTTATCAAAAATATAACTGGCATTCGCCATCACGATTTTACCGGCCGGTAAAAAGGGGAAGATCGAAAACCTTGAAAAGAGTAGATCGCATTTAAATTTAAAAATTATGAAACCACTTTTTAAAATGGCATTGCCGGTAGTAGCATTCGTACTGGCAAGCGCAGGCGCTGTAAGCACAAAAGTTGCTGAGACAGCAAAAACAGATGACACAGTCCTAATTAACGGATGGGTTCAGAATCCCGACGAGAACACTTGTGTACAGCGTACCAACCTGAACTGTAGCCTTTCCTCAACACCAAATATGTGTGAGGCAGCCAGCCCAACAGCACCGGGTACACTGGTGCCTGCTTTTGAAAAGCACACTGCTACGGGCAAATGCTCAAGGGTACTTTACAGGATCAACTAAAGCAACCTTAAAAGACAATGCAGTTCCAATGGAACTGCATTGTGCATTTATAAAATGGCTTACTCAATCCAATCGGCCTTCATCCCCCTCAGGTAATGCCCGAACCAGCTTTCCGTCCGCATGGTCAGATCCGCTTGATTCTTTTTTAGGGCCAGCGCATGCACTTCATCCGGATACAAGAGTAAGATGCTTTTTTTCTTGAGCCTTCTCATCGCCGCATACATGATGAAGCTTTGATCCGGATTGACTACGGGGTCTTTTTTTCCTGACCAGATCAATAAGGGTGTTGTAATGTCAGCAGCACTGAAAAGAGGCGAGTTTTCTATGTATAATTCCGGAGCTTCAAAAAAGCCCTTTCCAATACGGAATTGCTGGTCTTCATAGCGCCAGTAATCTATTTCTGTCGTGCCTTCCCCATATGACAAGTACGCATAGATCGGATCCGAAATACCGGCACCACTTATAGCAGCAGCAAATAGTTTGCTGTGAGCAATGATATAGTTGGTCTCAAATCCTCCAAATGAGTGGCCTATAATTCCAATTCTTGCAGGGTCAACCCTGCCTGCCCTTACAACACTGTCAACGGCTGCTGTAACGCACTCCAGCGCGGACTGCCCGGTGTGGCCGGGCCTATACCGTATATCGGGAAGCAGTATAAAATATCCTTTAGCGCTCAGGTTTGCGATATTGAATCCCATTATATCGTAAGGTGAGGGGTTGACATATTCCTGCGCCCTATGCAACAACCGCTCATAAATATAGGTTATCATCGGGTATTTCTCCCCAGCCGTGTAACCGGCAGGATAGATCAGCACCCCTTTCAGGCTATCGGTGTCTACGTTATAGGATATTATCTCAGAATGGCCCCATTCAAAATTACGATGGTGTACATTGCTTTCAACGATGACTTTGCTGGCTTTCTGCTTTATATCATAAGCGACAATACGCGGTGGAAGGTCATAGCCCTGCTGTTCATATAGGACTATTCCGGGATTTTGGCATGTAAGGAGGTTGCCCGCATTAAAACGCCCGGAAGACAATGGAATTATTTTACCTTTCTCCAACCTGGTGTAGCCGCTTACGCCGTTTTGCGTATTGTACCAAGACAGGTAAATACCCTTTCGTAAATCTAACAGCCGGGAGGACGAGGACGAGTAAGCCACAGGATTAAAACCAGCTCCTTCCTTTGCCGCCAACCTGTAGGATAGCTGCGCCTCTTTTCCTCTGGTTATCCTTTTGCCGCCTCTACCATTGGGTGAGACGCTCCAGATATCATGCTCATCATTAATAAGGATATTGCCGTCATGGTCCCATCCCATAATCCCAAATGAAAATACGGAATATCCTGGTTTAGAGAGGCTGGTATCCCATTGTGATTGCAGCATAACGGTAATGTTGGTGTGTTTTTTCGCCTGCGTATCATAGGTCCACCAATTGCCATCCTTCAGATAGGCCAGATAACGCCCATCAGGCGACAGGCTGAACGTTGCATCTGGTCCCGGATGGCTGGCGAGCAGTAACGAGGTCGCGCCGGTCACAGCGTCCGTGATATAATAATCGGTATGTTGATAATAACGAAGGTCCCTGAAGTCTGTTGCATTCCCTGATGAGATTACATAACGGGCATTACCGGCCAACAGCGCCCAGCGGTACTGGCCTTTCCCAATAATTACGGCACTATTCAAATCCACATTCCATACGCCAAGATGGCTTTCCGCCCTGGGATAGCGTTTCACTTCGCGCTGCACAGGGTACAGAATCGTATCATTATGTTTCCATATTTCTACCAGATCCTCCTCTTGTACCGCTGATAAAGCTACATTGTCTTCTGTCCCAAAGAACACACGCTTATGGTCATCGCTAATCCTGAGGTGCAGCGCATTATCAGCCGAGAGCCTTTGCCCATCAGGAAAGGTTTTGGCATTCTTATCGCTGAGGCTATGCAGTTTACTGGTACCTATGTCATACAGGTACACATGTCCCGGATCAACACTCCTATTGGCAGCCAGGGATTGGAACGCTACCGCATTATCATCTTTACTCCAGGCCAGTTTGGAAAAGGGCACGTTGCTATTGCTGATTATACTTGTCTTCATGCTTTTTTTACCAAGACTAACAATGCAGATAGCATGCGACTGATTTTCGTATTGGGTATACAGCAATGCATCCTTCGCATTGTTAAGTGCATAACCGGCGATATTGCAAAACCTTTTGAGTAGCCTGCCGTCCAGATCGTAAAGGTTAAGGCAGGTACTATCGTTGTCGGATGCTGTCGCCAACAGGTACCGGCCGCCGTTAACAGGCTGGCAATCCTTTACCTCCCGGATGAACGTCCTTATTCCCGAATCCAATGCAATAATCTCCACCTGTCCTTTGGCAAGGAAAGCATATCTGCTGTTGCCCACAAAGAAACCGTTTGGGATTTTTGGCAGGCTATACATAGCCGTGGACTGTGTGCTTTTTACAAACAAAGTATCATTACCCGACGGATAGCTAATCTTATACGAAACCCAAAGGCCGTTATCAGAAACCGCAAAAGTCCTGAGGCTGCCCCACAGGCCGTAATCCTCTTCTGTAAGCTGCTTTTTTTGGATGCCCTGCCCCAATACAGGACAAGGCACAAGCCCAACTAAAATTACAACGCATACAGCAGCCATCTTTATCAGCCTGTTTACATTCACTTTCATTAGTACCCCGGATTTTGTGGTGCCAGCGCGCTGTTAGCCAACAATTCCTGCTCCGGCAGGGGCCAGAGGATATCGGTACTGTTCCAGCCAGGTTTTGCCAGCGGTAAAATTTCATTCGCCTTCTGTGTCCGCTTGAGGTCAAAGAAACGGTGCCCGTATTCAGTAAAGAATTCGACCCTTCTTTCCTGCAGTATAGCATTAACCAGTACCTCAGAAGAAGATGCTTCGGCAATAACCAGCCCGGCCCTGTTCCTTATGGTATTGAGATCAGTGAGGCCACCGACCAAATCACCGAGCATAGCACGCGCTTCAGCCCTTATCAAAAACAGCTCTTCCAGACGGAAGACTACAGAATACTCGACTGATGTCCCGGTATTCACATTCTGCTTGTACTTGTAGGCATGGTGCCACTGTGAGGTCCCGTTAGTGAGTGTTTTTACCCAATGCGTCCTGCGCAGGTCACCGGCTTCAAAGGCCCCAACCAATTCCTCCCGAAGCGATAGTGAAGGCGGTGGAGTATCCATAAATATGAAAGTAGCGCCTTCATCGGCATTGCCTCCGGTTATCTTTGGCTTAAACTGCCAGATGGTGGAACGGGATTCTTTTAAAAAGACATTGTCCAGATTTTCTTCCAGTACAAAACCCGGTCCATCCAATACCGCTGTTGCGGCATCGGCTGCCTCAGCCCATCGGCCATCGTAAAGATATACCCTGGAAAGCAGCGCATACGCTGCAGACCTGTCCGGCTTGGTGCGTTCGGGTACGGAATAGCTCGCAGGGAATAGCTCAACGGACAATTGCAGGTCGGCAATCATCTTTTCATACACCTGTGCTGCGGGCTGGCGTACAGCCCGCCTGTTGGCTTCATAATCAGTGGTAGCGATATAGGGCACATCGCCAAAAGAATTGGTGAGGTAAAAGTGTGCCAATGCCCGTACAAACAGCGCCTCACCCTTAAAGCGGTTTTTGTCTTCAGGGCTAAGTGAGGAAGAGGCTTCAACACCTTCTATAATAGCGTTGGCACAATAGATATGATGATATGCCCTGTTCCAGTAATCAAGCACAACGGAATTGGAGGCGAGCAGGGAATTGGTAAACAAGTTGTCTTCAGGGCTTCCAGCCCCGCTGTAAGTTATCAATTCATCAGTATAAAGCCCAAAGCTTGCGCTAGCCCCTGAAAGGCCACCGCTCAAAAATCCCTCATCCCTTAACTTGGTGTAGATGTCGGACATTGCGGCTTCCACGGTGCTTTTATCCTGAAAGACCTGTGGCCCGGTGAGCATGGACTGTGGCAGGTCCACCTCGACAAAGCTGTCGCAACCCCAAAGAAGGAGCGCTATGGCAGCATATAAAATTGACTGTATTTTTTTCATGATTGTATAAGATTAAAATGATAATTGTACCCCGCCCGTAAATACCCTCAAAGGCGGAAGTGAACCGCCGAATCTGAGTTCAGGATCGCCGTTTTTATAGGAAGTAAGTGTGAATACGTTCTGTCCTGTGGCAAACAGCCGCAGTTTTGTGCCTTTGATCAGGGATGCGGGCACATCATAGGACAGTGCAATATTCTTCAGGCGGATAAAGGAGGCATCCTGAATGGCACCGGTACTGCTGTTGAACTGGCTGAAAGCCAGCATTGCGGCAGAATCGAAGCCTGCGGTAAAGCGCTGATAGGTTGCCTGGTCGCCCGGTTGGCTCCAGACATCGGCTATGTCGGCCCGCTGGTTAACGGCAGTACCCGGGGCTCCCGGTGTAGGGGCCAGATTTTCCTGTTTGACAAAGTGGAAAAGGAAATCAAGGCTAAACCCTTTGTATTGGAGTTGGTTCTGCAAGCCGCCGAAAAAGGACGGGGTCAGGTCTACGATGGCTTTGCGGTCGTCAAGATACGATATGGTCCCATCGCCATTAAAATCCGTAAACTCATAACGGCCTGTCTCCGCGTTCACACCATTGTACCCGTACAGGTTTACGATACTCAGGGATTCGCCGATCCTGTAGGTTGTCGCGTAAGAAGAGGCCTCCAACCCCGGAAACGCGATCAATTTGTTCCTGTTGGCCGCAATGTTAAACGAGGTAGACCAGGAGAATGCCCCGTTGTCAATGTTGATGGTCCGCAGGGTGAATTCCACACCGCTATTTTCCACTTCGGCATCAAGGTTCGCGGTCAGTACGCTAAAGCCTGTTGTGCCGGGAAGGGGAATGCCGACTAGTTGGTTGGAAGAACGGTTCCTGTACCATGAGGCGGTAGCGAAGACACGGTCTTTAAAGAAACCGAGTTCCAACCCTGCCTCGAGTTTCTTGTTGATCTCCCAGCCAAAGTTCGGGTTATAGAGCCTTGTGGGCTGAAGGCCGATAATCCCGTCATAGGTAACCCCGTTGGTAGCGTAAGTGTTGTAATACTGGTAATCGCCGATCTGGTCGTTGCCGGTCGTACCATAACTGCCCCGGATCTTACCGAAGCTCAGCACTTTGCTTTCGTTCAGGAAATCTTCGTTTGAAAAAATCCATGCCGCCCCAACCGCCCCGAAATTCGCAAACTGGTTGCCGGGGCCGAAACGGCTGGAACCATCGCGCCTGCCTGTGAGGTTGACAATATAGCGGCCATCCCAGTTGTAATTGACACGCGCGAACAATGCCTGATACTTGTAAATGGTCATATCATCCGTGTAGACATATACCAGTGATGCGGCAGCCAGGTTGTTCATGAGCGTATTGCTCGGGAAGCCGTAGCCGAACTGGAAAAGCCTGTCGGTCTGCTGCCGCTGGAATGTAGCCCCGGCGAGTGCCTCAATCTTTCCTTTCGACCAATTGCCCGACCAGCTGACCTGCGGCTCGATGATCCATGATTTACGGCCTGTCTGATTCAGCTCAATGCTGCTGCTCTCGCTGCCATACCCAAAGGAAGGATTGTACATTGTGGAGGGCATGGTCTTGCTTTCAGAATTGGCCACTTCATTATAGCCAAGGTTCGCCTTGATAATAAGTGAAGGCGTTACCGCATAGGATAATACCGTGCTGGCAGTAAGGGTATTGATGTTCGCAGTAAACTGCTGTTCCAGCGCTGCCAGTGGGTTGGTCCATGTATTATTCTCCCAGTTCAGGGTTCCATCCGGTTTATAGAGTGCCGGTGCGTTCGGTGCGAGGTTTCGGGAGGTCGTCGTCAGGTCTGCTGCGGGCAGATCATTTTTCTGAAAACTATAGCCACTGGAGAATGTCAGCTTAAAGCGGTCATCCGGAGAGCCATGATTAGCATTGAAATGCACTGAGCCCCTGTCGTAGCTGAAGTCACCGGGCATGACCGTGGTTTCGGTGCGGTAGTCGCCGGAGAGTTGGTATTGTGTGGATTCACTACCGCCTGATACCGAAGCCTGCAGGCTGGTTATCTGTGCTGTCCCGCCGATAAGTTCCTTCTGCCAGTCAGTATAACGGTTTTGATCCCACGTGCCATTGACATCGTAAGCAGTGGCAGGGTACTCCGTTATGCCGTCATTGGCGTAGGCCTGCCGTCTCATGGCAAGATATTGCTCCGTCTTCATAAGGTCGAGCATCGTGGTCACTTTACCTGCGGAAGTGGAAGCCGTGACACTAAATGCCGTTTTCCCAACTTTACCTTTTTTGGTTGTAATCAGCACGACACCATTAGCCCCACGTGAGCCATATATGGCCGTAGCATCGGCATCCTTGAGCACCTCAATACTTGCAATGTCGGCGGGATTGATCCCGTTAAGCGGGCTGGTCATGCTCGGGTTAAAACCCGAGGTTTCGCTGAAGCCGATCGTCTCGGAGGAGAACGGAACCCCGTCGATAATATATAATGGGTCATTGCCTTCCGCACGGAGGCTGTTCTGCCCACGGATGCGTATCTGGAAGGCACCACCGGGCGCACCGGAATCCTGGGTAATGGAAACACCGGCCATACGCCCCTGCATGGTGGCCAACACGTTGGAGACAGGCTGGGTCTCGATATCTTTTGAAGTAATGCGGGAGATATTACCCGTGCTTTCCTTTTGTTTAACGTTGTAGTAACCGGCATTAATGGTCACTTCTTCAAGCTGCAGGCTGTCTTCCTGAAGGACAACATTTATAACAGCCTGCGCGCCGACAGGCAATTCTACTGTTTTAAATCCCACAAAGGAAACGATAAGAATATCGTCAGGTGTAGCCGCGATGGAGAATTTACCCTCGGCGTCCGTAGTCGCTGATCGGCCACTGCCTTTTATGACAATGGCCGCACCGGGTAGTGGCCCTGAACCATCGGAAACAGTTCCAGATACTGACTGTTGAAAAAAAGCTTTACCGGATGGTGAAGCATGTGCCCGGGCTAAGGCACTGAGTGGCAGGGTAGCTAATGCAAGAGAATAGAAAAGCACCCTTAGCCCTTTGTTAGCTGAAATAAATTTCATAACATTGGTTAAGATTAATGAAACAATTTGGGTTTGTTGATCTACAGCCCTCAGGTTAGTTTGCCGACGTCTGAGGGTTATTTTTTTGTACTGATAAGAAAAAAAAAGATACCCGGCCTTTCCCCAACCAACTCGAAAAGGGAATACCAGTACAGGCCGGGCTACTTAACTATGAAAAAATTAAACCATACGCAAAACGGGTTAAGGGTTAAACTACAACGTTTGCGAAGCCCGATAAAAAAAATGAAGAATGCGCTAAGAATACAAGCTGAGAATGAAGTAATAACCCCTAAAAAGGAGGCGTGGGTTTAAACTCAGCTTACTGCCTTAGAGGTACTGGTATACCATGCAACAATAAGTGAGCCCACGCCATATGGCGTGAGCATGTACACTTATCATCCCGTTGCAAAAATTACCAGTTTCCTAAGGCGGGATTCCAAGCGAATGCTTCATATTATTAGAAGTATCGCAAAAATAATATTAAATAGAATAATAATTTGCGAAAGGTAAAACATTTTACCGACATATATGTCGTTGTAATGATAAATTTTTATCTGTCCCTTTGAAATATTATGGAGCAGATAAAAAATAATGAACTTTTATTAGCGATGCGCGCAGTTCTTCAGGGCTTACGCGCTGAAGCTGCTTTGGTTCAAGGTTCTGTAATAACTGATATCTTAGAGTTAAAAGGTGTTACAATTAACTTAGCCCGCATCGAAACTGGCAAAGGAAACATTTCTCCAAGCACGCTATTTTTATTATGCGAATATTACAAAATATCCTTATCAGATTTCTTTAAGAGGGTTGAAAAAGAAAATCCAAAATTAAAGATAAGATAAGAGATGCGAGAGCATCTTTTTTCGTTTCCAATAATTACCTACTAATAGGTATTTTAACATTTCTTTAAAACAGGTATTTTTACGTACTATTTTTATAGAATAACTTAGTATTTTCCTGCAAATTTCTTATTTATGAAAATAACTGCAATTGAGATAGACAACATTAAAGGAATTGCAAACCTTAATTTGAACGCTGAATTGGTTCCTAATAAAGTCAATATATTTGTCGCCCCCAATGGTTTCGGAAAAACCTCTTTTGGGATAGGATTTAAGAGTTTAAATTCTTCAAAAATTGAATTAGATGAAAAGCATCTTCATAATGGAGATATTAGAAACCTTCCAGTTATAAAGTTGAGTGTAACAGATACAGCTGGTTCAAGATTATTAGTAGCAGACCATACTATGAATCAAATAAGAGATGAATTCGACGTATTTGTAATAAATAGTCAACTTAAAGCATCCGGTACAGTTCAACGTTATGGTGGGAGAACAATTTCCAGATTTTCACTTGATATTCAGCCAACTATTTTGGTGGAAAAAATCCCCAACCAAGCAAATTTTGATTACAGAAAAACTGTTTTGAATCAAAGTTTTGGAGCTAACTCAAAAGTGTTAGATAATGTAAATGGGATAATCCATAATCCTGTATTATTAAGAAGAATATTATCACAAGTTAATATTAACGAATTAAAACTCGGTAGGACATTGAATCCTCTTCAAATTTTTTTAAATCAAATAAATGGAGTCAATGGCGTAGCAAGTAATGTACTTCAATATATTGATCAAAATGTTGAGACCTTTTTAGAAGCTAATGTTGAGATTAATAAGCTTACGCGCATAATAAACCAGATGAAATTTCCAGGTCAAGAAACTTTAGCAAAATCCTTCTTAGTAGCTTGGCAATTAATTAAATTGATGTATCCAATGACTAAAACTCAAGTTGAAAAAGTTTTTAATTATTGTGATTTCATTGAATATTCTGAATATACAACTCGCTTAATATCTGACTTTAATACCACACGATTTAGCATCGCACCAGTAGTCGAAAAGAAAAAGTTAGTGGTAAATTGGCCTAAAGCGCATGAGATATCTAATGGTCAGAGAGACATTTTAAATTTTGTCGCGTTGCTTTTAAAAGCGAGAATAGATCTTAATAAACAAAATCAAATACTAGTTATTGACGAAGTATTCGATTATTTGGATGATGCGAATCTGATATCCTTTCAATATTTTTTAACAGACCTTATAGATAGAGCAGTGCATAGAGGTATTAATCTTTTCTCAGTACTACTAACTCATCTTGATCCTAATTTTTTCAATCACTTTTGCTTTAGCGATGGTAAGTTAAAAGTTTTTTATTTAAAGGAATATAACATAGATCAAAGCCTAAATCTTCATAAAATCATTTATAATCGTGAAGAGCCAAGTATTAAAGCAGAACTAGATGAGTATTTTTTTCACTTTAATCCACAACAAATTGATATTCAAAATAAGTTTGATGCTCTGGGACTTGTTAAGGAATGGGGTGACACAAATAAATTCCATAGAAAAATATATAGAGAGGTCGAAAATTATTTAGATGGAAAAAAATACGACCCATTAGCAATTTGCTTCGCATTAAGGAAAGTTATTGAAATGAAAGTTTATAACTTAATTCACAATGCTGTCCAAAAAGATGCTTTTTTGAAAGTACATGGAACCAAAAACAAATTACTTTACGCCCAGTCGTTAGGAATTGTGATACCAGAAACGTACTTTCTGTTAGGAATAATATATAACACATCTTTACACCTCTATAATGGACAAAACATAACCAATCCTTTGGCTTTTAAGTTAGAAAATCTTACAATTAAACAACTAATTCATGAAACATGTAGGAAGTAATATATTATAATCCTCTTATAGAAGTGAAAACAACGTAATAGAAACAGTATGGATAACAAGGTAGAGACTATTCTACAGGAAATTTTTGATCCTTTGATTTTAGGAGATGAAATAAAAACACATAAGTTATCAAAATCACCGTCTTTTAATGAGATTCATGATTTTGCAGAATTAATTGGATTAGATGGCTCTGAAGAATCGTATCAAAAGTTTATTTCGGAGCATCCACACTTTTTGATACGAACAGCTGTGTCAACAGATGAAAGTACATTGGGAATCTTAGCGAAACCTCCTATAGGTAATTTTCATCTCGCGGACTATGCAATTTTCTCTATAAGCCAAGGAGGATGTCACATCCACTTAGTAGAGATCGAAAAACCGAGCGACAGACTCTTGACTAAGAAATTAACTCCAGCTAATAAATTACAAACAGCTTTAGGTCAAGTATTAGATTGGGAGCAATATATACAGCACAATAAACAAACTTTTATTAATAGCTGTATGAAGCTATTAAAGGATTCTCCGAAATACCCTCATAAATCTGAAAAAGGCAGTTTTATTTATGCAGCAAAAAATCGGATTCAGAGTATTTGGGAAGGGTTTGGTGGTATAGAATCATGCTACTTTTCATATACTATCGTTATAGGCAGATGGGCTAAACTTGATGATAACGAGAAAAGGAGGTTAGTTTTCCTGAATAATGGTTACTCAAAACAAAACATCAGAATTCGTACTTACGATAATTTGATAAGAAAAGCAATTGAAGGCCCCAAATATTTATGGTAAATAAATATTTCTGTTTAAGACTTATATGATAGATTTCACGACATTATCAAAAGCGCTTTTAGAAGTAAATGGTGTGAATTTGACTAAACTTGAGATGGAAGATCAAAACAAACTAGACTGGCAACAATACGAGTTGATAACAAAATATATTTATGAAACCTTAGGAGGCTATAATATTACTATTGAAGGCTGGGGTAACGACTGTAAAGTCAGGGGTGAATCAGGAGTTACACATCAGATAGATGTCTTAACTTTAGAAACAGATGATACAGGGATTTTTCGAACTGCAATTGAATGCAAATATTTGAATACGAAGGTTACCAAAGATACAGTGATGAAACTTTCGGAAACTATGAATGATGCCAAAATACACCGTGGTATAATAGTATCAAAAAGTGGTTTTACACCAGACGCACAACTGTTCGCAAAATATAGGAACATCTTAATTGTCCAACTTAAAGAAGCCGGAAAAGAATATCCTGACTACCAAAAACCATTGCATCTTTTTGATTTAGGTATAAACGTTGGAATAACCAGAAGACGTCCGGTGGTAACAAACATTATCGCTACGGATACTGATGGTAACCAGATTAAATTAGACGAGAAGGATCAATATTACATTTTTGTAAAGCATGTAAGTGGAAAAATAACCAATTTATTTGATGAGATAATGGTGTTTAAAAATTATCTTAATGAACAAGATCCCACTATAACAGTGAGCAAAGAGTATTCCCACCAGCAGGCTTTACTATATTTCCCTACCAATGTACATAAATTAAAAAGTATTACTTATACAGGCTCACTGACAGTTAAAGATACAACTGAGAAGAAGGTCTTTTCGATTGTTGACAGGGTGTGGCTCCTAATGGAAAAGATTTTTGAACAACAAACATTTGTGGTTTCTGACGGTGGAATAATCGTTGATACGTCTACTAAAAAAGTTTAAGCGATTGGTGTTCCAAGTTCGGACGCGCTGTGTATGTCAGGGGCGGAATTTACGTTAAACTTAAACTACTCCTTAATTTAATGTTAACGGATTGATACAATAAATCCCTATTTTTACAGGAAATCAACTCCTTCTATATGACGTTTAATGAAGATTCCCGGGTAAAAATTCCAGCTTTACTGCATTTGATGCGCCTGGGGTATAGATACATTCCGTTAAACCAGCAGATTAGGATAGAAGAAAACAATATCTTCCCCTCTATTTTTATTCCAAAGATAGCTGCCATAAATAATATTTCTGAGCAAGATGCCCAGCGTCTACTCGATGAAATTAATTTAGAGCTCGACTATGAAGATTTAGGTAAAAAATTCTATGAGCGGTTGGTGGCTACATCAGGCCTGAAACTGATGGATTTTGCAGATTTTTCCAATAACGAATTTCATGTCACTACAGAGTTAACCTGCAAAACGGGTGATGAAGAGTTTCGCCCTGATATTACCGTTTTAATTAATGGAATGCCTTTGGCATTTATTGAGGTTAAGAAACCACACAATAAAGAGGGGGTTATCGCTGAACGGAATCGTATCAATAAACGCTTCGCTAATAAACACTTCCAGCGTTTTGCTAATATAACACAGTTATTGGTGTTCTCTAACAATATGGAATATGAAGACGGAATAGTAGACCCTGTTTTTGGGGCATTCTACGGAACTCCGTCTTACGATCAGGTTCATTTCAATTTCTTCAGGGAAGATGAGGAATATCCTGTAAAGCAAAAGCTGCTTACAATTGATGAAAAAACGGAAATTGAATTGCTTAAGGATAACAACCTGATTGTTATTAAAAACAGTCCGGAATACCTTACCAACAAACAGGAAAGGACACCAACAAATCGTATTCTAACTTCTTTATTCAGTAAAGAGCGCTTACAATTTTTACTGAAATACGCCATTGCTTATGTAAAGGAAGATACTGACGGTAAAATTTCGTACCAAAAACACATTATGCGCTATCCTCAGTTATTTGCCACGCAGGCAATTGAGGCAAAGCTACAGGCAGGTCAAAACAAAGGAATTATCTGGCACACACAGGGGTCGGGTAAAACAGCCCTGGCCTATTTTAATGTAAAATATCTAACCGATTATTATGCTAAGCAACAAGTTATTCCCAAATTCTATTTTATAGTTGACCGTTTGGATTTGTTAATCCAGGCTTCCGGCGAATTTGCCAACCGGGGCCTAAGGGTAAAGCAGGTAAATTCTAAAGATGAATTTGTTAAAGACTTGCAGGTAGTCGGCGCTTTGCATAACGATTCCGGAGAGCCTGAAATTACAGTAGTCAACATTCAGAAATTTTCAGAAGATGCCGTTTCAGCTAAAGATCTTATGTACGATATCAACGTACAAAGGGTTTACTTTTTAGATGAAGCCCACCGTAGTTACAACCCGAAAGGGAGCTATTTGGGGCATCTGTTTAATTCTGACCGTTCGGCGGTAATGATAGCCTTAACCGGAACACCCTTGTTGAAAGAAGTCGCCAAGGACTACGATTCGAAACTGTTGTTTGGCAATTACATCCACAAGTACTACTATAACATGTCGATTGCCGACGGCTACACACTTCGCCTTATTCGCGAACAGATTGAGGGCAACTTCAAAATGGAAATGAAAGAGGTTATGGAGCAAATCAAGGTGTTGCAGGGTGACATTACGACGCGACAAATATATGCGCATCCTAAGTTTGCTGTGCCTTTACTCGATTATATTACTAAAGATTTAATCAAATTCCGCAGAGACCACCAGGATACATGTTTGGGCGGTATGGTAGTTTGCGATTCAGCCGACCAGGCGAAGGAGCTTTTCCACCTGTTTCAGGAGAAATATGGCGTGCAGGAAACCGATGCCAGCCTGCTAATGGCGGCAGAGCCCAAAGCCAAATACGGCTTACATGACGAGCCAGCCCTGAGCGCGGCCCTGATTTTACATGATGTTAACGACAAAGCCGTTCGTAAAGAGTTAATTAATGCCTATAAAAAAGGTAAAGTAGATATATTGTTTGTTTACAATATGCTGCTTACCGGATTTGATGCCAAACGGTTAAAGAAATTATACCTCGCGCGCGTAATCCAGGATCATAACTTATTACAGACCCTGACCCGTGTGAACCGCCCTTATAAGAAATACCAGTATGGCTATGTAGTGGATTTTGCCGACATCTCCAAAGCGTTTGACCGTACCAACAAGCTGTATTTTGACGAGTTGCAGGAACAGTTGGGCGACGAAATGGAAATGTATTCCCACCTGTTTAAAACAGAGGAGGAAATCCGGAAGGAAATACAGGAAATCAGGGAAACCTTATTTCATTACGATACGCAGAACATGGAGCTGTTTTCTCAGCAAATTGCCCGGCTTACCGATAAAAATGAGCTGCTGCGATTGATAAGGGCTTTGCGTACTGCCAAAGAACTTAAAAATATTATTGCCGTAAACGGTTATGAGGCGCTTGATGGCATAGCCGATTTTGAGGTATGGAACCGCCTGCTGCTTGAAGCGCAACACCGTCTGGATAACCTTAATTTCCTTGAAAGCATAGGTAATGAAGAGGCTTCTGCCAACTTGCTAAACACGGCTTTAGAAGATATTATTTTCCAGTTTATTAAAGTAGACGAGAGCGAACTTGTATTAGCAGATGAGTTTAAAAATATTTTACGTAAAACCAGGGAATCGCTGCAGCATAATTTTGACCAAATTGATCCACAATTTGTAAGTTTGCGCGAAGAACTGGAACGCATTTTTAAGAACAGGAACCTAAGCGAAATTTCTCAGGCCGATATGGTAGAGAACATGCATTTACTGCAAAAAATTTACGACCGGGCAAAAGAGCTAAACCGTAAAAATGCTTTGCTGAAAGCCAAGTATGAAAACGATGACAAGTATGCCCGCGTGCATAAGCGGCTTAATGAAAAAGGTACGCTAAACGGTAAAGAAATGCAATTGCACAAGGCCCTAATGCAAGTAAAGCAGCACGTAGACAGTAAACTCGAAGGCCAGGAAGATGTACTAAAGAACGAAGCCTTTTTTAAACGCTACCTGCTGCAGCTGGTAGTACAGGAATTCAAGAAAAAAGAAAACATACCGTTGGATTTCCCAACCACAGAATCAATAAATAGCTTAATTGTAAACGAGTATTTACAACAATATCAATACAGATAATATACATGACCCAGGACATTAACTTCATGACTAAAACTAAGGCACTTATAGATAACCTAAAAAGTGTCTGTGCTAACTATGGCTTAGGAAATGATGGAAACGAATTTAAAATTATTACCCAGGTATTCCTGTATAAATTTCTAAATGATAAATTCAGGTATGCCGTAAAGCAGGAAATGCCTGCTTTAAATGAAGCTGAGAATTTCTCGGAAGCCCTGCGTAATCTAAATGATGAGGACTACAGTTTTTTGGTAGCTTCTTTAGACCCAAATATTCCGCGGTTAAGACCACAGCACCTTATCTCGCATTTGTTTACCATCCAGAATGATCCTGATTTTGGTAAAACGTTTGACGACACCCTGCGACAGGTTTCGGTTGAAAACGCCGAAGTATTTTCGGTAAAGTCTTTTACCGGGGCTAAAGACAGTTTATTTGACGATTTAACGCAGTTTATTTCAGATTCCTCGCAGCGTGATGCCTTCGCAAAAGCTTTAGTCAACAAACTGTTTGAGTTTAGTTTTGAGGAGATGTTTGAGCAGAAATACGATTTCTTCGCTACAATCTTTGAATACCTTATTAAAGATTACAACACCGACAGTGGCGGGAAATATGCCGAGTATTATACGCCTCATGCGGTTGCCCGCATTATGGCGCAAATTATGGTGCCCGAGCCGGTAAAAGGGGCAAAAGTGTATGACCCATCGGCGGGGTCGGGCACGCTATTAATGAGCATAGCCCACGAGATTGGCGAAGAGAACTGTACCATTTACTCCGAGGATATTTCGCAGAAATCGAGCAATATGCTACGTTTAAACCTGGTGCTTAATAATCTGACGCATTCTATCCCAAATATTATCAAGACCAATACGATAGCGCAACCGAACTATTTGGACGAAAAGTTCGACTACATTGTTTCTAATCCGCCATTTAAATTAGATTTTTCTGATTTTCATGCGGATTTAGATAAAGATGCTTTTAAAAAACGTTTTTTTGCCGGGATTCCGAATATCGCCAAAAGCAAAAAAGAATCAATGGCTATTTATCTCTTGTTCATACAACACATCATGTACTCATTGAGCGACACAGGTAAAGCGGCTATTGTAGTACCTACCGGATTTATTACGGCACAGAGCGGCATTGAGAAGAAAATCCGTGAGCACATAATTAACAACGGCTGGCTACGCGGTGTGGTAAGCATGCCCAGTAATATTTTTGCCAGTACGGGTACTAACGTTTCGGTGCTGTTTTTAGATAAGAAAGCAGATAGCGAACATATTGTATTGATGGATGCCTCTAAGCTGGGTGAAACGGTTAAGGAAGGTAAAAATCAGCGCACGGTACTTACCCCTGCCGAAGAAAACCATATTATAGAAACCTTTATTGCCAAACAGGCCGTGCCCGACCTCTCCGTAGTGGTTACCAAAGAACAGGTAATTGAAAAAAGCTACAGCTTTAGTGCGGGGCAGCATTTTGATGTAAAAATTGAATACTCAGATATTAGTGCTGAGGAATTTGCCAAAAAAATGAACGGATTTGAAAGTAGTCTACAAAACCTTTTTATTGAAGGCAATGCCTTAGATGAAAGAATACAGCAACAGTTAAAGGAATTGAGGAATGGGATATAATGAAACATCATTAAATAGTCACTGGCCTTTAAAAAAACTTAATCAGATTGGAGAATTTAAGAGAGGGAAGTCTAAACATAGACCAAGAAATGATTCCAAACTTTTTCTTAATGGAAAGATTCCTTTAATTCAAACTGGAGATATAAAAGCGGCTAATTTATATATCGAAAAAGCAACAGAATTTTACAATGAAGTCGGTTTAAAACAAAGTAAACTTTGGGATGAAGATACACTCTGTATCACGATTGCTGCAAATATTGCTGAAACAGCTATTTTAAAGAAAAAAATGTGTTTTCCCGATAGCGTTGTAGGATTTATACCTTTCAAAAAGGAAACCACGAGCGTTTTCATGCACTACCTTTTTGCTTTTATAAGACAAAGGATTCAAAATTCCGTGCAAGGTAGCATTCAAGATAATATAAATATTGATTATTTAGAGAAGCTACAATTAAGAATTCCAGAATTTCCCACACAACAAAAGATAGTCTCTGTCCTTTCAGCTTTAGACGATAAAATAGAATTGAACAATAAAATCAATGTGGAGCTCGAGTCCATGACCAAAACCCTGTATGATTACTGGTTTGTACAGTTTGATTTTCCTGATGCTAACGGTAAGCCTTATAAATCATCGGGCGGGAAAATGGTTTGGGATGAAGCGTTGAAGAGGGAGATTCCTATGGGGTGGGAGGTTTGTTGTTTAAGTGACATCGCAAATATTACTATGGGGCAATCACCGCCAGGAGAAAGCTATAATGAAGATGGAAGTGGATGTGTATTTTATCAAGGTTCTACAGATTTTGGAAATAGATATCCAACAATTAGAAAGTTCACAACATCTCCTTCCAGATTTGCTACACAGGGGGATATTTTATTAAGTGTAAGAGCACCGGTTGGGACAATGAATGTTGCTAAAGAAGATTGCTGCATAGGTCGCGGTCTTGCAGCACTAAATAGTAAAGACAATTGTATGTCTTATTTGTACGAAGTTATGATTGATTTGAAACAAATATTTGATAGAAGAAATGTTAACGGAACAACTTTTGGTTCAATTACTAAAGACGATTTGTTTTCTTTAAAAGTAGTAAGACCTTCTTCAAAAATATTAGAAAAGTACAATACTATTACTAAACCATGTTTCGAAAAACAAAATAAAATGGGAGAAGAAAACCAGGAACTTACCCAATTGAGAGATTGGTTGTTGCCTATGTTAATGAATGGGCAGGTTACTGTAGGTGAGACTGAGGAGAAAATGGGAATGGTAGCTGAGGGGAGTATGAAATATAAATAATATTTAGATGTTAAAAAAAATCACATCAAAGCTTTTTAAATAATAAGTATGGATTTTCAGAATTTTGAAATATTAATAAGACAGATTGAAACAGATCTTGGCGATGATTTTATTCAAAAATTTCGGGAGGCGAGAAGAAAATTTGCTGGACTTACTAACTTACCTAATCGAATACTTTTTTCAGAATATGATAAAGATAGGTCGGAATGGGTTTATAACAGGGGCGGAAAAAAAGAAATTCAGTATCATCTATATCTAAGAAATGGGGAATTGGGCTATGGACTCGGAATTAATAGCCAAAGAGGAACTTTCAATAATGATGATCCTGTAAAAATTGCAAATTCTTTTGGCAATTCCTTTAAAGAATTATATACTAAGATAAAAAATGTTCTTCCAAACTACACCTTTAGAATAGGTTCAGAAGGCCAATTAGGTAACATGAAGGAAGAGGAGTTTTTACTCTTTGGAAATTCAATTCCTTATTTAAATGATAATACACTTAGCGATGCTGATTATCAATCTATGATTTCAGACTTAAGAAAACAATTTGAAGTATACAGTATGGTTTTTGAATTAAACAATAGCAAAAATGAAATTCTTTTGCATCAACAAATACGATTGGAAGAGATAACTAAAAAAGTAAACTTACTTAGCTACAAAAAGCAGATTATTTTACAAGGCCCTCCGGGAACGGGGAAGACCAAATTAGCAAAAGAAATTGCACAACAATTAGTTGGAAAAAATAAGATTGATAAAGAGTTTGTAAAGAATAATCTTAATGTAGGATTAGAATTTAGTAGTGTTGGCGGGAGAGAGACCTACAAAATACTTTCAATTAATAAGGACAATATTGAAATTGCTACATCAGGTGAGAATCGTCTGGCGACAATTTCTGGGATATTAAAATACTATGAAGATAATTTAGATTGGAAAACCTCAACGTTAAAAAATGTTGAAGCGTATGAAATGTCATTAGCTAAATATATAAGAGAAAATATAAGTGCTGATAAAAAGGACCTAGAACAAGTCAAATTAATCCAATTCCACCCGAGTTATACTTACGAAGACTTTGTCCGTGGTATCATAGCAGAATCAAAAGGTGAGAAAATTGAATATAAGAATATAAATAAAACACTAGGTTTGTTTGCTGAAAAAGCTTTAAAGAATTTTAAGGCAAGTAATAATAGATCTGTAGAATCTAACATTGAACGATGGATAGATTCTAAATTTGAAGAGTTCAAAAGTAATATTGAAGCAAAGTTGCCGGAAGAACAATTGACACTTTCTGATAATATCAAGATTTATGAAGTAACAGATTCTCATTTCAAGTATGCCCAATCTTGGCAAACACCTGGTTATTTAAAATTTAGCGAATTCAAAAGTTTGGTTAAGGCTATAGTTTCTGGAGAACTTGAATTGTCGAACAGACAATTGGATAAAGAGAAATTTATCCATGCGCTTTATCGTTATACTTATTATAATGCCCTTCTTAAAATTTTCTTTGATGAATATAAATATAAAGGCGAATCTTATTCAGAGACTCTAAAAAACTTTGTACTTGTAATCGATGAAATTAACCGAGCTAACCTTTCTTCTGTATTAGGAGAACTCATCTATGCGTTGGAATATCGCGGTGAAGCCGTTGAAAGTATCTATGCTATTGAGGAAAACAATGAACTCATTTTACCTCCTAATCTCTACATCATAGGTACTATGAATACCGCCGACCGTTCTGTGGGGCATATTGATTACGCCATCCGCAGGCGTTTTGCTTTTATAGACGTACCGGCAGAGAACCTTAAAGTAACGCAAGGATTAGAAGCATTTGACGGCGATTTATTTGATAACGTAACGGCTTTGTTTGATAAAAACCTATCAGCCGAATTTGAGAAGAAAGATGTTCAGTTAGGCCACTCCTATTTTATTGATAAAGCTAATGACAAGGATGGCGCCTCAATGGATATTCGTCTGGAATATGAAATCAAACCGATATTACGGGAGTATGTAAGAGATGGCGTTTTAACCGGCGAAAAAATCAAAGAAAAAATTGAAGCTTTAGCTCCGTCTATATAATGGGGATCCGTTTATCAGAACACAGAAGCCTATCCATTCGCTTAGCAGATGATGAAGAGTTACAGCCGAAAGAAGAAGGCATTGTAAATATTCATCGCTCAACATTTGAACTGTTTGAATCACTAGTTTCTAAGCCGTTCAATCATAGCAGTCACTGCTTTCTTTTTCAGAGAAAAGAAGCAGATTATGAGCTGAAAGCAGATTACTGTATTGGGCTTGACTGGCTTGGAAAAACGGACAGGTACTTGTATGTTGAGCCAAAAATAAACAGTAAGTATGCTAAACTGTTTGATAAAAAAAGCGAACGTGATCCCGATGATAACACAAAGCACGAAAAGTCAAAAGAAGTTGGCGGTTCTATATTTGAACTGGATTACCTAAGTATGCTATTGCAGGTAACGTCAGTTGAGGAGAGTAACGAAGAAATTAAAGACCTGGTAAAGATAGACTGGCTTGCCCAACCCATCACAATTGAACAAAAGGATGATAGGCTAACCCCTTTCCTGATGGTATGTTTTTTACAGATACTGAAAAACATTGTCCGTAAAGGGTTAAAGAAAAATTACTACAAAGTGCAGGAAAACCTTAACAACAGGGTTAAGGGCAAAATATTGGTTGGACAACATATTAAGCAGAATGTTTTTAAGAATCGATTTACAACTACATACTGTGAGTACCAGCAATTCGGCTACGACCATCCTGAAAACCGTTTTTTAAAGAAGGTGTTGCAATTTGCGACGGCCTATGTGGAAAACAACAAATCTCTTTTTGGAACGATTTATTCGGATATACAACATATTATAAACTATTGTCGTCCCGCTTTTACATTGATTTCGAATGAAGTAAGCGACTATGAGTTGAAGCAAACCAAGTACAACCCGTTTTATAAAGAATATAGTGAAGCCCTGCAGACGGGCCGTCATATCTTAAAGCGTTTTGCTTATAACATTACACAGACGAGTTCCAAAGAAATTGCAACACCACCATTCTGGATAGACATGCCCCGGTTATTCGAATTGTATGTTTATAGTAAAATGATAGAAGCCAATCCGTCAGGTAGAAAAGAAATCCATTTCCAATTTAAAACTTATGGCAATGCACTAGATATTTTAGTATCAAAACCTGATTTTCAAATGGTAATTGATGCTAAATACAAACTCCATTATCAACATGGACAGGTACACGATGATATTCGTCAAGTAGCCGGATATGCACGTTTGAAAAAGGTCCGGGAAAAATTGAAAGTGACCGGAGATACAAATATACCTTGTTTAATAATTTATCCTGACATGGAAAACGGGATTGAAGATTTTTCTTTAGAAAATATCAGAGATAGTTTTACAGTAATACCTGCCTACTACAAAGTTTATAAGTTGGGTGTAAAGTTGCCGGCAATATATGGTAATACTTAAATTCTATAAGTGGCCTTAAATCATACAATTAAAATATAAATTATACATCTATACGATCTCTTCAAAAATGAAAAGGGACAGTAATTAAAAAGATTATTTTTCATTGAATTTCTTTTTCATTCATCTCTTTCCTGATCTTCGCACTAAAAAAGTTAGGTGAAATCCCGGTTCGTGCTTTAAAAGCAATAACAAAGCTTTGAGTAGTCCCAAACCCCGCTTCCTTGGCGAGTGCCTCATGGGTAAACATACGCTTGTGCTTATCGGTTTTGAGTTGATCAATAATATAGTCTATCTTAAGGTCATTTATATATTCCGTAAAGCTCTTGCCGTAATAGTGTAAAATTACATCTGACACATAATGCACATTTGTCTCCAGATACACCGCCATTGAGGCACGGGTAATGTTGGGGTCAAGATATCGCATGGACTGCCTCCACTTCTCTAAGCGAGACAGAATTTTATCTGCTTTTTCCTGTGGAATAAGTAGTTCCTTGGGTGCGTCGCTAACAGGCTTACCTGTTGGTTTTTTATTTTCCATCAATTCACGGAAAATACGGTTACGCCTACGGTGCCTGTACAAAGCAATGGTAAGTACTATAATGATTATAGCCAGGCAGACAGATCCAAAAATTAATAACTTCCTGTAAGTCATCTCCTGAGAAAGTTGCGCCTCAATATTCTTTTTCTCCTGCCGCAGTTCAACCGTATCATAATTGACGTGGATATTGTCGTAAAGCTTATCATGGGTTGTAGTTAGGATACTATCGGCGACAAGTAACCGGTCCACATAATACAGCACCTTTTTCAGTTCACCCTTGTCTTTATAAAAGTCAATCAACAGCTCGAAACTCTCCCTGAGATCAGGCCGAATATAGTCGTTATCGATCAGCGCCTGATCCACTTGTTTTAAATAGGGCACACCTTCCCTGTATTTCTTTAAATCCCAAAGGCTCTTACCAATATAAAAATTAGCCACCGCAACATTCCCATGGTCTTTATTATCCTTTATTTCGGGGATCGATTCCTTAAGATGTTCTATGGCGGATGCATAATTCTCCCTGAAATATTCATTTATGCCTTCCAGATGCAGGAAATAAGCATCCATGCTATGGTTGTTTAAGGTTTTGGCGGCAGCATTTCCTTGCCGTACCATATCAAGGGACTTGCCGTAGTCGCCGGCCTTATTGTAAACTAAGCCTAATGAATGGAGCGTATTCAAGTACGCTCTGGGGTTTGTATCCTTAAAATAGTGCAGGCAGGCATTAAAAAGGCGGATAGCCTCGGCATTTTTTCCCAAATAATACTTTTCGTGGGCAATATTATAGATGAGCTTGTATTTTAAGTACTCATCTGCAGACCTTTCAATGTATGGTTTGGCCGTTAGGTAATTCTCCAACGCCAGTTCATGCCGTTTAAAGACATAATACGCAATTCCTTTCGAGAGATAGGCTGACCCGATTAATTTGTCGTCACGCGATTGCTTGGCCGCGTAAACCATGCTGTCGGTATAAGTGATGGCCACGTCTTCATCGGCATAATCGGCATAGTTCTTATAACCATTTACGATGAGTTCCCAGTCCTTTGCTGCTTTGGCGTTAGCCAGGAATGCCTGAAGGTATATTTTCTGTTCAGCAGGTTTGTCTTTAGAACTGCTTATCATAGTGAACAGGTACTTGAAATCTTTCTTTTGTAAAGAGTCATGGACAGACGCCCCCAATGATTTCTGGGAGGTAAGGGTAATAATACAATGTAGTAGTATAATAGATACGCGACTGAATGCCATTTCTTGCAACGTTAATTTAATTCTTAGCAATTAATTTAGAAAAGAGCAGTAGTAGAAATAAACGTAGTGTCGGGGTAAATCAAATGTAGCCAATATCCCAATATTCACTTATGATTTAACAAATTTTAAGAGTGTGTATTTTCAGAAAATCCACAGTTAGAATTCAGAATCCCCAACCTAATGCGCTTGCCGAGGCTAAACAATGCCCATAGCTTTGTTTTGAATTCACAAGCCAAGGGTTGCCTGCAGCCCGACCAGTTTGTCATCCGGATGAATGAACTGATTAAACGAATCAGTCACATTTAAACACGAAACAAATGAAAATCGTAAACTTAATCCCGATGGGTATCTTATCGGTTATGCTGTTGGCATGTACTAACGAAACCGATCAATTAAATACTGTTGCTAGCCAGCAAAACACATATTTGAAAACGCTCGGCAACAATCCCGGTAATGAAAACAATCCCTACGATGCCTCAGGGCAATCCTATAGAAACGGCTTATCACTCTACAAAGCAAGTGGAAACAGACCAAACAATTATGAAAATCTCTTGTTGCTTGTCCAGAATCTGTCCGGCGGCGCGTTGGAAACCACATTCGACTCAACTACGCAGCAGTTATTAGCCTCTTGCATGGATACACCTGATACAGCACTCGAACAAGTTCTGCAAAGCCCTTCGCTGAGCCAATCGGCCGTAACAATTCTATCCGATTTTTTTGCTAGTTACGACCTTTTGGCCAGTAAACCATTCGGCAAAGCTTACAGTGATATAATTGCTATTGAAAACAGGACGCTGAACTCACCCGGCTTATCAGATGAAGAGCAACGGATCATATTTATTGTAACGTCCATCACACGGTACTCCCTTCACCATTCGTGTTGTGAGGACACGGACTGGGGAAAATCGGTCGGTAATATCATTGCTGCGCTGGCGGGGGCTCTGGAAAGTAACCAGGCAGCTGTAGAATACTCACTAATAACCAGCATTGCCGGATTGGAAAAAATCGAATTGTAGAATAATTCAAAGCCCGCAGGCTATCCTGTCGGGCTTTATAATTACTTGCATATGGAATTTACATCAGACGCGTTTCCGGCAGAAGTACATTATTATAACGGGGAGGATAGCAGAATCCCTAACGAGAAAGTGAGCTGCAGCGGATATTTCTTTTTCATCTACGTCAGGTCAGGAATTTTGAGGGCAGTGATTGACGGAAATAAGATTTCCTGCACTTCAAATGAACTTGTAGTAGCATTATGCAGGCATTATTACCAAGTGCACAGCTACAATAAAAAAATGGCCTGTTATTTTGTGAAGGTGCGCTGGCAGTTTATAACAGATATTAAAATGTCAGGCCAATTTATAGAGCTACTGGTTAGTAAGCAGAGTACTAAAATTATTCCCGATCTGTTCGATGCTAAAGTTCTTGCCCGGATAATGAAACTACTTCACTATTACTATGAGACTGCAACAAATCCGAAGCGCTTTCCCCAGGCATCTTTTACAGCGGCGTTGAGCCTACTGATATTTCAGGCGGCATGGCAGCGGGATATGAATCCAGCCGACACATCTTTCAACAGGAAAGAATTGCTTACCATGCAATTCCTGAAACTATTGATCCAAAATTACAGAGAGCATCATAGCCCGGAATTTTACGCTAAGCAACTATTTGTAACAAGTGGCTACCTTACTAAGGCAGTCCGTGAGGTAACGGGAAAAACGGTTATAAAATGTATTACAGAGGTTCTTATCAGCGAGGCAAAGTATTTACTGATGAGTTCACAACATTCAATCGAAACCATCAGCGAGCAGCTGCACTTCAATTCTTCGGGAAGCTTCAGCAGGTTCTTTAAAAGGCAAACTGCTGTAACGCCTATGGACTATAGGAAAGAATACGGTAAATAACAGGCATGCACAGATAACAGTGCTATCATTTTTGTCGGTGCACGGCTATATCAATTTTGAGTTATGGTACGGTCAGCGATGTTTAAGAAGATACTGTCAGAAATAGATACCAAGGAGCAGGACCTGTCGTTGGGCGATACGTCACTTATTGAACAGTCCCGCATTATGATTGCGTTGTTACAGGAGATTCTTGTACGCGTTAAGGAACAGGTAGGCATATCGGGATTTACCGACGTGATCGCGGAAATTGAGTTTTTTAAGGAAGTGAAGCCCATGGTTTTGGGTAAGCTTATCTACTACAATAATGTATACAGGATTGAGACTACGTGCCCAGTTAGAGGCGGAAAGCTATACCGTAAGTATTTCGAAGGGCAACTGAAGCTTTTAAAACAGCATAATGCAAGCCAGCTGGATATGGACTTCTACCGTTACTACCGTTCGGGCAGGACTGACAAAGATGCTGACTATTTTCTGCGGGAGCAGGTACATTACGCTACCGTTTTAGATAGCTTCTATTTTGAGATGGACAGCCAGTATTCTACGTATTATGACCATCTGGTTGCCCGATTTATAGCACAGGACCTGACCTACGTTTACATTTTGTCAAGGATTTATCCTGAAACTCCACTTAACTTTGGGTCGCTGGATATTCCGGATGACCTGCAGTGGACAGGTACTAAAAATGCACTTATAGAACTCATTTACGCTTTATATATTTCGGGAGTGCTATCCCATGGTAAAATAGGCATCCGGAAGGTGAGCCTGATTTTTCAAAGCCTCTTTAAAATTCCGCTTGGCGATATCCACCATGCCTTCCACCGCATGAAAGACCGAGCGGGTAAGCGGACCCTCTTCATCGACCATCTAAGAGATTCGTTGGAAGAATACATGGATAAACACCTGTAATGAAGCAGCCGTGAAGGCTGCTTTTTTTTATGGCTTTTGTGGCAACCTTTTAAAAAATTTTCCATACCCATTGGCACAACTTGGCAGATAAAGTTTAGGGCAATTACAAACTTGCATCCAGTTTAATTCTAAATCATACTATCATGAACATCGACAGAAATGAATTTCATGCCTGGATGGAACGTGTAATGCAACGCTTTGACTTGCTGGCCGAAAAAATCCTACAGGTGGAACAGCGCCATACTGCTATTGATGGCGAAGAGTTATTGGACAATCAGGACGTACTGCAAATGCTGAAGATCAGTTCACGTTCCCTGCAACGCTACCGTTCCGGCGGAAGGCTACCTTACTACACTATTAGCGGAAAACTGTACTACAAGCTTTCCGATGTGCACCAATTTATCCGTGACAGTTTCCAAAAACGCTTACCGGGATTGCAAGCCAAAGAATGACAAGTACTGCGTGCCGTTTCCCATAGATCATTACAAATATCTAGACACATAGTTTTATAATCAAAACAGAAGCTATGGAAGACAATCAAAACCATGCAGAACATCCTGATGAACTGAATGAGATGCTGCTTGTACTGGACAAGAAGCAAAATAAAATCAAGTCAGTGACACAGCTAACGAGGAACGGCGAAGTAAAAGCAGCGGACATCGATAACAAGAACCAACCGGATTTTCTACGGATTGAACGGCATGGTGACTTTTTCTCCAACTTCTTCGGCAACTTCACGCGACAGCTCAAAGAACCGACACGGTTTGATTTTTTCCGCGTGCCCTTTTCGGCGGGTTTAGAAATTGGCCGCGAATTGCAGGGCTACCTTAATGACCTGGGGGAAGATGCGCAGAAACTACTTTCTAAGTACGCTATAAACTCCGAATATCAACATAAAAATCATAGTAAAATGGAAACAACAGAAGAGTACAAATTCAAGCCCGAGCAAGTGAATTGGGAATCACTGCACAATTTAGGCTTAAGCAGGGAGCGCCTTGAAAAGATGAACCTGATAGAGCCCCTTCTCAAGGGATTTAAAACCAATGATGTCGTGCCATTAACGCTTACCATGGGTGATGCTGTGGCAAAACTGGATGCCAGACTTTCGCTTCAGACCAATGATGCGGGGCAGGTGGTAGTGGCAATGCACGGGATACGAAAGGAACCCAATTTAAACTACCCGTTCTTTGGACATGAGTTTACCAAAGAAGATAAAGAGAACCTGCTTAAAACAGGCAATATGGGAAGGGTCGTCGACCTGTACAACCAAAAAACAAGCGAATTCGTGCCGTCAATAATCAGCGTTGACCGCAAGACCAACGAACTGGTAGCTTACAAGGCAGAGTGGATGCAGATACCTGATGAAATTAAAGGTATCAAACTGGATGACCAGCAAAAGCAGGCGCTGCAGGAAGGCAAGCCACTTTACCTAGAAGGAATGACCTCAAAGAATGGAGAGCCCTTTGATGCCACGGTACAGTTTAATGCCGACAAGCGCTATGTCGAATTTATATTTGACCGCAATCCGGGCCAGTCGCAAGGCAAAACCTATGATGAAGCACCCAGGGAATTCAGGGGCAAAGAACTGACCGAGGAACAATACAGTAAGTTCAAGGAAGGAGCGACCGTCTATATTACAGGGCTGATAGACAAGAATGATAAGGAATACCAAGGGTACATTACCTACAACAAAGATAGCGGAAAAGTAGGCTTCTCCTTTAACAACCCTTCCAAATCAAAAGAGGAGGCCCTGCCTGAGGCAAGCCCGCAAACTTCACAAGCAACTGCTGAAAGTAAGATGAACCATGCAAATAATCCTGTAAAGGATGACGATAAGAAACAACAAAAAGAAAATGTTGCTGATAAACAGCCGGACCAGGAAGATACCCCAACGAAAAAGAGGGGCAGGAAAATGTAAAACATAAATGAAGCACCATGATTACAGTACTTGCAGAAAAACCCAGCGTGGCCCGTGAACTGGCTGCGCTGTTAAACGCTACGGAAAAAAAAGAAGGATTTTTTCAGGGAAATGGTTATTATGTCACTTGGGCCCTTGGGCACCTTGTGACTTTAGGATTACCTGAAGATTATGGCCTGAGCGGTTTCCAAAAGGATAACCTCCCCATTATCCCTGCCCCCTTTATCCTCACCCCGCGAAAAGGATCAGGAAATGAACGGCTGCTGCCGGACAAAAGGATGGTAAAGCAACTGGTTACTATTGGGGAACTGTTCAGAAAAAGTGAGAGCCTTATCGCAGCGACGGATGCCGGCCGCGAAGGAGAGCTCATCTTCCGCTATATATACGAATACCTAAATTGCAGAAAACCTTTTAAGAGGCTTTGGGTCAGCTCCCTTACCGAAAAGGCACTTAGGCATGGTTTTGCCAACTTATTGCCGGGAAAAGACTTCGAGAACCTGTACCTCGCCGCCAGGGCGAGGAGCCGTGCGGACTGGCTGGTCGGAATCAATGCTTCGCAGGCGCTCAGTATAGCAGCAGGTACAGGGATTTACTCCCTTGGCCGTGTGCAAACGCCCACTTTGAGCTTAATCTGCAAAAGGTTTTTGGAACACCGTGACCATAAACCCACAAAATACTGGCAGATTCATTTGGCACATACCAAATCATTTATAGAATTCAGAAGCGATGGTGCTTTACATTTCGATACACAGCAGCAAGCCGAAGAATCTTTAAAATCGATACAGCGCCAGGGCCATGCCACAGTATCCAAAATACTATCGGAAACCGTTCATGAACCAGCGCCATTGCTGTTCGACCTGACGGCATTGCAAAAGGAAGCTAACCGGAAGTACGGGTTAACTGCATCTGAGACACTTAATATAGCCCAGGGCTTATATGAAAAGCAGTTTATCACCTATCCGCGTACGGGCAGCAACTATGTGACTCAGGATCTATGGGCCGAAATACCGGGACTCATAAGAGGCCTTCAACACGATCAGGAACTTGGCAAACATATCTCAAAAATAAAGTTCGGCAGGCTAAACAAGCATATTGTCAACGAAGGTAAGGTCACCGACCACCACGGCCTGCTCATTACCGAAAAGCTGCCGTCTGCCTTGTCGGTAAAAGAGGCTATCATTTACAAAATGATAGCGTTGCGCTTACTGGAATCCGTCTCAGAGGCCTGTACAAAAGCAATCAGCCGCATTACATTGCAAGTGCTGCATTATGACTTCGGCTTGACCGCGGCAGAGGTACTAGAGCCTGGTTGGAGGTCCATCCAAATTGCCTTTGACGAAAGTGCAATTGAAGAAAGAAATATCCCGGAGTTAAAAGAAGGAGACCAGGTAAGCATCATTGCTAGTGCTATCAAGCAAAAACAGACTGCAGGGCCACAGCTGTACACCGAAGCCAGCCTTCTTTCCACTATGGAACATATCATTTCCAAAACCAGTACCATAGCGTCGATAACAGATTTAAAAACGGTCGAATTAGGGACACCAGCGACGAGGGCAGCCATTATTGAAGGCCTGCTGGATCGGCAGTACATTGAGCGCAAAGGGAAAGCACTGATCCCCACATCGAAAGGACTTACTGTATATGATATAGTGGCAAATATGCGTATAAGCTCAGCAACGATGACGGCAGATTGGGAAATCGCATTGGCAGGTATCGAACAAGCCAAATTTTCCAGCGAAAAGTTCCAGTCTGAAATCGAGGCTTATACCAAAATCATCACAGATGAGTTACTTAAAGCTCCTGTTAAAAAGGAAGCTATCCCGGAACTGCTATGTCCCAAATGCAGGCAGCATTACCTGTCAATTACCGAAAAGGTAACTAAATGCCCGAATAGTAATTGTGGATGGCTTCAATTCAGGAATGTCTGCGGTGTAGCTTTGTCTGTTGAAGAAATCGAAAATCTTGTTCAGAAAAGGACAACGAACCTGCTTAAAGGGATGGTCAGTAAATCCGGCAAGAAATTCAACGCACGATTGATTTTAGGCGATGTGCAGCAGGTTGTCTTTGCGTTTGAAAAATAATACATTCAGTAAAATGGGGTTTGCGATGGCAAACCCTTTTTTAGTGTTTAGGTTTAAGGTGTTCCAATTCAGGGTCGTTTTTAATACGCTCCAGTTCACTGTAAATAATATTTACAATGTCCAGTTTCACCTGCCTGTAATTGTCCTCTATCTCCCTCCTCAATGTATCATTCCCATCCTTGTCAATAAAATTCCTAATGTTTGGAATTTTCTTATAATTTTTCTCTTCTTCAGCAACTTTTTCCGTATCCACAACGATTTCTGCATGAAAGATTTTTTGTTCGATGCGTTCGTCAAAATTATCCGATACTGCACCTACAAACATACCCTGTGTGAGGGTTGAAATTTTAGAGGCAGGGATAAGGCTGTCCAGTTGCGTAGATATAGAGGTAGATTTATCATTCCTGTTGATGGTCATGCTCTGACGTTTCTGGAGCACCTTACCGAAGCGCTCTGACAGGCTCTTGGCGGTTTCACCAACTACCTGGCCGCTAAAGATATTCCCCACGGTGTTTTGTATCACCTTGCTTTCCTTATCCCCGTAATCCCTTGTAAGCTGTGAGTAATCCTGAAAGCCCAGGCATACGGCCACTTTGTTGCTGCGGGCGGTGGCAATGAGGTTATCCAGCCCCCGGAAGTAAATGGTAGGCAGCTCATCAATAATCACGGAGCTTTTTAGCTGGCCTTTTTTATTGATCAGTTTGACAATCCTTGAATTGTAAAGCCCGAGGGCGGCTGAATAAATATTCTGCCGGTCGGGGTTGTTGCCCACGCACAGTATTTTGGGTTCTTTCGGGTTGTTGATATCAAGGGAAAAGTCATCCCCTGTCATTACCCAGTAGAGCTGCGGCGAGATCATCCTCGACAGCGGTATTTTCGCCGATGCGATCTGTCCCTGCAATTGATCCTGGGCACCGCCCTGCCAGGCATCCATAAATGGCGAGAGATAGTTCTCCAGGTCGGGATAGGATGTCAGGATGGTAAACACATCGGAATATTTTTTATTCAGTAATTCTATAGCATGGGGAAACGTACAGTACCTGCCATTGTCATAGATCTTCAAATACCATATTATAGCTGCCAAAAGGATGATGGGAGATTCGACAAAGAAATCGCCCTGCTTTTGTATCCAGCTCCTGTTGAGGTTCAACATAATGGTGTAAGCCGATTCGTAGGCATCGGAGATATCGGTCATAAAGTCGGGGTTTATGGGATTGCAGCGATGACTGCGCCGTGGGTCGTCAAAGTTGATGACATAGAACTTTGGCTTTACAATATACATGTCTGCATGCCTGAGCAGGTGGTTGTAAGCTATGGTGGAAAGGTCATCGAACTTAAAATCATAGATGTACATGGAAAAGCCTTTTTCAATGTGCTGCCTGATATAATTGTTAACCACGGCATACGACTTGCCGGAACCGGGCGTTCCCAGCACAATGGTCGCCCTGAAGGGGTTTACAATATTGATCCAGCCGTTGTTCCATTTCCCCTCATAATAGAATTTGGTAGGAAGGTTTACCGAATACTCGTTGTGCATTAATTGTGTTTCCTGCAGGAAGCTTTCGTTCTCCATGTTAAATACATCATCCATGAGGTTGTTACGCAGCAAACGTGACATCCAGACACCTGCCACCATCACGGAAATATATCCCGTGCCTGTTGTAAGAATATACAGGATTACCCCAGTAGTACCAAAAGCCCTCAACAGTGGTGTATTGAAGAAAAACAACAGCAACCCCACGGCAAGCACAATGTTGATCTTTCGCCAGGTGACCTTTTCATTTTTAACCCCTTTGGTACCCAGGCAGCTGAGGGCTAACAATACCAAAGCAAATAGCTTTGTGTACAACACCTCAGCGAACAGGCCTGCCTTGTCCTGGAAACCAGACAAAATTTTATTGACCAGTTGTAACGTCCAGCCCTTATCGTTAAATACTCCGTAACAAAACCAGTAAAAATGCATGAGTACCAGCAAAATACTTACTGCGCGCATGAATGCCATAATTTTGGCCAGCCCCCGTAAATCATCTTCTCCCTGCATGATATCATTTTTAATTGTTAGAGCCTGGAATTAAAAGCTTTAAAGGTGTTCTACCGTGTTATGGCTTTGACAGGCAGTGGATTGCAGCCTTCAGCACTTATTTTGCTGGATTTACCATAAAACAGCATAGAAGCTATCATCAATTAGGCTACAATAATTCCTGATTTGGCTACAGGTCACCTATCAGAATAATAGAATTTTGCTGAGTTAAATCTTAAAAGTTTAAAATTATGGATACAGATAAAAAGAAAGTAGCACTTGTAACAGGTGCCAATACCGGTGTAGGGTTCCAAGTTGCCAAAGCCCTTGCCAACGATGGGTACACGGTATATGTGGCAGCAAGGGACATACAAAAAGGGGAAGCAGCAGTGTATAAAATCGGTAGCAATGCCAAAGCCATCCAATTGGATATAACAGATACTGAATCTATTATTGCGGCAGTAGCGAAAATTCATGATGAATTTGGTTACCTTACTTTACTGGTTAACAATGCCGCCATTTCACATGCGGGAAAACCCGGGTGTACGATGGAAGAAATATTGGCGGCGCAAAAACCAAGCATTGCATCAATTGGCGAAATGCGCACGGTTTGGGACACTAATGTATTTGGCACGCTTGCTGTAACGCAGGCATTTTTACCGCTGTTGCATAACGCCGCATCTGCCCGTATTGTTACCGTATCCAGTGCCTTGGGTTCACTTAATTTAAATGCAAATCCCCACAATCCGTACCGTGCGGCATTTGATGCGGTATATGGCGCATCTAAAACAGCACTCAATGGAATTTTTCTGTCATTAGCGATAGAACTCGAAAGCACAAATATCAAAGTTCATTTGGTAAGCCCCGGTTTTACAGCAACAGCTTTGAATAATTTTCAGGGGACTGATACTGTGGAGCACGGTTCTTTGGAACCGATCCGCGTAGCGCTGGCAGAAGGCCTACCCAATGGAAGCTTTACCGGACCGGCTGATTTTGCCGGGGAAGGCAATGCACTTCCGTGGTAATATTTTAAAAGAATAAATACCTATGGCAATAGCAATACTTGCCGTAGGTATTTTAATTAGATTTGAACAATGAAAAAGAAAAACATAGTCCGGTTTCGCTCCATATCGGAAAGCCATGAGGCTTTTGGGTTACCCAAGCCCCAGCATCCGTTAATCAGTTTGATCCATTTTAGTGAAAACAATCCTTTTAATACGGAAATGGCTCCAATTTATGATGTGCTTGATTTCTATAAGATCACCTTTATTACCAAAAACAGTGGCAGGTTGAAATATGGACAGGATTATTATGATTATGATGACGGCAGTATGCTGTTTACAGCGCCCAACCAGTTGGTGGGGACAACGGAATACAATAGTAATACCTATGCTTATTTGCTGCTTATCCATCCTGATTTTTTGTTGGGCTACCCTTTGGCAAAGAAAATAAAGCAGTATGGTTATTTCTCCTATTCGATGAATGAAGCGTTGCATCTATCCAGCCAGGAAAGGGAGATCATTTTGTCGGTATATAAAATCATGGAACAGGAAATCAATGCCCGTGTCGATGAGTTTAGCCAGGAAGTAATCGTTTCCCAAATAGACTTGTTGCTGAGTTACGTCAACCGTTTCTACAAGCGGCAGTTCATTACCAGAAAAGCGGTAAATAATGATGTCCTGCAAAAAACCGAAGCCATTTTAGATGACTATTTTAATACCCAGCAGACGCTAAACAAAGGTATACCTACGGTACAATTCCTGTCGGAACAACTGCATTTGTCGCCCGGTTATATAAGTGATTTGCTCCGGTCACAGATAGGGCAAAACGCACAACAATACATTCACCTGAAGCTTATAGAAAAAGCGAAAGAAAGGTTATCTACTACCCATTTAACGGTAAGCGAGATCGCTTTTGAATTGGGCTTTGAACATCCCCAATCCTTCAGTAAACTGTTTAAGTCAAAGACGAAACTCTCGCCATTAGAATTCAGGCAGTCGTTTAATTAAGAGTCAGGAGATCATCTATGTTCGTTTCTTTCTATTTACTGGTTTCCCCTTCGGGATTTTCTTTTTTTCTTCATCTGATTTTCAAAAGCACGTTCTTCATAGTCTTCCCCCTGGCTATCCGGCAACAGGCTTCCTAAAGCATTAACCAGTCCGTCATCACGATTCACATCCAAGAATTGAAAAGGCCCGGCCAGCTCGTCTTCTTTACTCTCAGGGGAGGCTTGCTTATTAAGAAACCCTGGGGCGGTATTTGTTTTTACTCCTTTGCCCCACCAGTCATCAAATATATTGGCGGAAAGGTGCTTACCTAACTGCGAGCCATTCCAGACGCTTCGTGACTCGTGGTCAATAAATGTTATGCCATAGGCGCGTCCATCGGCATTACGGCGTGCAACTACATTGATACCCTGTCCGAGCAGTTGCTTTTTAAAATCCATCTCCCCCGTAGCCATATGCATAGCAGCTTCAACAGTATTTTTAAGTATTGTCTTTGAAGGATGCTTTGCCATTACCATTTTAGACTTTTCAAAATGCGTTTCGAGATGGTCCAGCCCTGCATGCCGGCCAAACAAGGATGATTTAAACGGATTGCCCGCTTTTTCTCCTTTAGCGTCAAGTGCAAAATAGACCAGCCCTTTTTTGGGCTTGCCATTGGCTTCACCGCTTACCAGCTCGCAGGTAATATTAAAAAGGGAAAGTAGTGCATTGTATGTACCTAGGTTAGGGAACAAATAATATTGAGGCAAATACCGGATAACTGCTGAAAGCTGGCTTTTTATTTCGCCTTTGGTATAGCAAACAGGCTTAAAAAAAGGCTTGTCACTTTGCTGTGTTTTTTCATTTGCGGGTGCCAGGTTAAATTCCCTTTCAAGGTTACGGCAGGCAGCCATGGAACGGTGGTGGTCATAACTGTCGTTGATCTTGCTGCCATCGATTTGTACACAGGTTGTCACGATATGGATGTGGGTACGCTCAATATCAGTGTGCTTATAGACAATGTAAGGCTGGCTGGCGTAGCCCATTTCCTTCATATATTGCTCTGCCATCTTCATAAAGCGCTCATCACTGACTTTATCGGAAGGATCGGGATTAAGGGAGATATGCCTGACCGGCTTTTCAGTTTTATTATTAGCCAATAGGTACGGCTCGAAGGACCGACAGATTTGTGCTACAGTCAGGTGGCCATCAAGCGGCTCAGGTATCTTATGGGCAAGTAATACCTTGCCATTTTCCTTATCCACTTTGAGTTGGTTATAGGAAACAGCACCGAAAATATTCATTCCCTTACCAATTTTAGCAATCATAATTACTGTTCTTTACTGAGGTATTGTGATTCAAATAGCTTGGTTAGCTCAATTATTTTGTTGCACAACGCAGCCATTTCAATGGTCTGCTTTTCCAGCCTGAAGAGGTAAGCTGCTGCTTTTTTTTCAGAAAAATTGCGGTATAGTATCTTGACTACCTGGTTATAATTCACACCTACTGACCTGAAAATTGCATAGAATTTTGTCAACTGCGTATGGTATTCCATCGCCTGCATATCAATTTTTACCACTTTAATTTCCCTTTCCATCAAAAGTGAAATGATAAACTTTGCTTTATTGTGCATGCCGGAGGCCTCATACAGCGACAACAGTTTTGTGTTTTCTTCGTCATTGAGACGAAATACATGCCGGTGGGTACTTGGGTTAAGCTTTGGCTTACGCCCCCCTTTTTTTCTATGTTGGTTATTCCGTTCATTCATCATCAATCCATTTTAAAGTTAAAACACCCGACTTCGGAGGGATGTTCCAGCTCCCTGCAAGGGCAAGTTGTTTTGAGGCACCATTGAGTTTCGGGTGCCTCAAAACATAACTTGCTCCTTTCCCGCGAAAGGAAAATCCGCCCTGCTGGACAGATTAAGTTTAGCCCGGATGAAAACGGCTTCCTGCCGTTTATCCATATTTGGGGATAATCACTTTGGTACTTGCAAAGTAAAGGCTTGTTGTTCAAATCATTGATAGTCAAATCAGTGCCAAGGAAAGACGTATAATGTCCATGGCTTCCAAAGAAGAAAATCTGCGAATTAGCTGTGTACTATTGTTCCTGCATCTGTAACTAGGTTGATATGTATAAACGTAATTACGTAGCTACACTGGTACACCAGAATACAAGTGATGCGGTATAGGTAGACTGCCAAACATTTATAAACAGATGAATAAAAAAGTAAGGATTTAGATATGCAAGTGTCAATATAAGTATAGTCATGTTACCTAAGCCGCATACCGTTGTCCGCTACTATACACATAATAGCAGCCATAAATACCGGCTTACGCAGAACTGTATAACTATAACTATATCGGTAAAATGGTATGGCATCATAAATAACTATAAATAATTACGGAGAACAATATGGAAACACAGCACAACACATTATTTGTAACCTTTGCTTCCCAAAAGGGAGGTGTTGGTAAAAGCACTTTTACAAGTCTTGTAGCAAGTGCGATGCACTACCGTTTGGGATACAATGTTGCGGTATTTGACTGCGATTTCCCTCAGTACAGCCTGGCCCAGATGCGTGAACGGGATATGAAAGCTGTTATGGAAAATGAAGCGTTTAAAAAGATGGCGCACCGGCAATTCCTGACCCTTAATAAAAAAGCCTATCCGATCCTTCAGCAAAAAGCAGAAAACGCGCTTGAAGCTGCCCAGGAGTTTATCGCGTCGTCAGAAGTACCCATAGATTTACTCTTTTTTGACCTGCCCGGAACGGTAAATTCGGCAGGAATCATTAAAGCATTGGCGGGGATGCACTACGTATTTACGCCAATTATTGCCGACCGGGTGGTGATGGAAAGCACCCTGGTTTTTACCCAGTTAATCACCGATGTACTGATGAAACAACAAAATGTCAGTATCAAAGAAGTTTATCTCTTTTGGAACCAGGTAGATGGCAGGGAACGTAACCCATTATATGAATCCTACGGAAAATTTATCCGGTCGCTTGGGCTTAACCTAATGGAAGCTGCTATTGCAAACAGCGTCCGCTTCAGGAAAGAAAGCGAGCCTACTGCAAAGGCAGTATTTCGGTCCACCTTGTTACCAGCCGATGAGCGCCTGATGGAGGGGTGTAACCTTGATGCCTTTATCAACGAGTTTTTACAAATACTGAAATTGTAATGGATATGGAAAAGGATGATAGAAAAAAAAGCAACAGCGGAGAAATTGATGAGCAGTACCTGATGTCCATGATGGCAGGCGGCGTCCGTAAGGAAGGGCTTGAGCCGAAAGCTGCCCCAAATGGGCAAAACCCCACGAAAGAGCCTTCAGTAAGTAAAGAGAAAAAGCAGCGAAAAAATACCACAGAGGACTACGAAAGCTTGTTTTTACGAAATACGGAAGGGAACGCCCGTTTGGGAAAATCAGTCTATATCCGTCAGGATTTCCATGAGAGGCTTACCCGTATTGTACAGGTTATAGGTGAAGACAAAGTAAGCCTTTATTCCTATCTGGAAAACTTACTGGAGTATCACTTCAAAGAGTTTGGTGACGAGATTAAAAAGAGTTTTGATGATAAGTATAAACCAATATTGTAACTATGGAAACAATTATTATATGCCTGTTAGTAGTGGCGGTTGCGTTATTAATATATGTAATAGTGCAAGGAAAGAAAGGGAATAATAGCTTACTACAAAAAGAAAAACCAATGGCCGGTTTGCCTGATATTGTTGGGAGGCCAAAAGGCACTCCCAGCTATTCATCTCCTAGTACTAACACTCAAAGCAAAATGGAGAGTGTTATAGGCGCAACTGATAATTTTGTCACAAGAAATGAGGCCGCAGCTCAAGCTGCTAAAATTTCGCAGGAAGAGCCTGATAAGGCTAACGCGGAGCCGGATTGGCGCGAAGAGGAAGAAGAAATGCGAAACTATGGAGCTTTGGGCACAGAAAATGGTTTTGCTCTGGGGATTACCTTTGATGAACTTATTACCGTGCAAGCGATGCTGGGGCGCAAGGAACTTGAGCCCGCCGAGGAGAAAGAAGCGATAGCAATAGTTTCAAAAATTGATGGAACTGAACTTTTAAGTTTGCTAGAAAGCAAGATTGGTGAAACTTCGAGAAAGATAGCAATGCTACTGGATAAAGGTTTTGTCGATGAAATTTAAATGTTTCCTTCTTGTGGAATTATATAATTCTAATATCTGTGACAGGAAAGTTTGCTATCAAGAATACATCATTTGCATTCTCGTATTATTTAAAAAAATAAATTTTTAATGTCCAAAGTTGCTACTCATACAGCAAATTACTTTTGTTGTTTGTATTTAATAAAATCGTAGAGGCAAATCAATTTTCTAACATGGGTTTTTAGATCTTCAATTTTCAAATCTTTACCTTTTATATAATCTAATAGATTCTTCGGATCAATTTTATCTAAATCGAGAAAAGGGATAAATAGTGGTACATGGTCATCTGACTCCCCAGCAATTAATTCATTGACAGAATTATACTTACTATTAATGTACTCTTTCTTTGAATGATATTGAGTCGCCGGATAAAAATCTTCAATTCTTATATTATTTGCTTTCTCTATAAATGCAGGTGACAGCTCTTTCGTTTCATCGTTGGCTGGTATGTCTCCTTTTTCGTCTAACAAATTCGCTGACCTCAGATATTTAAAATAAGGAAAATACTTCCCTTGCAAATTAGGAATTGCTGATAATAAAGCTGAAGGGTTAACGTTTAAATTATCATTGATTACATCAAGTAATAAATCTCTTGAAGTTATACCTTTGATGCCTAAGATTGATAAGTTTTCTTTGATACCGAATCCATATACAAACTGAACCTTTTCCATATCTAAGTCATTAATGTTTGAATCATCGGCTAAGTAAACTTTACTTTTAGATCTTGAGTTTTTGACAAAATCGTAAACCATATGCTTCATATGGCGCAAAATCTTAATTGGCAACTTACGGTTATTATTTGCTAAAACTTTGTATACCTCATCAAGTGAACTATATTTTATACGCTTGATAGGTAAATTTAGTTCATTTATTAAATAATTTCCATCACTCATAATACATTCAGTTACCGATAAATCTCTTTCACAGAAAATCAACCTATCTTTCAGTTTATCGATAGTTTTTCTATCTAGGATCTTAATTATAGACGCAAGTATAGAATGAATGTTTTTATCTCCAATATTATAGCCTAAGAAAATGATAGGATGTTCCATGAAGATTGTGAGTAGCTTTGCCGCCAAATACGGATTTTTTTGATGGAATTCTTCATAATCTTTACTTGTAACCACAAGACTATCAGGATGAGTAACGCACCCATGTATTTTATAAGTTTCACCAACATCTATTGAATTATTAAAAATAAGCTTATCCTGGCCAACAAAGACATTAAATTCTGGAAAAGTCTTTTCAAGAAGTAAATCCCAGTTTGTGGTAATAATACCTTCAATATTAACTTTTTTAAGAAGTCTATATTCCGAAATCAACTCAGGATTAATTGTCATCTCATTTTTCGAAAGATATTTACATATCTCAAACTTCAGAGGGCTTTCAGTGTCTTGAACACTCTTCTCAAATTCTTTACGGCTATCTTCAAATCTTTCTTCTTTCCACCAATCTTCAAATAAATCTGTAGCCATTAATGTTGCCACTGCCGTTAAATCGTTAGCAGATTTAGATTTATAGTAATGAAAACTTGATTTTAATTTTAATTCATTGGTAACATTCGATAAAAGATCAGCCCAACCTTCATTATTTATATACCTAGAGGAAAAACCAGAGCCTATAAAAAAATAGGGGGAAGTATTAAACTTTTTTAAATGTAATTCAAAGTCCGATTCAAAATTCATCAGTAAGTCAGATTATATAGATTTTTAACTTTTGTATTTAAGCCATCAGTTATAAAAATTAGATGACATCGTAAATGTAAAAAATATGTTAAGGTTGCAGTGTGCTTTGATGTTATTCTTTGTGATAAATGATAAAATATTTTGTAATTGTGCCAAAGAGTGCCAAAAAAAGAGCTAAATGGCCAGTTTCAGAATTTTATAATTCTGTTTTTAACCTTTACTGTAATCCTGCCCTTAGCAGGCAATTAATAATCAGTTAATTCGGTAAATGTTATGAAAAATCAAAACAGAAAACTACTGTTTACAGCAGCGTTGCTACTGGCAGTATCCGGGGCTTTCGCCCAGGGAGACGGTTCGGCAGGTATCACAGAAGCCACACAGATGGTCACCTCGTATTTCGGCCCGGCCACACAACTCATCTATGCCATCGGCGCAGTCGTGGGGCTCATAGGGGGTGTAAAGGTTTACAACAAATTCAGCAGCGGCGACCCGGACACCAGCAAAACAGCAGCCAGTTGGTTTGGAGCCTGCATATTCCTTATTGTGGCTGCTACGATCCTGCAATCCTTCTTCCTGTAACCTGGATAGTATGAACAAGTACAATATCAACAAAGGGATTGGAAGGACGGTGGAGTTTAAGGGACTGAAGGCACAATACCTCTTCATCTTTGCCGGAGGGCTGCTCGGGATACTGGTGCTGGTCATGATCCTATACATAGCCGGGGTAAGCTCTTACGCCTGCATTGGTATCGGGGTCGGTGGCGCTTCGCTGCTCGTATGGCAGACGTTTTCTTTAAACAAAAAGCATGGCGAACATGGGCTTATGAAGCTCGCCGCCAAAAAGCGGCACCCGAAGTATATCATCAGCAGCAGGAAACCAGGCAGATTCATCAGGTCCAACCTAAAAAAAGAACAACAATGAAGAATACTTCCAAAAAAAGGACACTTGAAGAAAAGTTCCCGCTACTGGCTGTCGAGGAGAACTGCATCCTGAGCAAAGACGCCGATATCACAGCCTGCTTTATGGTGCAGGTGCCGGAACTTTTTACAGTCGCCTCGGCAGAATATGAGGCCATCCATGCCGCGTGGCATAAAGCGGTCAAGACACTGCCCGACTATTCGGTAGTACATAAGCAGGACTGGTATATCAAGGAAAGCTATACGCCTGACCTTGCCGAAGACGGGCTAAGTTTTTTAGGCAGGTCGTATAAGCAACATTTTAACGAGCGCCCCTTCCTGAACCATTACTGCTACCTGTTCCTGACGAAAACCACGAAGGAGCGTATGCAAATGCAAAGCAATTTCTCATCGCTGTGCCGTGGCAGGCTGGTGCCTAAAGAGGCCCGTGATAAAGAAACGGTGCACCAGTTTATGGAAGCCGTAGCGCAATTTGAGCGTATCATCAACGATTCAGGACTTGTGAGAATCACAAGAATGAGTGAAGAGGACATTGTAGGTACGGAGGAACGTATGGGTTTGCTCGAGCAATACCTGACCTTATCCACAGCAGAAGCCGAGCCGCTTCAGGATATAGCCCTGCATGGGGAAGAAGTGCGTGTAGGCAACAAAAGGCTGTGTATGCATACCCTATCCGATACCGATGACCTGCCGGGCAGCGTCAGCGCCGATACGAGATTTGAAAAGCTCTCTACCGACCGCAGTGATTGCAGGCTGTCCTTTGCTGCGCCTGTCGGGCTGCTTTTGGGTTGCAACCATATTTACAACCAGTACCTGTTTTTGGACAACAGCGCGGACAACCTGAACAAATTCGAGAAGTCTGCCCGGAACATGCACTCCCTCGCCCGTTACAGCCGCAGTAACCAAATCAACAAGGAATGGATCGAGCGCTACCTGAACGAAGCCCATTCGTACGGCCTTTCGAGCATCCGCGCCCATTTCAATGTAATGGCATGGTCTGATGATCCCGCAGAACTCAAGCAGCTCAAGAACGATACCGGCAGCGCCCTGGCACTGATGGAATGCAAGCCCAGGCACAATACCACCGATGCGGCCACCCTATATTGGGCAGGCATCCCCGGAAACTCGGGCGACTTCCCCAGCGAGGAAAGCTTCTATACTTTCATAGAACCGGCACTGTGCTTCTTTAGCCAGGAAACCAACTACAGGGATTCACCGTCACCGTTTGGATTGAAGATGGCCGACCGGCTGACCGGAAACCCCATCCACCTCGATATTTCCGACCTGCCGATGAAAAAAGGCGTTATTACCAACCGTAATAAATTTATTCTGGGGCCTTCGGGCAGTGGGAAATCGTTTTTTACCAACCATATGGTGCGGCAGTATTACGAGCAGGGTGCCCATGTTTTACTGGTCGATACCGGTAACAGCTACCAGGGGCTTTGCGAACTTATCCACGGGAAGACCAAAGGGGAGGATGGTGTATATTTTACCTATACGGAAAATAACCCCATTGCCTTTAACCCCTTCTACACCGATGATGGCGTCTTTGATATCGAGAAAAGGGAAAGTATCAAGACCCTGATCCTGACCTTATGGAAACGGGACGACGAACCGCCAACACGCTCAGAAGAGGTCGCGCTTTCCAATGCGGTGAGCGGTTATATCTTGAGGATCAAACAGGATGAGGAACATCCTTCCTTCAATGGCTTTTACGACTATGTGCGCAACGAGTATAGGGAGGTACTGGAAGGCAAGAAAGTCCGGGAAAAAGACTTTGACCTCGCCAATTTCCTGAATGTACTGGAACCCTACTATAAGGGCGGAGAATACGATTACCTGCTTAATTCGGAAAAGCAGCTCGACCTGCTGGCGAAACGCTTTATCGTCTTCGAGATCGATGCCATTAAAGACCACAAGATACTGTTCCCGATCGTGACGATCATCATCATGGAAGTCTTCATCAACAAGATGCGCAGGCTCAAGGGCCAGCGGAAGCTGATCCTTATTGAAGAAGCGTGGAAAGCTATTGCCAAGGAAGGTATGGCGGAGTACATCAAGTACCTGTTCAAGACGGTCAGGAAATTCTTCGGGGAGGCCATCGTGGTTACGCAGGAAGTCGACGACATCATACAGTCGCCGATTGTAAAGGAAAGCATCATCAACAATTCGGATTGCAAGATATTGCTGGACCAGCGCAAGTACATGAACAAGTTTGATGACATCCAGGCCATGCTGGGACTGACTGAAAAAGAAAAAGCGCAGGTGCTATCCATTAACATGAACAATGATCCCTCCAGGCTTTACAAGGAAGTATGGATCGGCCTTGGGGGTACCCAGTCGGCAGTGTATGCCACTGAAGTGAGCCTTGAGGAATACCTCGCTTATACCACAGAGGAAAGCGAAAAATTGGAAGTGATGGAACTGGCCGCCGAGTTGGGTGGCAATGTAGAGCTCGCCATCCGGCGTATCGCGGCACAGCGCCGCGAGCAATAATTATAAACACTTAAAATCAATATTATGAAAAAAGCAATTTATTTGGTGTGGGCTGCCCTGCTGCTGGCAGCCGCGCCGGCAGAGGCGCAATGGGTTGTAAGTGACCCTGGAAGTTATGCGCAGGGTATTATTAATACGGCTAACGAGATTATCGAAACATCGGCGACGGCGAGCAACACGCTGGACAGCTTTAAAGAGGTGAAGAAAGTGTACGAACAGGGCAAGGAATATTATGATGCCCTGAAAGCCGTCAACAACCTGGTCAGGGATGCACGCAAGGTACAGCAGACAGTATTGTTGGTAGGCGATATCTCGGATATGTATGTCACGAATTTTGGGCATATGCTGAACGACCCCAACTTTAGACCGCAGGAGCTGAACGCCATAGCTTTTGGCTATTCCAGGCTGCTCAATGAAAGTACGGAACTGCTCAATGAGCTGAGCCAGATCATCAATGCCTCGTCGCTTTCCCTTAACGATAAGGAACGTATGGACATTATCGAAAGGGTTTACAACGAAGTAAGGGACTACTACAACCTGGTCCGCTACTACACCCATAAGAATATTTCGGTCAGTTTTATAAGGGCCAAGAAGAGGAACGACACCCAGCGTGTCCTGGAACTCTACGGAACCTCCGGGCAAAAATACTGGTAGGCTATGGTGCTGCAAATTGAATTCAGCAACCTGCACGAGATGCTGCGCACACTCTATGATGAGATGCTCCCACTCTCGGCAGAGATGGCGGCTGTGGCTAAAGGGCTTGCAGGGCTGGGTGCGCTTTTCTACGTGGCACTGAAGGTCTGGCAGGCGCTCAGCCGTGCCGAACCTATCGATATGTTCCCGCTGCTCAGGCCTTTTGCTTTAGGGTTGTGTATCATGTTTTTCCCCACTATGGTGCTCGGTACGATGAATGCGGTGCTTAGCCCGGTGGTTACCGGCACGCATGGCATACTGGAGGGACAGGTACTTGACCTTAATGCACTACAGGCGCAAAAAGACCAGCTGGAGCATGAAGCGATGCTACGCAACCCCGAGACCGCGTACCTGGTGTCGGACGAGGAGTTTGACCGCCAGCTCGAAGAGCTGGGCTGGTCGCCTTCCGACCTTGCAACCATGTCGGGGATGTACCTTGAACGTGGGATGTACCAGTTGAAGCAGGATATACGGAATGCGTTTCGGGAACTGCTCGAAATCCTATTCCAGGCAGCAGCCCTTGTCATTGATACCATCAGGACTTTTTTCCTGATTGTGCTGTCGATACTGGGACCAATCGCTTTCGCTATTTCCGTCTGGGACGGCTTCCAGTCCACGCTGCACCAATGGCTCACCCGATACATCAGCGTATACCTGTGGCTTCCGGTGTCGGATTTGTTCAGCGCCATGCTGGCTAAGATACAGTCACTGATCCTGGAGCGGGACATTGAGCAGCTTTCCGACCCCACCTTTATACCGGACACCTCCAATGCGGTGTACATCATTTTTATGATCATCGGCATTATCGGCTATTTTACCATCCCGACGGTAACAGGCTGGATCATACAGGCGGGTGGCGCCGGGAACTATACCCGAAATGTCAACCAGGCGACCCAGAAGGCCGGCAATATTGCAGGCGCAACAACGGGAGCCGCTACGGGAAACATTAGTGGGAGGCTTATGAACCAATAACTTTTTAAAACAGAATTATGGAATTTAAAACCTTAAGAAACATAGAGAACAGTTTCAGGCAGATCCGGCTGTATGCCATTATTTTTTCCTCGGTCTGTCTGTGCATCACTGGGTATGCGATCTGGGAATCGTATCGCTTTGCCCGCGAGCAGCGTGAAAAGGTGTATGTACTGGATCAGGGCAAGTCGCTGATGGTCGCCCTTTCGCAGGATGCCGCGGTGAACCGACCGGTAGAGGCGCGTGAGCACGTCAGGCGCTTCCACGAGCTTTTTTTTACACTCGCGCCGGATAAGGCTGCGATTGAAAGTAACATGAGAAGGGCGTTCAACCTCGCGGATAAAAGTGCCTTTAATTATTACAAGGACCTTGCAGAAAAAGGCTACTACAGCCGTATCATCTCGGGAAATGTGCAGCAGCGCACTGAGGTTGACAGCGTGCAGTGCGACTTTGACCACTATCCTTATACGGTACGGACCTATGCCAGGCAATATATCATCCGTTCCAGCAATGTTACGCGAAGAAGCCTTGTAACCTCTTGCCTGTTGGTCAATTCGGTACGGTCCGATGAGAACCCCCAGGGTTTTACGATGGAGCAATTCCGCGTAGTAGAAAATAAGGATGTGGAAGTATTGGAACGTTAACTGACCTAAATTATGAGAAAGCTACAATTATCGCTGGAGCCGTGGTTGGACAGGATGGACAGCCACTGGAAGCAGCTGCCGCAGGTGCAAAGGAAACGTGTGGTACTCTACAGCTTCGCTGGCTACCTGGTCATCACGCTGGCAGTACTGGTGCAGGTCATCGTGCAGGTCGGGCAACAAAGAGAGATGCCTATTAAGCACATCACGAACCCCTTAGCAAACGGCATAGATAAGGGAACGAAGTAAGAAAATACAAAAGAACTTAAAAACGGGAACAATGAAAGAGAATAACCAAGAAAAGGACCGCTCTTTGGAAAGCGGCCAGCCTGCCCGAGATGGAAATCGCAGCAGGATGAACAGGGAGAAGCTTAAGAAGCCCCTGGTATTTGCTGTAATGGCAATCCTATTTATAGCGTGCCTGTATCTCATCTTCGGCGGGGGGTCCGAAAACGAGAAGACAGAGGCTGTTACGATCGGCATCAACGATGCGGTACCACAGGCAACCGAAGATGCGCTGCCGGCGGATAAGGGCAAGGCGTATGAGCAGGAAATGTTTAGGGAAAAGGAAAAGGCAAAGCGGGAAGCGCTGATGACCTTATCGGATTACTGGCACGTGGACAGCACTGCAAGGGCGACGAAGGAGCCCGACCTGATGGAAGAAGCGCCTGATGCTCCCACGGAGGGCAGGGCGGCTAACCCCGCTTTGGGCAGCTACCGGAACATGCAACGTTCCCTTAGCAGTTTTTACAGGGAAAACCCCGAGCAGGAAACGTTGCGTAAGGAAAATGAAAAGCTTAGGGAGCAGCTCGGGCAGGAAAGCCAGCCCCGTAACGGGACCTTGGACCGGCTGCAGCTCATGGAAAAATCGTACCAGATGGCAGCAAAATATTTCCCGGGAACAGCGGTGGCTAAGGACAGCATCGGCAATAAAGCCGAACAGGAAGATAATCACAACTATCTGGAAGTACTGCCGGCAAAGCAATCGGTGGTATCCCGTCTCGTACAAAATGTCCCGGATTCACTGGCGTTACAAAAATTAGCACTTGTAGCTAAAAGCAATTTTCATACCGCGGGTAAACCGGCACCTATGGTGCAGCCTGCCAACTCGCTAAGGGCCTGCGTGCACCAGTCCGTGAAATTAACCGGTGAGGGCAGCGTACAATTGCGCCTGCTGCAGCCTGCAAGGCTTGGTGGTGCCACCCTTCCCGCAGGGTTTATCGTAACGGCTACGGCGAAATTCCAGACCAGCCGCCTGCAGTTGCAGGTAGTATCCCTTGAAGTAAATGGCCGAATCATACCGGTAGACCTCTCGGCCTATGACCTTGACGGGCAGAAAGGGCTCAACCTGCCGTACGCACCGGAAGTAACCGCAGTGAACGGCACCCTTGCCAATATGGGTAACGCTGCAGGCAGCGGCTTCACGATCAACCGCAATGCGGGGCAGCAGCTCACATCGGATGCCACCAGGGGGCTGCTCCAGGGCATCTCAGGCTACTTTTCCAAAAGGGTAAAGCCCCAAAAGGCGAACCTCAATGCTGGCTACCAGGTCTTCCTCGTATCAAAAGATAAATAACTAAAATAAAAAATCAAATGAAAATACAACAGTTTACCATCGCAATGCTCGTACTGCTGTGCGGTATCGCACATAACACTTTGGCACAGGTACACCCTGATGAGGTGATCGCCTTAGGGAAAGTGGAACCCTATGCAATAGAAGTAACCTATGAAAAGACCTCCCATATTATTTTTCCCTCCGGCATCCGGTATGTGGATCTGGGAAGCGATAACATTGTCGCGGGGAAAGCGGAAGATGCCGATAACGTACTGCGCGTGAAGGCGGCAGTAGCCGGCTTTCAAACCGAAAGCAATTTCTCCGTAATTACTGAGGATGGGCAATTCTACAGCTTTGACGTTTGTTATAGCGACCACCCAATGGTCATGAGCCATAACCTTTCGAAAGGTATGCGTTCATCTTCCAGGGATAAGGCTGCTGACATCCGTTTTGAAGCGCTCGGTACAACGCCGGCCACGCTGACGGGCTTATTAATGGAATCCCTCTATAATAAGGATGAAAGGCAGCTTAAAGTTAAATCCGAAGGCTATGGAATTGCCCTCTCACTGCGGGGCATCTATATACATGGTGGGAAGTACTATTTCCATATCCAAACTGAAAATACAACACATGTGCCCTTTACACCTGATTTTATACGCTTCGCTATTGTTGATCGCAAGGTGGCCAAGCGTACCGTAGTCCAGGAACGTACACTGGAACCCCTGCGTTTATACAAGCCACTCCTTACTGTTGCAGGCAATAGTAAGGAAAGGAATGTGTACTTACTGGATGTTTTTACCTTAACTAAGGGACAGGTATTGGAAATCGAAATGGTCGAGAAGAACGGCGGGCGCGGGCAGCGTCTTAAGGTAAGAAACGCAGACCTTTTAAAGGCAGAGCCCCTGACAAAGCTCCGGCTGAAATTCTAAGTTGGCAATCGCCTGTGTAGCATTGCACATCTTGTCAAAGGTTGCTATCTTTGTTGTAAATATTGAAAATCTTAAAGTGTTTTTGCTTTAAGTCTCGTCACTGAAAACTGGTAATTTTTAAAGACTTCGAGGCTAAGTAGAGACGCTCATGCTACGGCGTGGGCGCTCGCTTATGCGAAGTCTAGGTATACCAGTGCCTCAGTGTCCGTAAGTGTGGTTGCCTGCGCCTATTTTTTTGGCCCTGTCAATGCACTTACCGCATTGGTTACCATTTAAAGATCAGGCCATGGCATTTATTGCATCTAAACTTCACATGAAGCTTTCTGAAAGTAAATTTTCATTCAGCCAGAGGATGCTCTCCTTTTTTGAAATGGTTGAGGTTTCCTCGGTTGCTGAACTAAGTGCAATCCCATTGCAAAAAATTACCTGTTTCAAAGGTTTTAAAACCAAATGCAGACAGGAGTTGATCGCTTTCATTGAATTTGAAGGTATTGCAGGACTTTTTGAAGGTTACAGAACTTGGAAAGAGCAGCAATGAGATCAATAAAATTGGAAATCAATTCCCGTGAGGTTGTGAGGTCACGATGTAAACAAATAAAAATTGAAAATGCTACCAGCAAGCCCTTATCTTAAGACAACTGCTTATAGTAAATTGGGAGTTTCATAAATGGAAAAACACAAAGTATACGATCGCGATTTCAAAGAGAAGGCAATAAAACTGGTACTTGAAAAGAATCGCTTTAAAGCTGCTAAAGAACTTGGCGTAGCGCATGTAATCGTTTATAGATGGTATGAGGCCTATAAAAAATTTGGGGAAGAAAGTTTTTGCGGAAAAATAATCAGGAATCCTGAGCAAAGAAGGTTTTCTGAACAAAAAAGAAACTTGGAAAAAAAACTAAGGGACTCAGAACTACAGGTTGAAATTTTTAAGAAAGCAAGTAAGCATATCGCTGCGGGGAAACCTATGATCTTCCACTTTATTGAGGACAATTTGGACAAATACCCGTTATGGAAAATGTGTAAAGCTTTGGGGATTTTAACGGGTACGTACCATAAATGGAAGAGCCAGGCAAAGTCTCCCAGGCAACTACAGAGTCTTTTATTGGAACAAGAAATAACTGCTATATTCTATGAGTACAAACAGCGCTATGGGAATATAAGAATTTCGGAAGAATTAAAAAGCCGGGGCACTAACTTATCACCTGCTCAGGTTAGCTTTTATATGAAAAAACTCGGCCTTGTAAGTAAGCTAAGCACCAGCAATAAATCCAAGTATAGTTCACCATTTATACCCTATAATCCCTGTATTTTTCCTAACGTTCTAAACCGGCAATTTAACGCTGAAAAACCTGATCAGGTTTGGGTCTCGGCTATATCGAGCATTGACACAGTAACGGGGCTCTTGTTTCTAACAGTTATTATAGATTTATTTGACGGGAGAGTTATTGGATGGAGCCTTAGTGATGGGCGGACAATAAAGGAAACGTCGCTACCCGCCTGGGAAATGGCTATCAAAGACCGAAAAATAGAGCAAGAATTAATCTTTCATACCGACCGGGGTCCGCAATATGCCAATAAGCTATTTACCCGTAAACTGGCCTCTTATAAATGTGTTATCAGGAGTATGAGCCGGAAGGGAAAATATTTGGATAATGCTATACCAGGGAACTTTTTTAACTCACTTAAGTCTGAATTGGCACAATCAGACAATTCTGTGACAAAAAAACAAATCGAAGAAGCATTGATAGCCTTCTCCGGAAATTGTACCAAATAAACGCATCGGGTATAACTCAACACCTTTCAGATGATAAAAAAATATGACCGTGCTTTTAAAGAGTATGCCGTTAAATTAAGTTATGAACGAGGCAAGGGACAAATTCTCGTTATTGAACGCGAACTGGGAATTACGCCAAGTTGCCTGAACAGATGGCGGCAGGACTTTGCAAAATATGGGGCAGGAAGTTTTTGTGGAGCGGGTTACTTAAAATTAACGCCCAACCAATCTGTAGTTACTGAACTCGAAAATAAAATTAAAGATTCTGAAGTTGCTTTGGAAATTTTGAAAAAAGGCACCGGACCTGTCATTCAGGGAAAAATTGCAACAAAAGAATTCATTGAAGAGCATAAGGGTAAATTTTCAATTTTAAAAATGTGTGCTGTATTGGGCGTGTCTCGGACTACTTACTACCGAAGAAAAAATCAGGAACTCTCAGATACGGAATCCCGAATAATTTTACTCAAACAGGAGATTGTGTCCATATTTAATGAACATAAACAAACCTATGGCTGCGGAAAAATTACAAAAGAGCTTCACGAACGGGGCTTTAAGATACAGAGTTCACAGGTAACCCTTTATATGAAAATGCTAGGCCTCCGCAGTAAGACCAAAAGGAAATATCAACCGACCACCGATTCCAATCACAACCATTATATATTTCCAAATGTTTTAAACCGGCAGTTTATTGTTGCTGCACCTGCCAAAGCCTGGGTTTCAGACATCACTTATATTCAAACGGTCAGAGGCTTTGTATATCTTACTATAATTATGGACCTTTTTGACAGAAAAATTATTGGGTGGAGCCTGAGTAATGGAATGACCACTAAAGAAACTAGCTTGCCTGCTTGGGAAATGGCGGTTAGAAACAGGAAAATTACGGAGGATTTGATTTTTCATTCCGATAAAGGTGTCCAATATGCCAATAAGATGTTTTCTAAGGCCTTAAATGCCCACAAGTTTGTCAGGCAGAGTATGAGCCGTAAACAAAATCATAATGATAATGCTGTATGCGAAAGTTTTTTCAGATCGTTGAAGTTGGAATTAATTTATGGAGGCACACTTTTGACAAGAAAACAAATGAAGGCCGAAGTATATGAGTACATCGAAAATTGGTACAATAAAAAACGGAGGCATTCTTTTTTAGGCTATAAAACCATCGAAGAATTCCATAAAATACATAATTTAAAATGAGGCTTTAAAGTGTGTATCATATAAAGTGTGATAAGAACTCAATTAAAAAATAAGGTACGGTATCGAGTAAAGCTTATCAAAAGCTTTTATGGGAGCGCGCCCGACAGCAAATGCAGCAGGGGTTTCCCCGATGCTGTTGCTGGGCGGACGCATCCGCTTTAAAACGCAAAAAGGCGTTCCCGACCGTAAGGGAGGGATTGCCTTTTTGCGCCGGGGTACGGAACAATCAGCCAACCGCTAACGGTTGGCTGCGAAAATTCCCCAAATTCAGGAAAAACCCCCTTTCGGTAGTAAACCCCTGCCTGAAGAGCTGCCACAAAAGGCTGCATCCCATCTGTGCCAGTACTGAATTGATGAACAAATCTTGTTTTTCTAGTGCTTCTGCAAGGGAGCAACTTGGCAGGTCTTCGGTATCGCCCTGCCTTAGCAGTTCGGCAAATTCTTCAGTTAGCTGTGGCAGGCTACCCACGGGGATAAACTTTTCCGAAGCGGGCTGTCTGGTACTGCCGATGGTAGACAAGATAACCTGCCCCGTGTCTTTGCTGTTGCCAAAGTCCATCCAGTAACGGGGTATATCGGAATGGCTTTCACGCAAATCCAGTTCCGTTAATACTTCGGCAATTGCAAACCGTGCGGCAGCGGTGTCCACGCAGGAAATATAAATCGCATACCTGCCTGTGGCGGTAGCAGCGGTAAACGGCTTTTCCACGGCTTTCCAGGCTGTCCCGAAAAATCTGTTGGTGCGTGTGACAAGAACAGCCGCTTTTGACAAGCCCACTTCACATTCGGCAAATAATTGCCTGCCACGGTTGGCTTCGGTTATGGTGTCATCATCCCATAGGCTAACCTGAAAACCTGCATGCCCTAACTGTTGCAGGCTGTGGGACATCCGTGCCAATCCTGTCAAAACCTGTGAGCCTGTACCGCCTGCCCCGATAAGGCATACCGTTACAGGGTTGGTAGGGTTTAAAAGTTCGGGGGCGGTAAAATGCGCTTTTATTTTCGTTTCCATTATAATAAATTTTTGAGGATTAGCGGTGTCGGTCTCAGTGTATCGGTCGGGAACGTCTTTTCAGTATCTGCCATAAGTCCTTTGTAGAGATTAAACAGGTTTACGCCAACGGGGTTATGTTCGTTTATGTGGTGCGAAAAATAGCTTTCAAAAAAATAGGCGTGCCATGCGCTAATAAATTCCTCCAAACTGGCAGCGGATTTAATGGCAACATTTACCGTTCCCATACAGACATAGCCTTTTTGGTAGAGGTTAAAAAACGGTGCATGATATAAAGGGGTTTCGGCCTTGGGTTTGGCTATGCCTTTAAGTGCAAAGATTTGCAGCTCTTTTTTATTGGCTTTCCAAACGAGTGCAGGAAGTGCAACCATGCCGTTTTCCAATCCAAGGCTTTCGGCAAAGTACAGCTTTTGGCGTTGTGGCTTGGTGTACCATACCAAGCTGCCGTTTTCGGACGGGTCGAGGTGCAGAACGTTGTCAGGCAGTACGCCCTCGGGGCGCAGGAATGCCTTTCCTGCGTACTCACGGGTATCAAGGGCTTTGGCGAGGCTTTGTGCTTCCCTAACGGTCAAAGGGTGTGGGTTTACAGGGCAGCCACGCTCGTCCATGTCATAATATTCAATATACGGGGCAGCAAAACCGCTTGCCGTGAAAACGATAAGGGCGGCTTTAGGCTGATACAGTTGAACGTTTGGTGTCATAGTCATAATTGTTTAAGAGGTAGCACAATTCATTTAAAAGCGGGAACAAACGGCATTCAAAACCGAGGGTGTCAGTGTCCTGCGGTTGCCCGTCGAAGCAGCGTTTCAGGACAGGCTCTTGCTTTGATACGCTTTCATTAAAGTAGGCGTTTACCGATTGTTGTACGTTTTCATACAGCCACCCCTCGGTCGATGCCACAAACCCGATATATTTTTCCATAGTGATGCACTCATAATCATCATAGTCACCATTATCGAAATTAGGCAGGCAACTTGTGTCGGCGTTTGTATATATGGAGGTTTCAGGATAATCCTGCCACAGCGTGTAAAATTTTTTGGCAACGCTGTAGCACTGCTTATCAAAAGGGTCATTGGGTTTGAAATCAGCAAGCCATTCCCCGAAGCGGTCAAGGTGTACTGTATTCCACAGCCTGCGCAACATCGTTCCCCCGTAGTGCAGGGCAGCCCGTAACTGGCTCACATACTCGTAATATTCTGTCTGTTCCCAATCATCGGGGTCGTTGGTTATCCATTCGGAAACCATTTCATAATGCCAGTACAGGAAGCTGTCCTCGGTGTAATACGGAATATGTGCGGTATGGTACAGGTAACTGAAAATACAGAGCAGCAGCCGTGCTGCTTTTCGGTGTTTCTTATCCTGCCTCATGTAATGCACGGGCAGTACAGGAATGTAAAAAAGGGTGTTGCCTGTGTAGCAGATTTCCGTAGCCTGTACTATGAAATTTCCGTTATTTTCCAACACTTCAAGTTCAATATGCTGCGGGTACTTTTGGTTGAGCAGCCTGCCTGCTTCGTGCAGGGCAACATCCTTGCTATATGGATAGGCATACCCTTTGGTATCAACAGGGTTTATACCGTAATGGTTGCAAAGCAACGCAAAGCTGCGGTAAAAACTATCTTTCCTTGTACCTCCTGTCAAAGCCTGCCCCATGTAGTGGGGCAGAAAGCGGATTTTCAGAAAACCATAGGCAGCATCCCCGCAGGGGTCGAGGTCAGGCGGTCGGCAAGCACTTCGGCGGTGTCTTTCCTGCGCTGCAGGCTTATCAGGAACTCGCCTGCGTTTTTGTGCAGTAGCTTTTGCCTTTTGTTTTGGGGTAGTTGTAACTGCCCCGCTATTAACTTTTGCATAATCCATAATATGAGGGTTTAATTATCCTTTTGTCCCCATCGTGGTTTCAAAACGGTACTGAACCGTATCATTGGTAATTTCAGGGCCTACCGTCTTGGCGGTGGTTAGTGTTGGGTAGGTGTTGGCATAGAAATTCATCACGGCTTCTACGCTCCATTTCGGGTCAGGGTCGGAAAGGGAAATATCATTCCCTTTCTCCTTCATCAGGAATACCCTCGGCATCAGTGTCGTCTGTAGCATCGTAATCAGTATTAGGTTCAACATTGTTTTCTTCTGTTTCAGGGGGAGTAGCACCGAAAAGGTCGGGGTCGAACTTTGCGGACAGGCTTGCCCTGCGTTTTTGCATTTCCTCGGTCTTGTCGGGGAACTCTGAAGCCTGTGGTACTTTTATCCACGCTTCCCTGTATTTGCCTGCTGCTTCGAGTTTATCTACTTCCGCCATAATCCCTTTGTATTTCATTTCTTTGATTTCTTCGGGAGTAGTGGTCTTGTCAGGTTTATCGGCTTTGTCCGCCTTTTCGGTTTTCTTCTTTTCCATCGCTGCATTATTCCTGGCGGTTTCCTGCCCTTTAAGGTACTGCTCCATGTTCACGAACAGTTTGGATGTCTCGGCAACAGGTGCGCTAATGGCATCAAAGAAGCCCTCACATAGTTCCTTTGCGCTTCCCTTGAGTATCAGGGGTGGAATATGGTTCTTAGCGGCATCCCCGCAACCGTCATTTTGGAGCAGTACAGCGGTGGTCAGTTGTTCCCCGTCCTTTTTAACGGTAATGTTCAGGCAGCCCTCGAACGGGATGGCTGCGATATGGGCGAAAAAATTTGTAACTGGCATAACGGTTTATTTTTTGGATTTACGTTTCGGTTCGGGGTTACTTTCGATTACCCTTTTAATCAGATTCAGGGCGGTTGCGGTGTCAAAGGCATCGGCTGCGCTCATGGCAACATAGTCAAGCCTTTCCATAATTGGCAGTACTTTCTTTAGGGTGGTTACTGCCTTGCGTTCTGTGGTTTGTGCTAATACGCTCATAACAATAAAATTTTATGCTGCACCGCTAAGCAGTGCAGCGGTTAACTATCAATTGAATTGCAGGGCAACAGCCCCATTTTTCGCAAAATCCCCGCACAGGTCAAATGCTTTTTGCCCCCGTGCTTGTGCTGTACCGCCTAAACAAATGCTCTTGAGTTTGTCCTCGCCCGTCTTGAAGCTGCGTACATTTTGGTAGTAGCCTGTCACGGCATTATATGCGCCAAACAAGGTGCCTTTAGTGGTCGCCATCGTTTGGGTATCATCTGCCATTGCATACTCAAAGGCAGCCTCACAGGCATTTTTGTACATGGTCGAAAGTTCCTCCGTAGCCCCTTTCTTTAAAAGGCTGTAGGTTTCTTTGTTGGGGCAGAGTGCCAACTGTATCAGTTGCTTTACCTGTTTATCTTCAATACGCACATTTGCCCACTGGTTAAAGATGCCCTCTAACTGCAACGAAAGGGTATCGGCAACGCCCATAACTTTGTGCGCCTGTTCCAAACGTTCTTTTGCTCCTGCCGTGTGGCGTATGCGCACTACATTGGTTGCATTGCGAAGCGCAGCGTTAAGCGTGTTTTGGCACACGATACGCACAGGCGTAAATGCTGCGGTTATGCTTCCGCTGCCATCGTGGGAAGTGGTCAGGAAAATATACTTTTGTGTTACATCATCCCCATTGCCCACACGGATGTAGCCGGGCAGCTTGGCGGTAATAAAAATGCGTTCCCCGTTACCGAGTGCGCCTGCGGTCTCATATAATATGCCGTCTCCACCGCCTACAATGGCATCGAAGAAAGCAAACGCATCACTATTTTGTACGATTTGGTAGTCCTTGCCTACCACGCCAAACACGGCTTTGGTATCGGTGCGCATTGTGGCGAACTGGTCGTGTATGGGGTAGGTGTCGAAATCGCCTGCACCACGTGCAAAAATTGAGGCTTTGGTTACTTCATAGTCAAGACCTGCAAAGGCTATCGCTTCACGGCTTGTAGGGTAGTTTTCCACTATCTGTCCCAATCCATGCCAAGCGGTTTGTTTCACGCTCATAAAGGCGTGTTGCCCTGTCTGCTCATTGAAATTTATATTATGTGCCATGATGTTAAAATTTAAAGGTTAAACGGTTTTAAAATGGGAGGTCATCGTCAGGGGCTGCACCATTAGGTAGTACTTCGGCTTCGTACACAGGTGCTGCGCTTGCTGCGGTTTGGTTTACAGGCTGTGACTGTTTTTCAGTTTGTGGCTGTCCTGCCTGTGCTTCGGCTTTGTTATTGCCCCCGTGCAGTTTAATGTCGGTGGTGTTGAAATTCAGCCCCGCTTTAGGCTCTCCGTCGTTGCCCATCCACGCACGGGCAGACACACGCCCTGCGAGTTCAACAAGGCTGCCTTTGGTCAGGTATTGTGCCACGCCTGTAGAAAACCAGTAGGCACAGTCAAAAAATTCCGTTTGGGTTACACGTTCCCCGTTTTTCGCTTTGTAGTCGTGGTTCACGGCTACCGAAAAACTCACTACACTTTTGTTGTTTGACAGGTTGCGAACTTCCGCATCCCTTGTCACTCTTCCGATAATGGTCATAATCGTTGTTGTTTAAATGATACAATCCTTTTGTATCTTCTGCCAGTCCTCTAATCTGTTACAGTCCTGCCTCGCTTGCGCTCCGCATAACTTTTTCCCAAAAGAAAACCGGAAAAAGAAAGCAGGTATACAGTGCGGGTAAAGCGGGAAAACAAAAGGAAACGGAATAAGTCCCAAGGGGTGGGTTTGTGAGTACGCGAGCAAAACCATTATGCCGTAGTCTTTTGCTTTTACCACTGGCTTTACCCGCAATACATTAGCTGCCTTTTACCGGTTTATCTTGGGAAAAGTTTTAACTAATTAATACTAACTTCAAACATTGTTACGATGGGCAAATTCCATCCTACACCATATTATAATTGATATGGGACCAAAAAATTTTTAAGGTACAATGTGTTAATGAATTTGTATATTTATGAGAAATTCACCGCAATTGAATACAGAACCGACCGACAATTTTGATTTTATTAAAACACTTAACGAGGATAAAACATACAAGCTGCTTTTTCCTCCAAAGGACGTTGGTATGGCTATAATCGAAATTTATGAGGGGATTAAAAATGATTTCTATGAAAACCAAAAATTTACAGAAGCGGATTTACATGATGCGTTTGCGAAAGTATGCAGGACAAATGACCGTTATCCAAAAGAGCTTTACAGTGCCCATATAATGGACCTGCAAGAATATTTTTTGGATTATGACCAGCAATCGCAAAAATATTTTTTTAAGGACTATGCTTATAAGTTTTGTGAACACGCAAAAAATACATTGAAAGGGGCTTTTAATCCGACAAGAATTCAAAAGATATGCACGCTACTTACCAATTCTCTTCGAAGTAAACAAACAGACGAAGACCTTATCTTTTGGTTGACAGATGAGTTTAATAAATATGAACCGGACCTTCGGGAACAGATTGACTTTCTTGACCGTCAGATTGTTAATGCGCTTGATCAGCTAAAACAGCGAACAGTTATTGAAAAGGGTAGTTTTATTAATATTTTGATTACTACCAACGAAAGCTTGAGCTTATCGCAAAGCCATGTTAGGGAATTGAGGTCGGCCTACGCTGAAACGAGGATGATCCGGGAGATACTTAACGGTAAAAATACTGGGAACGCAGAGATTGGGAAGCTTATCAGGGAGGTGCTATTTTTCATAAGGTACATTAATGACCGGCTTAATTCCATTGATAAGAAACTTGACCGCATCCAACCAAAGATCCGGCAGCTTTTTTCATCGCTGAATAAGCCTGCTTTCAATGCTAAGGTTGAACGGTTTATTACATACCTCTTGGAAAAATCTGTAATAGAATATGTTGATGCCCAAAAAACGATAATTTTTCCTGATGGCATCGTATGTCCCACGTTACGTTATTCAACTCCCAATTTTACCATTATAAGTAAGGATAAGGAACTATTTCCCGCTAAGCCCAAACAGAGAAAACACTACATTCAGAACAATGCCGAAATCGAGGGCAACAGGAAAAAGGCAATTACATTCCTTAAGGACATTGACACCGCGCAGAAATGGCAGCATTATATCCTATCGGAGATAAACCTTAGGAATTACATAAACCTCTCTGAAACTTTTTTTTCTATTGCAAGGCAAACCAATTCATCCCTAGCCGTAACAGTTTTGTTTAACACGATAAAGCAGATATCCAGGATGCCGTCAATGCAACTTGAGACAGCTAGGGAATTGTATACCGATAACGAATTTAAGCACATAACTTTATGGAAAATGGAAGTCAGAAAATTACAGTAGCATCTTTTTTATTCCATGAGACAGCGGAAGAAATTTTTGCAAATCTTGATTATGCCTTGAAAGATGGTGTACATTTCCAAAAGGAAGGAAAGCAGGTCAGGCAATTTAATTTTATTGAGGCTAATGAAGAAAGTCTAACTTTATATTATCAGAAATTCTTCAATGTAAACTTGGTTCGGGATGGCGAGGATCCAAATGCCTATTACTATTTGGACTTTTATGGCAGTGACCGCGGTAACATTTCCGACCGTCATAGGCATATCATGAAGAGCGAATTTGTCCTTATCGGTTTCATAATCTATAAAATCATTTACATTGACTGGGATATTGAACTTGATTCGGTACAAAAGCTAAAGGATAAAATAAGAATTGATTATGAAGATTATAAGCCAGGGTTATATCGGCTTATTGCAAAATCCAAAAATACAAGCCCAAGTAATATAAATGATGCCTCCTTGGACAATACCATACAATCCGCACTTGAAGAATTTAGGAAGATCGCGTGGATATCACTAAATAAAGATGATTTTAGCCCACTTCCTGCATTTAAGAGGCTTCTTAAAGTTTATGAGGAATACATCCTGAATATTGACGACACTCTAAAAAAATTGCAATGAAGAAATATCCAAGGATAGCCAGGCTATCAACTTTAAACATTGTTCGCCATCAGGGTTTTGATTATGAATTTAGTCCATTCCGTACCGATTTCGTTGGTGAGGGCGGGGCAGGTAAAAGCATGATTGGGGATTTACTGCAATTGATTTGTGTCGGGGCAAAGGCTTTTCATTCCCCCACGAAGGGTACTGGACCAAGGCAGCCAGGTACACTTGTGCTAAGAAGCGAAGGCGGCGGTACAGATGTTGGATATGCCTTTTTGAACATTGAAAAAAGCAAAGAGCAATATGTCGTAATTGGCATTTATCTCGAAAGTTCAGGGGCCTCAAATATGTTTATAATACAGGATGGATACAACTTTGATCAGGGCGCTATCCTAAATACGTTTAGCGTAAAGCTGGGAGTTGATGACTTTATAAAAGATAATATGATATTGCCCATTGCCGACCTTAAAAACTACCTGTTAGATGGCCATGGCCTCGTCTGCGAATCTTGGGACAAGACGGCGCCATATCATAAAATTTTATATGATAATGATATTCTCCCTATCGACCTTTCCGTAAATTATAAAACCCTTGAAAACTACGCAAAGATAATACAGGCATTTTCGAGGGAATCACTGGATATTAATAAAAGTGAAAAACTACAATCATTTCTTTTTGGAGATGATAAAGAGAAAGAATTAGTTGCACAATTTTTTGCTGCGATAGATGAATTATCAGAAGATTTCAAACAATTCGAACATAACCGCGATCAAATTGCGGAGTTAAAATTAAGGCAACTCAGCCTGAGTGAGTTGCTGGAACTAAAGAAATTATCTGAAGAGAGCCAAAAGCATTACATTAATAATGCCTATATCCTATACAATTCGGAGATTGATAAATTGAAATCTGAAATATCAAAAAGTTTAGGTCATTACGAGCAGGCAACCCTTTTGCTTCCGAACTTAAAGGATGAAATGAGTAGGAAAAGGGAAAATATTGAAGGCGAACTTGTACTGTTGAATATCGAGTGGTCATCTGCATTTGAAGTTCGTAATGAATGGAAAAAGAAGTATGAACGCCAGCAGGAATTCAGTAACTGGCTCCTAAGCCTCCAAGTTTCTGAAGAAGGGCTTGAAGCGATTTACCATGCGCACCAGCAATCAAAAACAAGGCTTGAAAAGAGAAGGCAGCTTAAGGAAAAATGTGAATTGCACAATGCGGATATCCGCATAGTTGAAAAAATTGAAAGCAGGAATGCTGCCGGGCAGCTCGCTGAAATTTTAAAATCGAATGAGGCTGAAATAGCGTTCAAGCGAAAGCTGTTAAGCCTTAATAATATCAACGAGCCGGATTCCCTGGCCAAATGGGCGCTAAGTCTCGATCAACATCTTACAAAAGAACAGGAAGGTGTAATCCGGAAGTTCCATGATTTAAACTATAAAACTACCGTACCTGCTGAGGAGGCAATAAAATATATCCCCGATCCTTTGAAATTAATTGAAGGCCTGCAGCTATCAGGCTTTTCGGAATCGGGGTACTGGTTGAATTTAGGGGGTGTAATGGAACATGTCAACGGTAATTTTGATGCTATATTTGATAAGGGTACAGATGCCATAAGGTTATACTTTGAAAATCAGTCCGTGTCTTTGAAAATGGAATTAGATTCTCTGGAAAAAGCTCAAAAAGCGATAATGAAAATGCAGGATGTGTTTAGCGAATTCGATAACGTGGATACCTTTATTGAAGCGTGGCTCGCGGATATACAGTTATCGGATCAACTTGAATTATTGCCGTTGCATAATATGGAATTTAATGAATTCAAATTATTCCGGGAGTCTTATGCAGACCGTTTGAATATTGTTGAAAGATTTACGGAAAGCCAGCAAAACTTTGACAAGCTTGATAAGAGCAGGAGCATTTTGAATACATTACAAGATAACCTTGAAAGGCGCTTTTCAAATTTCAAAACTGTTTTGGAGAGTCAGGATATTAATAGACTTAAATTAAAATTTAAGACTGGAGCAACCAGTGATAACATTTTTGAAGAAGTACTTACGGTGCTGGATGCTGCGTTAGATTATTACGCAGCCTTTGAGGAGATTTATGCCACACAAATAAATTATATTGGGATTACGGATCATATTTTAGAGCTTGACAAAGAACTTGAAAATACACAATTACAACGGAATACTATTTATACACAAAACCCTGAATGGCTGGATTCCCAAATTGAAACAATACTTCCTAGCCGGGAAAGGGTAAAAAAATTGGAGGAAGATTATGCAAATGTGCTGCAACGTTATATCATTAAGTACAATACTTTGTGCAATACCTTCCTCAAAGAAAAAGCAAAGAGATATGAGAATACGGGCGATTTCCAAGGACTGTGCCATGAAATACTCCCTTCAGAAATATTTAATGAAACAACCCTCGAAAATGAAATTATAGAAAAGATTGATTTGTATCTGCGTGAGATTAACCTCAAAAATAAAAAGCTAAACCATAGAAAGTTACTTAAACTACAGGATATTATTGAAAAAGTACAACAGGAAGTGAGCGACCAGATTTACAATGTGAATTTTATTCGTAGGTTCTTAAGCGAAGAAGATAAGATAATTACCGGGGACCTGAAGGTTGTATTGGATTTTCAACCGCCATTATTTAATCATGAATGGATGTCTGCCTTCCTAGACAGTATTGGAAAAGACCTTGAACTCGGGGGGGAGGACAGTCTATTTGAATCACTAAAAATACTATCAAACGACCTGGAAAAGTACCCTACATTACAAGAGAAATTACGAGAGTCTTTTTATAAATCAGGTGGGTCAAGGCTGTTAAGACCGAAAGTTGAAGAGCTCCTTAACCCCAAATCCTATTACAGCCTGAAATTTGCAATACGGAATAAAGATGGGGTTAAAAATGACGGTAGCACAAGCCAGGCATATTCGGCGATAGCATTGCTCTGCATGGCAAAACTCCGACTGATCGATTCTTCACAAAATAAAGGGAAAGATAAAGGTGCAATTCGATTCATGGCTATTGACGAGGCGGAGGGGTTGGGAAGCAATTTCGATATGTTATATAAGATTGCACTGGATAATGATTATCAAATACTCTCATTGTCTATCAATCCTAATAAAGTCGATCTTACTAACCAATACATTTACCTGCTGCAAAACAGTAAAGAGAACACAAATATTAACTACGATCCGATTCCGATTTTCGGACAGACTAACGTATACTTATGAAAGGAATCGAGTGGCGTCATCTAATAGGGCTTCATGAATTGTACCTTACCGGGCAAACCAGGCTTAAGATACATACAAATAGCTTTGTCAAACAGGTTGTTATGAAGCAACGGAAACTAGTGAAATTCAAGGTGGGCAGCCGTGATATTTTGGTCATCACACCAAAATACAAGGCGGTTTACGAAAAAGAATTCCATTCGTATTATGCATATTACAGCAATTTTTTCAACGAATCCGGCCTTGAGAATAATGCCAGAAAAGCCTTTACTGAGGAGGATCTTAAAGGGCTTATGTTTGTTTACTACAACAGGGATGAATTAAGAGGCAAACTTACTACAGAAACACGTTTTTCGGCATTTGTATTCAAGAATCAGAATTCAAAATATTTATCTAATAAGCCGAGCCTCCGGGATGCGATGCTCGATATCTTAGGAGTTGCTTCATTCCCTGATAAAGAACCTAAAAATAACCAGTGGAGACTTGTTGTAGATTGCCAAAATCCAGTCGTTATTGTTTTGTGCGAAAATCTCGATTGCCTGAAAGTTCCAATGGAGTATAAAGATAACAATATAGAGTTGTGGTACGTGGGGGGTAATAATACGGCGCCACTACTTAATATTTCGCAAGAAAAATTGCAGTTGCCAATTTTCTACCTATGTGATTGGGACTACGCGGGTCTTTCTATCTATAGCAGGGTAAAAAAGATTATTGAAGAGAAAGGCGCTCCATTGACCCTAATTACTCCTCCTCATGATATAAAAACACTACCAGTTGGCGTAAAGCATCATAAAAGTAAATGGAAGACAAAACCTTTTTCCGGTTTACTTAAGAAAGATTTTCATGCAGAGCAAATAATTTTTATTGAGAAGCTAATCAGTAATGACATTTGGGTTGAAGAACAAAATATTGATTTGGTTGAGGTTTTAAAAAACAGGAATTTTCTAAATCAAGATTCTGCTTGAATTGCTGTATAGCAAGAAATAGATAATTTAAATATATGTAAACTACAATATTCAATTAACCATAAATCCTAATAATCCCGTCTAATTAGACTGACTATTAGGATTTATAGTCCTAGGATAGCAGGTTAAACGGTCGTAACGCACTGATTTTGGCTTTCATTAATCTTTTATAAGTTTCACTAAACTTTCTTTACTTGGTAATACCGTCATATACTTACTTGCAAAAATCTGCTGATTATTTTCAGGCAGCGTAAACTCCACAACCGCTTCACTTTTATCCTGACAAAGAATGATACCTATCGTCTTATTCTCATCAGGAAGCCGCATCTTCCTGTCATAGTAATTGACATACATCTGCATTTGCCCGATATCCTGATGCTTAAGTTCCCCAATCTTTAAGTCGATAAGTACAAAGCAACGTAAAATGCGGTTGTAAAAGACCAAGTCGATACGAAAATGCTTCTCATCGAAACTAATACGCTGTTGCCTAGCGACAAAGGTAAACCCGTTGCCCAGTTCCAGCATAAAATGTTCCAGTTTCTCAATAAGCTTCTGCTCCAATTCGCTTTCAGAATACATAGACTGCTCTGGTAACCCTATAAATTCTAAGATGTAAGGATCCTTAATAGCATCCTGAGGCTTTTGCAATAGTTGGCCCTCTTTGGCTAGCCTTCGAACCTGCAATCCATCTCTGCTTAGTGACAGACGTGTAAAAAGTGCCGTATTATACTGCCTTTCCATTTCCCGAAGGCTCCAGTTATTCTTATATGATTCAATTTCGTAAAAGTTTCTTTCGTCTACATCTTCGATACGCATTAGTTTGAGATAATGAGACCAGCTTAACTGGAATTTTTTGACGACTTTGTTATCGTCCTCAAATTCCGCAGACAGTGTCTGCGCTTTTGAGTATACAAGGTAAAACTGCCGCATCTGCTCAAGATTTCGCTGTGAAAAACCTTTTCCAAAATCTGCCGTTAACTTTATTGACAGCATTTTTGTCAGCTGCTTTCCGTAATCGGCCCGTTCATTTCCGTTCTGCTCTTCATGGATTATCATTCGCCCAATCTCGTAATACGTCATTACCATAGTATGGTTTACCGACTGGACAATCCTGCCCCTTGCTTCAGTAAGCAGCAGAGATATCCTCTGCGCCAACTCATTTGTTCGTGTTGGTTCCATGGCTCTGAATTAAGATTTGGCAATAGCAAAATTATCGGCTTCATTTCCACATAGGCGCTCTTTCAGCCTGCCCATGTCCTCGCTGACTTTCTTCTCAAGGACCTTTGCGTATATCTGTGTTGTCCTTATGCTGGTATGCCCAAGCATCCTTGATACGCTTTCAATCGGTACGCCATTGCTGAGTGTCACCGTTGTAGCAAAAGTATGCCTCGCGATATGGAAGGTCAATTTTTTGGAAATGCTGCATAGGTCGGCAATCTCTTTAAGATACCCGTTCATCCTTTGATTGGAAAGCACAGGAAAAACTGTTCCGCTAGATTGAGCTTTATGGTTATCCTTGTATTGCTCCATGATCCGTCTTGCCTGCGGTAAAATCGGTACACGAACGCTGGTATCAGTTTTAGCACGGCTCGTGTAGAGCCACAAGCCGCCATCAATACCCGTAACGATATTATCAGGGGTCAGGCCGACGAGGTCTATAAAGGCCAGCCCGGTATAGCAGCAGAACAGAAACATGTCCCTTACGTTTTTCAGCCTTTCAATTTTAAATACCTTTTTTTCCAACAGCGAGAGTTCTTCAGCGGTCAGGCACTGGCGCTCTACTTTGTCGAAATGCTTTTTAAAATGGGCAAAAGGGTCTTTTTCAAGCCAATCCAATTTAATAGCCAGGTTCACCATTTTACGAAGCCTTTCAATATGCTTCATAATGCCATTGTTGTGCAGCCGCTGCTGGTGGTCTTTTGGCACGTATGACCGGAGATAGCTTTCAAAATCCAACAAAAAACGGTAGGTAAGCTCTGAGAGCAGTATATCATGCCGGTGGTATTTGTCCCGCAGGAACTTGCCGATATAGCGTTGGGTCGTGCCGTAATTCTTCATGGTACCCGGTGCAAGTTTGTAAGCTGCCTCCTGGTTATGGTATTCAAAAAGCTTTTTGATTGTTATAGCATCTTCGTCCTGACCAGTAAACAGCGCTTTGACGCTATCAACATTAATTGGCTTTCTTTCCTGTATAAGGTTATGGTAGCCATCGGCTATTATACTCCTAATACGCTCGATGTAGTTGTTAAGGCCGGCGCTTTCATCCCTTTTTCCTTTAGCGCGCCCTTTGGCTTCGTCCCAGAATTTTGGGTCAATCTTCTTCTTCAATGAAACTTCGGACCTTCGCCCGTTTACTGTAATTCGCGCATAGACAGCTGCCTCTGTTGTTTTTTCATTTTTTGGAACCCTGATGATGAACTGGATGCCAAAGGTGTTTGTGCTCTTCATACCAAATGTGGTTTAAATTAAACATGACATTAAGTACCGATTCAAAATGCTTGCGAATCGTGAGCGGCTTCAAGAGGCTACATTTGGCAGTAATAAATGTTAAAAAAACACCGTAACAAACTGTTATTCAATTTTTTAACCCTGTTTTTGTGAGTAAATTTTTTCGCATTGAAATTTACTCACCTAATTACTCACAAAAATATTGATATAATTGCCGTTTTCACTTCAAGGTATAAAACGAAAAAGCCCGCAAATACTGAGTATTTGCGGGCCAACAGAAGCCAAAGAAAGACTTCAAAGTCGGGGTGGCAGGATTCGAACCTGCGACCTCCTGGTCCCAAACCAGGCGCGATGACCGGGCTACGCTACACCCCGAATATTGTCTCAATTCGAGGATGCAAATATACTACTAAAATTGATTTGTCAAAGTATAAGTCCGTTTATTTTTATTACAAACAAATCTGTGGGTACATAGTCCTTAGATTTTTCCTGAACGTTGTCAGGGTTTCTTCATTGTCGTAGGCTATTTTGTAACGTGAGCCTTTTTCGTTTAATGTTTTCTCGAATGCGATATTGTTGCGCATTAGTAAACGTTCGATCCTTTCGTTGTCGGTAACATTTTTGTAAAGTGTCCTGAAAATAGAGATGTACATAGCTTTATATTTTAGTTGTTAGGTTGAATAATTTCACTAAAATTAGCAATAGGTTTTTTTGTGAGGAAACGGCTTAATAAAACTTTAGCACATTATAAGAAAAATATAACATAGGCGGATTTTTGGGAAACCTTTTCTTTACAATAGATAGTAAGGCTTAGCTAACCGGTATAAGCCATCGTTCTATGTGCGCAGGTATAGCTGATGGATATAATTTTACGCTGGGAGCAGATTTGTGAAATTTATTTCACGATAGGTAAAACTGATGCCGAAGTGTAGTAAGTTTTTTAATTTAACCTTACATTTGCGTACCATTTTAATCACCACAATATAATCATGTCAGATACAATAGAAAAGATAAAATGCCTTATTATTGGTTCGGGGCCTGCGGGCTACACAGCAGCAATTTATGCCGCCAGAGCCGATATGAATCCAGTATTATATACCGGTATGGAGCCGGGCGGCCAGCTTACCACCACTACCGAAGTTGATAACTTTCCGGGCTATCCTGAAGGCATCGACGGACCTACCATGATGGTTCAATTGCAGCAGCAGGCAGAGCGTTTTGGTACACAGGTGCGCATCGGTATGGCTACCGCAGTTGAATTTAGCAAAGAACCCGGCGGATGGCACAAAGTCATTATCGATAGCAATAAAGAAGTGCATGCACATACTATAATCATATCTACCGGGGCGACGGCCAAATACCTTGGGCTGCCAAGTGAGCAGCGCCTTAGGGGCGGTGGTGTTTCGGCGTGTGCCGTGTGCGATGGTTTCTTTTACCGCAACCAGGATGTAGCGATCGTAGGGGCAGGGGATACCGCCGCCGAAGAAGCTACCTACCTTTCCAATATCTGTAAAAGCGTTACCATGCTTGTGCGTAAGGATTTCATGAGGGCGTCTAAAGCGATGCAGCACCGCGTTGAAAACACATCAAACCTAAAAGTCCTTTACAACAGCGAGGTGGATGAGGTTATCGGCGACCAGGTGGTAGAAGGCCTCAGGATAGTAAATAACGTTACCGGCGAAAAACAGGAAATAGCCATTACAGGATTGTTCATTGCTATTGGGCACAAGCCAAATACAGACATCTTTAAAGGCCAGTTGGATATGGATGAGACCGGCTACCTGATTACCCAGGGCAAGTCTGCTAAAACCAATATCCCGGGTGTGTTCGCTTCCGGCGATGTACAGGACAAAGACTACCGCCAGGCCATTACCGCTGCAGGTTCGGGATGTATGGCAGCGCTGGATGCTGAGCGCTACTTATCGACTTTGGAGAGCCATTAATTAAGTTTTCAGTCGAAGTCGCAGTTTTCAGCTGCATGGGTATAAAATAGAAAAAGCAGTACATTTTAGAGTGTACTGCTTTTTTATTTGATTTTTATATGTAATAAGACTTATTGTTAATATTTATATGTCGCTCCTCTGGAGCTCAAGTAGGTTTCTCTCAGATTTTTTGCTATAAATATTCCTTCCCTCCGGGACTCATCGGTGTCAGTCCCAGCGGGTCGGTATGTTTATAGAGATATTAAGCACAAGTGACTTAGAACTCCGGAGGAGTGACATGTGAATTATCATAACCTTTCCTAACACATATGTGTTAAAACTTGTCAAGGTCTCTTTACTGAAAACTGCGACTGCGACTGAAAACTCCTATTGTTCTTTCTTATAAATAATCGCGCTGTCTGCAAAATTCGTTACTGCCACTTTTGGCTTGCCGAACAATTCAACTTCCGATTTTCCGGAGGCGGAAATAGTCACAAGGTCTGTAACCATTACATTACAGGTGGTATAGCCTTCCGCGGTAAGCTCCATGGTTTTTGCGGTGAATTTTTTTCCTGTAAATGAGGCGTTATTATCAAGCCGCAACTGCACTGCAGCCGCATCGCCTTCTATAACAGCTTTCGTTTTTTGGTACATGTCAAACTTGAGCGCCGGGCTGGCAATAAGCGCTTTTAGCTCCGCATTCTTGCTAAGCTCAATTACAGCGTTTTCGGCCTTAAGGTTCAGTTCGCCTTTGGTCTTGTCATTCATTTGCAGCGTAAAACTGCCTGCTTTCACATTAAGAAAGCATTTGGAAAAGTCCTGCGTTTTTATAAGTATAGAAGGTACTTCAAGGTCGGTCAGCGCATTGAGTACGGTTTCGTGTTTGGCTGTAATTGTTTTGAGGTTGTCAGTATAAATAACCCTTACGCTGAGTTTTTTAGCGCCTGTTATTTCTTTTGAAGTATAGATGCGAAGCGTGTTGCCATTTACTTCGGCCATTACAGCCTCATGCAGATTATCATCGGCTTCTATCTCCAGTGCCTGGGTATCGCCTTTTACAAGGAACACTTCAAGGTTGTCTTCTACCTCAAGGTTTTCAAAGCCCTGGATTTCTTTCTGGGTTACGGTTACAGTTTTAGAGCCTTTTATTTTCTCTCTTTTCTGCGCGAATGCGAATGTGGTAAAAAGCAGCGCTATTACCACAGGAAGAAATTTTTTCATTTGTAGTCCTGACATTTATTGGTTGAGGCAAATATATAAAAAACAGCCTTGCAGGCTTAGGTTTCGTCCTGCAAATTGAATTGGCTCTAAATAATTGGCAATGAAGTTTAGCATAACCAATCAAAGAAATTGACACACGGACTAGTTAGAGCTATATAAACAGAAAAACCCTTCCCAAATGGCAATAAGGGAAAGGTTTTCAATAAAAAAAATCAGAAGTTATTGTGCGCCCTGATGGTCGTAGCTAAGTACTCTGGCCATTTTCCACTTGCCGTCTTTCAGCAGCCACACATGGGTAAATTTCGCTTTTCCCGTAAGGCGCTCTTTGCCATTTTCGGTGATGTAAAAAAGGTGATCTCCGGTAAGTATGGCTCCATAGCCATCAAGCGGGTACACTTTAAAGGTATCGGTCACTGCCTCGCGCCTTATTTTTTGCTTAGGATTACCGCAAATGTTTTTCTTCGTCGATTCCATGAGCTTATCAACGCCCTTCATAAAGCCGCCTTTGTCATGATAAAACTCAACATCTTCTGTAAAAAATGTCCTGGATTTTTCCAGATCACAGTTGTTGTATGCGTCAAAAGCCGCAGCATCCAGTGCTATTATTGTTTGCTCCAGTTCCTTTTGCGAAGTGGGATAACCTGCTTCTTTTTGCTGGCAATAGCCAATGCCCGAAAGGCATAGCATTACAGCCAGGAATAATTGTTTCATGGTTTTGTTTTTTGATTGATGATGATTGAAAAAGCAAATGCCCGTTGTTGCCCGGGCATTTTATATTTATTTATTTATTCCTGTCCTACAGATCCGCCTGAAGAAGCTTTCTTGGTAAGATTTGCAGGAGTGGATACATAATTGATACTAGCGCCACTCGAGGCTTGCGCAGAAAGCGATTCCACGGCATTTACGGTGCTCGTACTGCCGCTCGATGCCTCTGCAATCACCTTTTTGGCGGTAAGTTTCCTTGCGTTTAAAGAACTTCCACTTGAAGATTCTGTTTGCAGGTTATCAACCTTTCCGGCAAGTGTCAGTGTGCTGCCGCTGCCCGATTCGCAGCTGCTGTCTTTTGCCTCGATAGTCACATCAAGTGAACTGCCGCTGCCTGACGAAAGATCAATGGATTCACTTTTTAGCGTGTTTCTGCTGGTTATGCTTGAACCGCTGCTGGCTTCAATACTTTCAATATGTGGCAGTTTTACGATCACTTTTTTTGAAGTCGCGTTGCGTATATTCACATCGGCAGAAATTTTCAGTTCGCCGTTGCTTACTTCTGTCGTGATATGATCCTGCAGGTTGTCGTCGGCTTCTACAATTACCGCATAGTTGCTGCCCTGCTCAATAACCACTTCAAGCCCCCTGGCCACAGAGATGGCTTTATAGTCGCCGGTCAGCTTACGCTCTTTGGTAACAACATTACCGCTGCCGTCCATTTGTTTGAAATTGACATCAATGCCGCAGGAAAAGAACAGCAGCGCTGCCGCAACGGCTACAATTGCTTTGGCTACATGGGTGATAACTTTAATCATGGTGATAGAGTATTATGTTAGTTTCGCTTAGTTGTTGTTTTTATTTTAAAGCCATCCTTGTTGGCGCTCATTTCAACATCAACATTGTTATTTGTAGTATGTATAGTGTCATCCGAATCGAACTCTATGTGCAAATTCTCCACATCATCCACATCTGGTTCTACTGGTTCCACTGCTTCCACTCCTATATTATCTTCACTCTCGCAGTCAAGGCACTTCAGCTCATCGCCTTCCAGTAGGTACAGCTGGTTCTTGTCGCTCCACTGTACAAAAAGGTCAGAATAATCAGAGCGTATATAATCCCTAGTGTTCCGGTCCAGTTGCAGCAGCATTCCTTCAGGAATATACACATATACTTCTACGCGCTGCATCCTGTATTTGCTGGTAAGGTCGGTCGTAAGGTAATTGTCTAAAATTAAGTCATTTCCGTTTAATTCAAAACTATAATTTATTTTTTCTGCCCTTTTTCTCGCTTCAGAGGTAGAACTTCCTTCCGCAAGCTTTTCTACCTGGATAAAAGGCTTTTCCTTATCGGTTTTGATAATATGGATATCAACATTGGTAGAATAGATAATATCGTTATCGGTTGAATCCTGGATAATACTAAAGTCGGTATGATAATCTACTGTTTTAGAGTACAGTGAGTTGTAACGCAATTTCACATTCAGTGTGTTGTCGTCACCAACCATATTCACCGGGAGCTCTTTTACTGTTTTTCCTTCATGGGAAATCTCGGTAGCCTGTCTTATACCTAAATATATAGATACCGACAGCGATATGATCCAGATTGCCAAAAGCGTATACCGTGTTATGTTGCCTACAGGCCTCAGGTTTTCTACCAGTATCTTAAGCCCAAGCAGGAACATGAAAAATACAGGGATGCCGAATGTAAACAGCGCTAACAGTCCCACTACCCAAAATGGCGTTTCGGTGTAATTAAGCATATTGTGCGCCATAAACCATGGGGTATTGGTCATAGTGCTTGTAAAAAGCGTTGTCAGGAAAAACACGATCAGCCCTCCAAGTGTCAATGCCGAACATATTGTAATAATGGCCCCTATCACTTTGGCAAGGCCTTTAAATAGTGCCATGAATACGTAGCCTATACCGCTCCCTATTTTCTCGGCACCCGACTTTGCGTTGGCGCCCATCTTGTCATAGTCCAGCGATTTCAGCCTTTCGCTCACCTGGTCGATCTCTTCCTTCACTTTTTTCTCGATATTGGAGATGTTGATAGGCTCGCCGGTCATTTCAAGCTTTTCTGTGGTCGTAATGGCTTTCGGGATAAGTATCCATAGCAGCACATATACGATAAGGCTTGAAAAGAAGGTAATGAACAGCGATATGATAAAGATGATTCGTACCCATAGCGGGTCTATCCTGAAATAATGGGCGATACCGGCACACACACCGCTTACCAGGGCCCTGTCGCTGTCCCTGTAAAACTTTTTGGTTTTAAAAGGATAGTAACCGTAATTGTATGCTGAATAGCCGCTGTCTGCTTTTTCGGAAGACTCGTCGTCTATTCTGTAATCTTCGGGCTGGCCCATCACCGCAATTACTTCCTCTACCTCGCGGACGCTTACAACCTGTTTGTCATTTTTAAGCTTTTCTGTCAGCAGCTCCGCTATCCTGCCTTCAATATCACTCATGATCTCGTCCCTGCCATCGGCCGAAAGCGAACTCCTTATAGCATCAAAGTAGCGATTCAGCTTTTGATAGGCATCTTCATCGATGTGAAAGAAAAGGCCTCCTAAATTTATACTTACTGTTTTGTTCATGACTTATGCTTTTTGACTGGTTATAATATTTACTGCATCGGATAGCTCCGTCCAGGTAGTGTTTAATTCTTTTAAAAATTCGTGCCCTTCATCGGTAAGGCCATAATATTTCCGTGGCGGGCCCGATGTCGATTCTTCCCATCGGTAGCTTAGAAGCCCGTCGTTTTTTAATCTGGTGAGCAGCGGGTATACGGTACCCTCCACAACAAGCAGTTTAGCGTTTTTAAGAGTATCCAGGATTTCTGAGGTGTAGGCATCTTTTTTCTGCAACACACACAGGATACAGAATTCCAAAACTCCTTTTCGCATTTGTGCTTTGGTATTCTCAATGTTCATAAGCTTTCGTGTTTAATGATTAAACTGTCCATTTTTTGATTGATGATTGATGATGATTGATTGATGATTGAACTCTCACCAGGTTGATTACTCCCGGTTGTTTTTTTCCGAAGGCGCGGCAGATGCCTGTGGCTTCCGGAGGATATGTTTTATTATTTGATGAATTTAATGGTTAAAGGAAAATCGTAACGCTGTCCGTTGCTGTTTTTTACGGCGGCATACAGTATAAGGAAGAACTCTGCCACCTTAAGGATAAGCACCAGGAACGCGGCAACGGCACCTATAATTACCAACCCTGTTATCCTGCCGGCACTAAATTGCTCTATCACCCAGTGATGGTCATTTACCATTTGAAAACTCACGTCGCTGAATAATGTATAGAGGAAGATTGGCAGGGCAATGATCATTAGCAGGACTGAATACATGAAAAGGCTAAGCTGGAAATTGATGGCCTGCTTTCCGTTATAGTCTACAAATTCCGATTCCTGTTTCTTAAGGCTCCATATAAGTGCGGGGAATATAAAGTTTCCCAGCGGGAACACATATTGTGCAAAAGCGCTTAGCTGGAGCAGTGTCGATGTATTTTTATTGGATGTGGTTTCCATAGTAGATGCTTATGTCAGTTAATATTCTATGCAAATATATGGTCATAAGAAGGTATTGTGCAATGCAAAGTACTAATATTTAACAAAATATTAACATTTAGAAATATGGATAATTATCTGTATTTTAGCAGGAAATATAGCAAACAATGGAATTCACGCCGTCTAAACTCAACACATTCCTTTTCTTTAAACTGCCTTCTGCCTATTGGAGCGGGGTGAGGGTCAAAGAAATTTCTGTTAATCGCTGCGTCGCTACGGTAAAGCATCGCTGGTTCAACCAAAACCCTTTCGATTCGATGTATTTTGCTGTGCAGGCCATGGCGGCAGAGCTCACAACAGGCGCCCTGGTTATGTACCAAATAAAGAAAAGCGGAAAAAAAATATCGATGCTGGTGGCCAATAACAAAGGTAATTTTTCGAAAAAAGCGCGCGGCAGGATAACATTTAGCTGCAACGATGGCCACCTGATCGAAGAGGCCATCCAAAGAGCGATAGCGACAGGCGAAGGGCAAACCTTCTGGATGAAATCAATAGGGACAGATCATGAAGGGGATAAAGTTTCAGAAATGGATTTTGAATGGAGTATCAGGGTGAAGCAATAATATCCCAAACCGTATGTTCGGGATACAGATGCTCACTTATTGCGCTGAAAAGCCGGTGCATTAAGTGCCTGCAAAAAGAAATAGAAAATAAACATCATAAACATTAGTTAAACGCTTTATCTTTAACGTAGCTTTAGGATGGCGACTTTAAATTTGCACTGAAAAATAGAATGATATGAAAGTTTTAATTACCGGGGCCACGGGGCTTGTAGGGAATGAACTGGTGTCACTGCTGCTTAAGAACGGGATTCATATACACTACCTTACTACTTCTGAGAAAAAATTACAGCATGAAACACAATACAAAGGGTTTCTTTGGAATCCTGAAAAAGGAGAGATAGACCAGGATTGTATTGATGATGTTGATGCTATAATACACCTTGCGGGTGCATCCATTTCTAAACGATGGACCGATTCGTATAAGGAAGAGATATTGGAAAGCCGTGTGGTATCTGCCGATATGCTGTATGACCTTTTAAAAAACAATCCTAATAATGTAAAGCATTTCATTACAGCATCTGCAATAGGTATTTATCCTGATAGCCCGGATAAAGTATATTCAGAAGAAAGCAATGAAGTGGACACGTCTTTTTTAGGGCAGGTGGTATTAAAATGGGAGCGCGCCGCAGATAAGATCGAAAAGCTGGGCATTACGGTATCCAAAATAAGGACAGGGCTGGTATTGTCACACAAAGGCGGTATGCTGAAAGAGTTGGTGAGGCCCATTAAATTTGGTCTTGGCGCTGCTTTTGGCAACGGAAATCAAATACAATCATGGATCCATGTTGAGGATTTGGTGGGTATTTACCTATTTGTGCTTACCCACAGGCTCGAAGGTGTTTTCAATGCTGTTGCACCCTATCCTGTCACACAGAAACAACTTGTAAAAAACGTAGCCGATGTGCTCAATGTGCCTTATTTTCTGCCCGGCATCCCTAAATTCGTTATGAAAACCGTAATGGGCGAGATGCACGACCTGCTCTACATGAGCCAGAATGTAAGCGCAAAGAAAATAATTGGCGAAGGCTACCAGTTCAAATACCTCTCTTTGGAAAAAGCATTAAAGCACGAGCTGCATTAATAGTGTTCAGTTCGGACAATCCTGACCCCAAAGGTTTAATACCTTTGGGGTCTTTATTTGTGCCAAAAATAAAACCGTGACAATTTGACACTTTAAATCTTTTGGCAATACTTTTGCACTTCGCTTCAGCGAACTATTATAAAATTTAATGTTTAAGAAAATATTTAAAAATATGAGCCAGGAAAATTCTGAAAATGTGGAGAAAGACTTAACACAGGAAGAATTGATCAATGACGCCGAAAATGCTGCTGATACTACAACTGAAGCAGGGATTCCCTCTGCCGAAGACTTGACTGAAGAACAGAAGCTGCGCGAAGAGATCGCTAAAGAAAAAGATAAGTTTTTGCGCCTGTTTGCCGAATTTGAAAACTATAAAAAAAGGACCGCTAAAGAAAGAATGGACCTCTTCAAGACTGCCAACCAGGAAGTGCTACAGGCGCTTTTGCCGGTAATGGACGATTTTGACAGGGCGCTGGCACAAATTGCTAAAGCAGAAGATGAGGTTTTGCTGAAAGGTGTAGAGCTCATCCATAACAAACTGAAAGATACATTGGTGTCTAAAGGGCTGGAGCAGGTAGACATTAAAGCAGGCGACGCTTTTAATGCTGATTTTGCCGAAGCCATAACCCAGATACCGGCACCTACACCCGACCTTAAAGGAAAGATTGTAGATGTTGTAGAGAAAGGCTATAAACTGGGCGATAAGATAATCCGTTTCCCTAAAGTGGTATTAGGGAATTAATAACTGCCGGAGCAGTATAAAGATAAAGTGAGATGAAAAAAGATTATTACGAAATACTGGGAATTGACAAAGGCGCTACGGCAGAGCAGATAAAAAAAGCGTACCGTAAAAAAGCCATTGAATACCACCCTGACAAAAACCCGGGCGACAAGCAGGCAGAGGAAAACTTTAAGACGGCGGCACAGGCGTATGAAGTCCTGGGCGATCCCGATAAAAAAGCCCGCTACGACCAGTACGGCCATGCAGCTTTTGACGGCAGTGGAGGCTTTAACGGCGGCGGCATGAATATGGACGACATTTTCAGCCAGTTTGGCGATATTTTTGGCAGTGCCTTTGGGGGCGGCGGTGGTTTTAGCGGCGGCTTCGGTGGTTTTGGAGGCGGTGGCGGCCAGCGCAGGGTAAAGGGCAGCAACCTTCGCATCAAGGTAAAGCTTACCCTCGAAGAAATTGCTAATGGCGTTGAGAAGAAAGTTAAGGTAAAAAGAAAAGTCCAGGCCAAAGGCGTTACTTATAAAACATGCCCTACCTGTAATGGTGCGGGGCAGGTAATGAAAGTAACCAACACCATTTTAGGAAGGATGCAGACTGCATCTACCTGCCATACCTGCGGAGGCAGCGGCCAGATCATAGAGACCAAACCGGGCCAGGCGGATGCGCAGGGTATGATTATGGAAGACGAAACCGTATCTATCAAAATACCGGCAGGAGTGGTTGACGGCATGCAGCTGAAAGTGAGCGGAAAAGGTAATGATGCGCCGGGAAGCAACAGCATATCGGGCGACCTTATCGTTGCTATAGAAGAGGTGGAGCACGATACATTAAAACGTGAGGGTGAGAACCTGCATCTTGATCTTTACATCAGTTTTGCCGAAGCAGCGCTCGGAACATCGAAAGATATTGAGGCTGTGGGAGGTAAAGTAAGGATAAAACTTGAGGAAGGTATCCAGTCGGGCAAGATTTTAAGGCTGAAAGGCAAGGGTATTCCTAGTATAAACAGCTATGGTAATGGTGACTTGCTTGTGCATGTAAATGTCTGGACTCCAAAGACTTTGAATAAAGAACAGCGTCAGTTTTTTGAGAAATCACTTACAGATGAAAACTTCATACCCCATCCGGAAAAGTCGGATAAATCTTTTTTTGAAAAAGTTAAGGATATGTTTTCATAATTTAAGAAAAAATTATATATTTGAAATTCACTATGCAAATAGTGAATTTTTCTTTTTCATAGCAATTTTTCCCATCCTCATCGCAAGATAAGGGTGGGTTTTTTTATTAGAACAGTTGAAAGTTATTTTACCCTACCTGAAAAATAAACTTTTTTTAAAATTAATTTCATAAATACAGAATTCCCTCCGTACCGTCTTTGCGAGGAGGAACGACGAAGCAATCTTTCCGCTCTCTATCTCCCTGTACTCGCGATATACAATTGCGATGACAATTATCCTTACAGTTCGGTAACTTTTTCCGTCTTTATTCGCCATATATTGGTATTTTTACAATCACAATCAATAAAACGGAATGGAATCAATCTTAGAAGTAAGAAATGTTGTAAAGCAGTACGGCGACTATACCGCGCTTAACAGTGTTTCGCTACAAGTGCCTAAGGGCAGCATATATGGGCTCCTCGGGCCAAATGGTGCAGGCAAGACCTCGCTTATACGCATCATCAACCAGATCACCATGCCCGACAGCGGCGAAGTTTTTCTTGACGGCGAAAAATTATCGCCACATCATATCAGCCAGATCGGCTATATGCCGGAAGAAAGGGGGCTTTACAAATCCATGAAAGTAGGCGAGCAGGCCTTATATCTCGCACAGCTGAAAGGGCTTTCGAAAAAAGAAGCCAAAGCCCAACTCGAATACTGGTTCGAAAAGCTGGAGATAAAAGGCTGGTGGAATAAAAAGATACAGGAGCTCTCCAAAGGGATGGCGCAAAAGATACAGTTTGTGGTAACGGTGCTGCACCAGCCTAAGCTGCTGATATTCGACGAGCCTTTCAGTGGATTCGACCCGGTGAATGCCAACCTGATAAAAGATGAAATATTAGGGCTCCGGGATAAGGGAGCCACCATCATTTTCTCTACCCACCGTATGGAAAGCGTTGAGGAGATGTGCGACGACATCGCACTCATCCATCAATCGAACAAACTTATCGAAGGAAAGCTCGACGATGTGAAGAAGCAATACCGTAGCAATACCTTTGAAGTGGGGATAGCGCCGGGCAATATCGAACATTTCTTTGCCGATATGAGCCTGAACACGCCTTATGTAAGCCAGAAAGCCAATTTCAAGACGCTTGATGATGAGCTGAAACTCCAGATAACCCTCCCAAAAGGTACTACGTCGCGCGAACTGCTGAACTACCTTATGCAAAAAGGCGATGTGACCTACTTCGTTGAGAAGATCCCGAGTGTGAACGATATATTTATTCAAACCGTAAGCAAAAGATAAATGAGCCTTTCCCTTATTATAAAAAGAGAGTTTACTGCCAAAGTGCGTAACAAGTCATTTATCGTAATGACGTTCCTTAGCCCTATTCTTTTTGTGGGCATGGGCTGCCTGATCGCCTACCTTACCAGCCTGAACAACAACGAGCTCGTAACGGTTGCTGTACACGACCATGAAGGCTACCTGAAAAAAGATTTTAAAGATTCCGGCCATATCAAATACGTGGACCTTTCGGCGATGCCGGTGGCAACGGCAAAGAAAACGGCTTCAGAACAGTATGAAGGCCTTATATATGTACCACAGGTGGACAGCCTGAACGCACTTTCCAAAAAGGTGGAATACATTACGAATGAGTCGCCTAACCTTGATTTCGTTTCCGATATTGAAGACATCATTAATGACAAGGTCACCAAAGACAACCTCCAGCATTTAGGCTTTGACTATAACAAGATAGAAAAGGCAAGGGTGGAATCGCAGGTGCACCTCAGTAAGTTTTCAGGAGAGGAAACCTTTAAAGAAGGCAGTATTATAAAAATGGTTATCGGTGGTCTTTCCGGCTATCTTATCATGATGTTCGTAATCATTTATGGCAATATGGTTATGCGCAGCGTTATCGAGGAAAAGACAAACCGTATCATCGAGATCATCATATCCTCGGTTAAGCCCTTTAAACTGATGATGGGCAAGATCATCGGTACATCGCTTGCCGGTATTTTGCAATTTATAATATGGAGTATTTTAGGGGTCAGCCTGTTCTTGGTACTTACCATGCTCTTTGATGTGAAAGTAGGTGCAGCTGCAAATACGCCCGAAGTGCAGCAGGCAACCCAGGCAGCAATGAGCGATTTACAGCTCTATATCAGTGAATTCCTGAAATTGCCACTTCTCACGATTTTCATATCCTTTATTGTTTATTTCATAGGCGGCTTTTTCCTTTACAGCTCTATCTACGCTTCTATTGGTGCGGCCGTAGACAGCGAAACCGACTCACAGCAATTCCTGCTTCCTATAATCCTGCCTTTGATGCTTGGGGTATATGTAGGCTTTTTCAGCGTGATCAGCGACCCGCATGGCACTGTGGCCACCGTTTTCTCGATGATACCGCTAACATCGCCTATAGTAATGCTTATGCGCATCCCGTTTGGTGTCCCGCTATGGCAGGTGGCAGTATCGGTAACACTGCTATTCGCAACATTCTTTGGGGTGGTTTGGTTTGCCGCAAAAATATACCGCATCGGTATCCTTATGTACGGTAAAAAACCTACTTATAGTGAAATATTCAAATGGCTTAAATACTAGTCGCGTTTTCAGTCACAGTCACAGTCGCAGTGATTGGCCAAGCATTAGTTAGTTATTTGTTAATCGTTTAGCAGGTAAGCTGTTTATAAAATAAATTTATACTGATTGGCAATAGAAAATAGCCAATAAAAAATAATCAATCCGAAGATGTCTAAAATACTGATCATAGAAGACGAAGCCGCCATCCGCAGGGTGCTGGGAAAAATACTTTCTGAAGAGAACGATACCTACCGGGTAGAGGAAGCCGAAGACGGGCAGGCTGGCCTTGAAAAGATAAAGAACGACGATTATGACCTGGTGCTGTGCGATATCAAGATGCCTAAAATGGATGGCGTTGAGGTGCTCGAGGCAGTAAAAAAAATAAAGCCGGAGATACCTTTTGTAATGATATCAGGGCATGGCGATATTGATACAGCTATCAATACAATGCGCCTTGGTGCCTTTGATTATATATCAAAGCCGCCCGACCTGAACCGCCTGCTCAATACAGTGCGCAATGCCCTTGATAGAAAAGTACTTGTAGTAGAAAATAAGATGCTGAAAAAGAAAGTCAGCAAGAACTACGAGATGGTGGGAAGCAGCGAGCCCATCAACCATATAAAAGGTATCATAGAAAAAGTAGCCCCAACCGATGCGCGGGTACTCATTACAGGCCCAAATGGTACCGGTAAAGAGCTTGTGGCCCACTGGCTGCACGAAAAAAGTGAGCGTTCTGGTGCTCCTTTTATCGAGGTGAACTGCGCGGCTATTCCGTCAGAACTGATAGAGAGCGAGCTTTTCGGCCACGTGAAAGGTGCATTTACCAGCGCTGTGAAAGACAGGGCAGGCAAGTTCGAGGCTGCTGATAAAGGCACGATATTCCTTGATGAGATAGGCGATATGAGTATGTCGGCGCAGGCCAAAGTACTTCGGGCCTTGCAGGAGAGCATGATCCAGCGCGTGGGCGCCGAGAAAGATATTAAGGTAGATGTGCGCGTAATTGCTGCCACCAATAAGGACCTGAAAAAAGAGATTGCCGAAGGGCGTTTCCGGGAAGACCTTTACCACCGCCTGGCAGTGATATTGGTAAAAGTACCATCATTAAACGACCGCCGCGACGACATCCCGACACTGATAAACCATTTTGCCGAAAAAATAGCGACAGAGCAGGGCAGTGCGCCTAAAAAATTCTCCGACGAAGCCATCAGGCTATTGCAGGAGTACGACTGGACGGGTAATATCCGCGAGCTGCGCAATGTGGTGGAGCGCCTTATTATCCTGGGTGGTAACGAAATTTCGGAAACCGATGTGGCTCTTTTCGCAAGTAAGTAAACCGGGTTTATGAAAGTAACGCTCAATATTTTCCTTTTGGTTTTTTTTGCCAATCTATCACTGGCACAGGAGGATTTTTTAGAAAAATTAAAAGGGTACGACCTCTCGCAGGTAATCCATCCCGACAGTATCAGCGATGACACGTTAGAGAAAATAGAAGCTGCTGAATCTCTGGGCTTCATGGGCAATGACTATGAAAGGTTCCGGATACACTTCACATCTTTCACAAAGAGCAGGATTAACCCGCTTGTATATAATGTAAAAGGCAAGACGAATTTTAAGAATAACATTTGTAATTTTGCAGGAACTATTAGCGTGGTCTCAGCGGAGTATGATGATTCGCTTGAAGGGATCATCGGTCCGGGTCAAAGGGGACTATCTATTGTGAGCAATGTCGTGATTTACGAAGACAAGCTACAAAACGGCTCGGGTATAATAAAGGGCACACTCATTACCGATGCGTTTTTTGATGCGAAAGGGAGACTAAGCTATAACGCATTAATGCTAATGGCTGACGGATTTCGCAACAACCAGTTCACGGGAACATGGACAAGTTATAAAACCGGCGCTTCCAAAAAATGCAACTGGGGCGATTACCGCATACCGGAAAGCAGGGGCTTAGATGTAGGCGCAGGGGAATTTTCGGTTTTGGAGAAATATAGGAGCAAAGGCTGGGAGAGTTATTATGACTCGTATTGCTGTGATCCCGACAAGCCTGAAACAAAAGCAGCCCGGAAAAAAGAGTTAGAAAAATGGTGGCTGTAACAATTGATAAATTTAAATGAAACTAAAAAAAATAAACCCAAACCTTTCAGAAGCGCTTGAAGAAGCCGGGCTTACTGAGCCAACTGAGTTGCAGAAAGAAACGTTCGGGACCATAAAAAGCGGCGCCGACTGTTTGTTGGTTGCCGGGCAGGAAGAAGGCAAGACAACAGCGATAGTGATCCATGTGATACAACGGCTGGAAAAGTCGTTCCAGGAATCGCCCCGGGCGCTTATCATAGTGAAGGATAAGGAAAAAATGCTGGAGGCGATGGAAATGTTCAAAAAGTTTGGTAACTACACCGACCTGCGTATCTACGGCGTGCATGATAAAGGCGATATTGACTGGGATAAAAACCAGATATCCCTTGGTATTGATGTGCTTGTAGGCACACCGGGAAGGCTGAGCGATATGTTCTCTTCAGCGGGATTCGATGTCAACCAGCTAAAGATGTTTATTTTGGACGATGCTAACGAGATACTGAAGCTGAGGCACGATACGCGTATTGCCAGGATATCCGACAGCATTGCCAAAACCCAGCGGCTTTTCTTTACCGATGAGATCACCGAAAGGGTGGAAGTATTGGCCGACAGGCTCATGATAGAGCCGTTCTTCTATGAATTCGATGGGGAAGAAGAGGATTGAATTTTAGTAATAACAGTTATAGAATTTCTTAAGTGAGAATATTTGTGGAATTTTGAAGGCAAACGAAACAAGATAAATAATCAAACATGGATTTAGAAACAAGCTTAGATTTAAAAAGTCTTTTTGCAAGTGGTGTTACACCAAAACAGATAGAAGGCTTAGAAATGATTTTATTGCCTGAGAATTTTGATGCAAAATTTGACGATCAATATGATGCCCAAGATTCAATTACCTTAAGTAAGTTACTAAAAGCGGAGGGTGTCAAATGTGCCAACTCGTTTGATTTAGGTTTTGATTTACCTACCAAGGAAAGAAGAAGTAATGATATTTGGCTAGGGCAGCTTTACATTTTGAATGATGTTATTTTGCCAATTGTCACTGGTGTAATTGGTTCAGTGTTGGCAAGTTTAATAACCGACTGGAAAAATAGAAAAGATTTACGCGAGCCTGTGGGAAATGTACATACAGATATTACAATTATTAGTAAAGAAGGAAAAAAAGAAATTCATTATACAGGAGATCCAGAAACTTTGATGAAAATACTTAAAGCAATTGACAATGGAAAAAAGAAGAAAAAATAAATGACTCCACCAACTATTGACCAAATAGAACATTACTGTAATGATTTAGTATCTTCTTGGAAGGAAAATTATGCAAAAAAAAATTATAAAGAGTGCTTAGAACTTTCGCAGAAATTTATTACAAATTTAAAACCAATATATAATGATAGGCTTTACGGCGATACTGATCAAGCAAAAGAATCTTATAGCTGCATGTATATTTTTATGATTCTTAGTAAATCTTTCGAAGATGTAATCAAATTGGTTGAATTAACAGCGAACAAAAATTGGCCAAATGATCAAGCGAAAACTGAAAGTATTTGGCAGGTGCTGTGGGATGCAAAGGAGAGATTAGATATTTTTAATAGTCACTGTCGGAATAAAAATCTTTTTAAATTTCTATTACAACAGTTAAAAAAATTGGAACATTGTTTTTACGATCTTTTTGGGAAGGGAATATACATGAGCCCAGTTATACTTGTTAAAAAGGCAAGCTGTAGTATCTGTGGTCTAAATATAAAAGGTTGTGCACACATTCCAGGATATCTATATGATGGCAAACCTTGCAAAGAGATAGCTGAAGATTTTGAAATTCAAGGGGCAGACATTGTTCAATCTCCTCATGATATGCGTTGTAGAGTATGGCCTTGGAATTTTATCGATGAAAGCCGAGTTAATGTGCGTATTATGAATTTAAATAAGTTGGATGACTTTATTAAAAATTAACTTATTTATTACGGATATTAAAATTCACGCTGTTTAAAACAGATTCTAATTAATACAAATAATAAGCCCCCGCAATTGCAGGGGCTTCATCATTATATAAAGGTGTGATTAGATTAGAAACTGCACCACCTGTCCATTTTTGGTAAGCATCTCAACGCGTACTTTCTGGTTAGGCCTTTTGTTTTCAAGCACCTTCGAGACACTCTCAATATCGGTGGCTTTCATGTTGCCTATCCTCAGTATAATACCATCTTTTAGTTCGTCATAGTAAGGCATCCAGTCTTCATCCGTGATCTCCTTGATCTTAACACCATAATCGATCTTAAGTTTCTTTTTGTCGGCATCGGTAACATCTTCCAGTTCAAGGCCATCATATGTAAAGCTGTTGATCTCGTTCTTGGAAAGTTTTACAGGGACTGTCATTATTTTGCCATCGCGGTTTACAGCAACTTTAACTATGTCATTAGGTCGTTTGGTCACAATAGAGGCGTTTATGTCCGCAAAGCCGTTTATTTCTTTCTCATCTATCTTAGTAATAATATCACCTTTTTTGATGCCCGCTTTCTTGGCTCCGGAATCGGCAATAACATCGTTTACATAAAAACCTTTTGTTTCATCGATACCAAGGTCTTTCGCAAGCGCGCTGTTAAGTTCGCCCCCTTTAACGCCAAGTGCGCCACGCTGCACGTTGCCGTATTGCATAAGGTCCTCGATGATCTTGCGGGTAATATTCGACGGAACGGCAAAGGAATAGCCCACATACGAGCCCGTCATAGATGATATCATGGTGTTGATGCCGATGAGCTCACCCCTTGTATTTACCAGTGCGCCGCCACTGTTTCCCGGGTTTACCGCAGCATCTGTCTGTATGAACGATTGTATGCCATCCTTGCTGAGGTTCCTGGCTTTCGCCGAAACTATACCAGCTGTTACGGTGCTGGTTAGGTTATAAGGGTTACCAACGGCGAGCACCCATTCACCCACTTTAATATCGTCGGAATTGCCAAAAGTTGCAAACGGCAGTTTATCTTTAGTCTCCACTTTTAACAGTGCGATGTCCATTTTGGAGTCGGTGCCCACCAGTTTCGCTTTATAGGACTGGTTGTTATTAAGCGTCACCTCCAGTTCGGAAGCATTTTGCACCACGTGGTTATTCGTTACGATATAGCCATCTTCGGTAATGATAACACCTGATCCTGTACCCACCTGCTGCTGTTGCTGCCCGCTGCCGCGATAGCCGAACATATAATCCCACGGGCTTTCCGGTACGGTGGCATAGGACGTATTCTTGACGTGTACTACCGTGTGTACCGCCTTATCTGCTGCCTGGGTAAAATCAACCTGCTCGGCGCCGTTATAGCCCACAGTGCGGGAAAAATTAGATTGGTCGGGAGCTATTGATAAGGCAGATGAGGGTGTGTCGTTATCAAATACCAGTTTGTAAGCTCCAAGTGTAGTGGCGCCGCTAAGAAGGCCCACAAGCAATAATCCTGAAAATCTTTTCATAAGTAAAAACAGTATTTAATTTTATGGTTAAACATATAATAAAAGCCGGGCAGCCAACCATTTTATATGTCATTAATATTTGTACTTTTGCCTTAATACCTATATAAATGAAACTTACTTTCTACAAATACCAGGGCACCGGAAACGACTTTGTAATGGTGGATAACCGTGAAAATATATTTCCCAAAAATGATACCAAACTCATCGGGCATTTATGCGATCGCAGGTTTGGCATCGGGGGCGATGGGCTTATACTATTAGAAAACGACGATGCTACTGATTTTCGTATGGTCTACTATAATTCTGATGGTAATGAGAGCACCATGTGCGGCAACGGTGGCAGGTGTATTGTAGCTTTCGCTAATTTATTAGGCCTGATCGATGACGAGACCGATTTTACAGCCATAGACGGCAGGCATCACGCTACAATTGCCGATGACGGAACGATTTCCCTGCACATGAAAGATGTGCATACGGTTTCGGTTTATGAAAATTATGTTTTTATGGATACCGGTTCACCGCACCATGTAGAGCTCGTAGACGGGCTGGATGAATTCGATGTAAAAAAGGTGGGCGCCAGCATCAGGTACAGCGGCCTTTATGGCGACAAAGGGTCGAATGTAAATTTTGTCGCTCCGTTTGGCACTGACAAATTTTCAGTGCGCACCTATGAGCGCGGCGTTGAAGATGAAACCCTATCCTGTGGTACAGGCGTGACTGCTGTTGCGATTGCCATGAAAGTGCTTAATAAAACACATTCGAATGCCGTTAAGCTCGAAACACCCGGCGGGGAATTGCAGGTTTCGTTTGTACAGGAAGGGAAACAATTTACGCAGGTATACCTTACAGGCCCTGCCAAATTTGTTTTTAAAGGCGATATCGAATGGTAACCCTGAAAGGCGATACTGTTTATTTACGGGCGCTGGAGCCTGATGACCTGGAGTTTGTGTACCGGCTGGAGAATAATGAAACAATTTGGGAAGTAAGCAACACCCAAACCCCATACAGCCGCTTCCTTATACATCAATATCTTGAAAATGCCCACCAGGACATTTACGAGGCAAAACAGCTAAGGCTTGCTATTTGCAGGAACGGGAGTTTTGATGCCATTGGGCTCATAGACCTTTTTGATTTTGACCCTGTGAACCAGCGTGCTGGTGTCGGGATAATCATAGAGCAGGAAGACAACCGTAATTCCGGTATAGGAAAAGCAGCATTGGGGCTTCTGATCGAATATGCTTTCCAAAAACTGCAACTGCACCAATTGTATGCAAATATAGCTATGGCAAATGTTGCGAGTGTATCGCTTTTTACTAATTTTGGCTTCCAATTAGTTGGGATAAAAAAAGACTGGATCAGGACGAATAATTCGTATGCTGATGAGGCTTTGTACCAACTCATCCGTTAACCAAAAAAATATAAAATTTTGAAATTAAGAAAGATAGTCGGCATTTTTTCGCTGGTTGTAGTTACCGCAGGCACCATTTATGGTTATATGTTATACAAAGACATTTATTCGGCAAATACAAAATTCAATGAAGACCGTATGGCTGTTTTCGTGCCTACAGGCTCATCATTTGAAGACGTGCAAAAAATAGTGACGCCTTACATCGAAGATATGGGCCGCTTCAATTCGACTGCCGATAAAAAATCATACCCGGATAATGTAAAGGCCGGTAAATTCATCCTTAAAAAAGGCATGGGCAGCAACGATATCATTAATGCGTTGCGCCAGCCGGTACCGGTAAACATCTCTTTTAATAACCAGGAAACGCTGCAAAGGGCAGTAGGGCGCATTGCACAGCAAATAGAGCCGGACAGCCTTACCTTGCTAAAAGCATTTACGGATAAAAAATTCCTTGAGGAGAATGGCTTCAATGAGGATAATGTACTGAGCATCTTTATCCCGAATACCTATGAGTTTTTCTGGAACACATCGGCTAATAAGGTAAGGGAAAAGATGGCGAAGGAGTACAGGAAATTCTGGACACCGGAAAGGCTTGCCAAAGCCGAAGCGCTGAACCTTACGCCACTGCAAGTATCGGCATTAGCATCGATAGTCCATAAAGAAACAGTCAAGACCGATGAGCGCCCGCGCGTGGCAGGAGTATACCTTAACCGTCTTCAAAAAGGCATGAAGCTGGAAGCGGACCCTACGGTCATTTACTCCATGAAAAAGCAAACCGGCGATTTTGACCAAGTCATAAAGCGGGTATTGTATAAAGACCTTGTTATCGATTCGCCGTATAATACTTACAAGTACGAAGGCCTGCCACCGGGTCCCATCGCAATGCCGGATATTACAGCGCTTGATGCGGTTTTAAATCCCGAGAAGCACAATTACATCTATTTCTGTGCGAGCGTTACTAATTTTGGCTACCATGAATTTGCTGTTACGGCAGCACAACATGAAGTAAACCGCCAAAAGTATGTTGCCTGGGTAGAAAAGATGGGGATAAAGAGGTAAATTCTTACAAATATAAATTTCAGAATCCGGGAAAACAGTAATTTTCCGGATTTTTTTTGCGCCAAAAAGAGCTTAAAGGATAGTGAAAGGTATTCTTTGTAACCCCCTTGTTTCACGCGGGTTAAGGAATTTTCTTTCACCGATTAATTGCCTTAACATTTTGTTAAAGTTGCCTGTGAGGGTAAGTGGTTGTAAATCAGGTCGCTATTTTTTTGTATATTTGCTCCGGTGAAATTCATGGGGTGACAGGCCATGAGAAATAAAAACACATGATAAAAAGATGGGCATATTTTTTAAGCTTAGCCGCATTCATTACAATTGTAAGTTCCGGTTTTAAAGCAAAAGATGTAAAGCAGTTTGGGAAAATCGAAGGATTTCACTTAGCTGAAAATGAAATTACCAACTACACAGTACCTACAATTGACGAAACCGCACAGGTTAACCTCAATTTTCCCTTTACCGGAAAATCCTATATCGGATTTAAGCAGGCGGTAGGAATTAAAGAATCACAAGGCCTTTACAAGCTTGTCAGCCGTTACGGCTACATGGGCAAATACCAGTTTGGTAAATCTGCATTGCGTGCCCTGGGCATTAAAGACACAAAAAATTTCCTTAACAACCCCGGACTCCAGGAACGTGCATTCAAAGCGCTTCTATCCAAAAACAAATGGGAGCTTCGCAATGAGATCAGCAGGTTCGAAGGAAAAGTGATTAAAGGCGTTAAAATAACAGAATCAGGTTTGCTGGCAGCAGCACACCTTTCTGGCGCCAACTCTGTGAAGAACTTTTTAAACAGCAACGGCAAAATAGGTTTCCGTGATGGTTTTGGCACTTCCCTTAAAAGTTATATCAAAAAATTCGGGGGATATGATACTTCCAATATTATAGCCCACCCGGAACCTAAGGTAAGGCTTAAATAAAAAAATTAAAAAAATAAACCCTGCTAATTTGCAGGGTTTATTTTTTTTAATGCTTCAAATTGCTTTTCTGTTTCATCAAGCCTTACTTCCTGCTCATCCAGCATTTTATCAGTTTTGCTCAATAACAGCCTGTTATTGGTAGCTTTTAATTTCAGGAAATGTTTTTCTGAAAGGTTGTTGATGTGGTTCTTTTTCAGCTGGTTCAAAAGTTGTGAATAGGTCATCCCGTCTTTATACTCCTGCTTCAATGCATCATTTTCAATGATATACTGGGTAACGGCATCCTGGACATTTAATGATTTTACCCTGATGCGCCTGTATTTGGCTAATAAGGCCTTTTTGTTTTCCTTATACTTTGGGCGGGAATTGATAAAATAGAATAACAGTAGGAGCAGCAAGACGCCTGCTCCAATGATTTCAGGTAGATTGGACATATTTTTAGTAGTTGGTGCGGTGCTAATTTACTACTAAATCCGATAAATAAACCTACAAAATATGCTATTTGTTAAAATTTATTATTTTGATAAAAAACGAATTCCCAACTTAACAATTTAGTTATACAGGCCCGTAGTTTATACGTTTTTTGAGGGCTTACAGGCCTTTTTAAAGGCAGGCAATGCGCTGTGACAATGTTTATTTTTCACTTTTTGCGCTATTATACCGATGCAATACCATAAAACCGGCAATACCTGCTAAGAGCGAAGCTATAAGTATTGCAAATTTTGCCTCTGTCTGGTGGCCTGCATCATTAAATGAAAGCAGTGCGATAAAGACAGACATTGTAAATCCGATGCCTCCTAACAATCCCAGGCCGAGAACGTGCACCCATTTTGTTTTCTCAGGTAGTTCCGATAATCCCGATTTTACAGACAGCCACGACATAAGGAAAATCCCGGCAGGTTTGCCAAGGAACAGCCCCAAAACAATGCCGAGCCCCATATTCCCGAGAAGGCCCCCGGGCATATTGCTTTCAAAAGTTATATTTGTATTGGCAATGGCAAAGATGGGCATGATGATAAAGTTGACCGGCTTAGTAAGCGCATGTTCCAGTTTTTCAAGCGAGGATTCGGTGTCGTCTTCTGTCGTAGGGAGTGTTAGTGCGGTAAGTACACCGGCAATTGTGGCGTGGATACCGGAATGATGGATGAAATACCACATTACGATGCCCGGTAGTACATAGAAAAATATATTCTTTAATCCCATACGGTTAAAGGCTATCTGCAGCAGGAAAATCCCGCCGGCATACATAAGATAATCGGTATGCAGTTCCGACGAGTAAAAAATAGCTATTACAAGTATGGCAATAAGATCGTCTACGATGGCGAGCGCTGCCAGGAATATCTTGATGCCGGAAGGTACTTTGTCGCCAAGGAGTGATAATATGCCCAACGCAAACGCAATATCGGTAGCCATTGGAATTCCCCAGCCATTGGCAGTGGCTTCCCCACTGTTGAAAAGCGAATAGATAACAGCCGGCAAGACTACACCACCTATAGCGGCAAGCACCGGAAGCGAAGCCTGTTTCAAAGATGAAAGCTCGCCTTCAACAACCTCCCTCTTAATTTCAAGGCCTACTAACAGGAAAAATATGGCCATTAATCCGTCATTTATCCACAACAGTACAGGGTAGCGCAATTGCACAGTTTCGTTTTGAAAACCAAAAGGGTATTGCAGGAAATTTTCAAAACTGCCAGCCATTCCGGTATTGGCAATGCCCAACGAAACTGCTACACAAATTAGCAATAAGATCCCGCCCGCCGACGATGACCTGAAAAATGCGCTGAATACTGAGAGGTTTATAAGTTTTGCCATTATTACAAAAATACGAAATACAATAGAATACGGCAATTTTAAATAAGAAATTCCCCGAAAAACAGGGAGTTTGGTAAGTATGGGCGGTTAATTATTTACTGCTGATGATCCGTGCTTCTTCCACCAGCGACAGGAATTCTGTTTTGTATTCGTCGGTCCCTGCAAAACCATCCTTTGCCAGCTGCTGCACCATTTTATAATCAAGCGAACCTTTGTATTTGGAATCGCGCAACAGCATACCAAAGCCTGCTACAGCCGAAACAAATTTGGAATCCTTCGTGGCCTGGCTCCATGGTACAGACTTAGCTGCTACCGGTTTTTCAATCAGCAGGCTGGTGTTGGAATCAAGGGGTTTGTAGCGTAATTTAACGGTAAGTAATTCGTCTGTACCTGATAGGGTTTTGCCTGGTTCCTGGTATTTTAGCTTGTCGGTCGGTCGGTTTTCAAAAGCGATGCCTACAGGTACTACCTCATACAATGCTGTAACGCGGTGGCCTGCGCCAAGCTCCCCGGCATCTTTAAGGTCGTCATTAAAATCCTCATTGTTCATTACCCTGTTCTCATACCCGATAAGGCGGTAGGCCTGCACTTTTGCAGGATTGAATTCTACCTGTATTTTTACATCTTTAGCGATCACGAAGAGATTGGCGGTAAGCTCCTTCCCGAAAACTTTTTTGGCCTCCTTCATAGAGTCAATATAAAAGTAGTTGCCATCGCCCCAGTTGCTTATTTCTTCCATGGTGCCGTCTTTATAATTGCCCATCCCAAACCCGCAGATGGTAAGGAAAATGTCGTTCCCTTTGTTCTTTTCTATCAGTTCCATAAGGCCGGACCGCGAACTTACACCAACGTTAAAATCGCCATCGGTAGCCAGTATTACCCTGTTGTTGCCATCTTTTATGTAATTGGATGCTGCGGTTTTATAAGCAAGTTCCAGCCCTTCGCCGCCTGCTGTAGAACCGCCTGCCTGAAGTCCTGATAATGCTTCTTTTATCGCGTTTTTATTATCAACCGAAGTAGAAGGCAGTACCAGTCCGGCGCTGCCTGCATAGGTAATGATAGAAACACGGCTGCCGGGGCTCAGGTTGTCCACCATCATCATAAAGGCATCGCGAAGCAAAGGCAGCTTTTCGGGCGATTCCATTGAGCCGGAAGTATCCAGCAGGAATACCAGGCTGGAAGGCTTCAGGTGCTCATAATCAGGCGATTTTCCCTGTAGCCCGATTCGTACTAACTGGTGACCATCTTTCCACGGAGTGTCCCAGACTTCTGTTGTAACGGAAAAAGGTTTATCATGCTCGGGCTGCGGATAGCTGTAATCAAAATAGTTGATGAATTCCTCTATTCGGACGGCGCCTTTTTCGGGCATCCTGCCCGCTTCAATGATACGGCGTACATTGGAGTAAGAAGCGTTATCAACATCTATAGAGAAAGTAGAGAGCGGATTGACCTTTGCTTCCTTAAAATCATTTTCTACAATATTGTCGTATTCTTCGGTGTTGTGTACTGCACCTTGGGCTTTTTCTTCATCAGCTTCCGATACCGACATTACAGCAGGCTCTGCCGTTGTTGTAGTTTCGTATTCTTCAGATTTTACAGAAGTTTTACAGCCTATTGCCATACATAGGCAGGCTGCAGCAAAAAATAACGAGGTGGGTCTCATGTGGGGTTGGTTTAATGGTTGATATTATTTTAATAATCAAATCATTAAATCAACGGATATTCTATTAAGAATATTTCATATTGTTACTACAATTTTTAAGTTTTGCAGTATTCCTTATTTTAATTAAACTTATGCACTATAAAAATGCATGGCCTGTTGTGCAAATCGACCTTTTCTTTTTTCCATTGCGCAATGGTTTTTGTCTTAATGTATTCTGTTGGGAGTGTGATATCGGCAGCAATGCACAGGTGTGTTGAAGGCTGTAGCGTATCCAGTATATCCTCAACAAATTTGTTATTACGGTAAGGCGTTTCCATAAAGATCTGTGACTGCTTTTTATCCTGCGATAGTTTCTCAAGGTTTTTCAGCGCACTTTTCTTATCCGATTTGTCTATGGGAAGGTAGCCATTGAATGCAAAGCTCTGCCCGTTCATGCCTGAGGCCATAAGGGCCAACAGGATAGAGGAGGGGCCAACTAGCGGAACCACTTGTATCCCTTTTTCGTGGGCTATCTTTACGATAACGGCACCGGGATCGGCGACACCCGGGCATCCGGCTTCCGACATTAATCCAACATTTTTCCCTTCAAGGCAGGGTTTTATAAAATCAAGATGCTCCGATGGCTCGGTATGCTTGTTAAGTAACGATAGTATCAGGTCGGGTTGTTTTTTGGTTGGGAGTATTGCCTTGATAAAGCGCCTTGCGGTCTTTTCGTTCTCAACGATATAATGGTCTATGAACTCAATAGTACGCGCAACGGTATCAGGAAGTACCTGTTTCGGGTCGGCATCGTCGCCAAGGGGTACAGGCAGGAGGTATAACTTTCCTAAAGTCATGCGTGTTCTTTTAAAAGTTTTTGGGCAACCAATTCGCAGGCTTCGTCCAGCATGTCATAAACTTTGTCAAATCCCTCTTGCCCGCCAAAGTAGGGGTCGGGTACATTCACATTCTGTCCGGGGAAAATCTCATCCATCATCAGCTTTACTTTTGCTTTTGCTTCAGCATGGGGTGCAAGCTGTGTTACGTCGCGCAGATTGGAGGTGTCCATAACATAAATATGGTCGAAGTGCTCAAAGTCGGATTGCTTTAGCTGACGCGCCTTTTGGCAGCTTATGTCGAGGCCGCGGTTTTTTGCCGTGAGTACCGACCTTTTGTCGGGTTGGTGCCCAACATGCCAGTCGCCTGTCCCGGCCGAATCGACAATGAATTTATCTGTCGGCAATTTGAATTGCAGGATGCCTTCTGCCAGCGGAGAGCGGCAAATGTTCCCGAGGCAAACCATCAAAATCTTAACCATGTATTATATGGATAGTTTCTTGTTGATATCGTCAACAAATTTGCGGAACTGCTTATCGGTAGTAACAAGGTTATCCACCGTTTTGCAGGCATGGAGCACAGTGGCGTGGTCACGGTCGCCTATCTGGGAGCCGATATTTGCCAAAGAAGCCTTTGTGAATTTCTTGGCGAAGAACATAGCAAGCTGCCTTGCCTGCACCACATGGCGCTTCCTGGTTTTTGACTGCAATGTATCTACATCAAGCTGGAAATAATCAGATACAACCTTTTGGATGTAGTCGATTGATATTTCGCGCTTTACATTCTTTACGAATTTCTCTACAACCATTTTTGCCAGCTCAAGGTTCACCTCACGCTTGTTGAACGATGACTGTGCTATCAGGGATATAATGGCCCCTTCAAGCTCGCGAACATTACTTTTGATGTTCTTGGCTACATATTCCACGATCTCTTCCGGCATTTCCACACCGTCGCGATACAATATATTATTAAGGATAGAGATCCTTGTTTCATAATCAGGCTGGTGCAGTTCGGCAGAAAGCCCCCATTTGAAACGGGAAAGCAGCCTTTGCTCAATATCCTGCATATCAACAGGGGCCTTATCTGATGTAAGGATTACCTGCTTACCGTTTTGGTGCAGGTGGTTGAAGATGTGGAAAAACACATCCTGCGTACCGGTCTTGCCCGAAAGGAACTGCACGTCGTCAATGATCAGCACATCTATCAGCTGGTAGAAGTGGATAAAGTCGTTACGGGTATTCCTTTTAACGGAATCAATATATTGTTGTGTGAATATTTCGGCAGAAATATACAATACGGTTTTTTCAGGGTATTTGTCTTTAATCTCTATACCAATGGCATGAGCAAGGTGGGTCTTGCCCAGTCCTACGCCGCCAAATATCAATAGCGGATTGAACGATGTACCGCCGGGCTTATTGGCTACAGCCAAACCTGCCGAACGGGCAAGCCTGTTGGAGTCGCCTTCGAAAAAGTTGTCGAAGCTGTAATTGGCATTCAGCTGCGATTCAATCTTTAAGTTCCTGATACCGGGTATGATAAAAGGATTTTTAAGCTCCGGGTTTTTATTTTGAAGGGGGACATCCACTTCCTGTGGCTTCATTGGCGAACGATGGGCACTTGGCAACTGCTCTGTAAAAGGCTGTTTATTGCCATAAGTGTTTTCCATCTTAATTTTATACAGTAGCTTTGCGCTGGTCCCGAGTTCTTTGGTAAGTGCTACTTTCAGCAGTTTCACGTAGTGTTCCTCCAGCCATTCGTAAAAGAATTTACTTGGAACCTGTATGTACAACGCGCTGTCGGTCAACTCAACTGCCCTGATAGGTTCGAACCAGGTTTTATAGGCCTGATCCTGGATATTGTCTTTTATGAACACAAGACAGTTGTCCCATACCGATTGAGCAGTTTTCGTCATACACTGAATATTAGTCGTTTATTAAAGGTTGTCTTACAAATTGGAAGGAATGAATTTCGTTCCGGTTCGGGAGAACAAATATGATAACAAAAAATTGTAAAAAAAAATTGTTTCCATATTGATTTTAATAAAAAAAAATTGTAAGCATTATTTAGGTTTTTTTAATAGAAAATTAACATTTAAAATATATGGAATTTCACGAATTTAATATACGTGTAAGGTATGCGGAAACCGACCAGATGGGCGTTGTTTATCACGGGAACTACGCACAATACTTCGAGATGGGGCGTGTTGAATGGCTTCGTAATCTGGGACTTAGCTATAGCTTTATGGAGAAGAACGGGATCATGCTTCCTGTCGTTTCTTTAACAATAAATTATAAAAAACCTGCCCGTTATGACGACCTTTTAACAGTGCGTACGATCTTCAAAAAACAGTCGTCTGTAAAGATAGAATTTGACTATGAAATCTATAGTGAAATGGGTGAGTTATTAACAACCGGCAACTCGGTTTTAGTGTTTGTAAACATGGAAACCGGCCGGCCTGTTTTACCACCTGATTATGTGCTGGAGAAGATAAATCCAGCCCCCTAACCCCCAAAGGGGGAACTCCCCCGGATGGTTTAGCAATCGTGGCAATTCCCCCTTTTGGGGTTAGGGGGCCTCGGTGGCTATTATCACTTCATACAAATTTCCAAATGCTGCTTCAACCGGGGCAGCATTTTTTTTGCGCGTGCTGATCACGATCTCGCAGTCCATTTCCATTTTTTGTGAAACGATGTCGAGGTTCTTCTCCTTAATAACACGCATCACTTTGTTCATATCCTTGTAGCCGAATTTTATGGTATAATGCACATCGATGGTTTTCTCCACAATATCCGAAGCCTCAAGCGCCATCTGCGCCCCAATTTTATAGGCCGATATGAGTCCGCCCACACCAAGCTTTACACCGCCTAAATAACGCACTACCACAACCAGTACATTGGTAACGCCAAACGACTGTATCTGCCCGTAAATGGGCATCCCTGCCGAATTGTTAGGTTCCCCATCGTCATTGGCTCGGTAATATACCTTTTCGGTACCCAGCTGGAAAGCATAGCACCAGTGACGTGCCGAATGATGCCGTTTTTTCACTTCCTCAAGGATAGCTTTCACTTCGTCTTCACTGCTTACAGGGAAAGCCAGCCCGAAGAACTTGCTGTTCTTTTCCTTGTACAGCGTTTCTTCAGAGGGTGAAGCAAGGGTTTTATAAGTGTCGTTTTCCATAAGGACTGCAAAGGTAGAAAATAAGTTTTCAGTCGCAGCCACAGTTTTCAGTTTGAGACGGAAAAATCGTTATACTTGTGGAAAGATTCTAAACATGAGTTCAGATACTTTTTATATAAAGGAAGGAAGCCACTTTAAGCTTTGGGTAAGCCTTAAAAACAAGATCTCTTTTGAGGCTGAGCTTATGGAGCAGGGTATTCCATACCATATTGATGATAATCAGTCGACATTGGGTAGTGACATACGCTATTTCCTGCCGGATGATTACCGGGAAAAAATCGATGCCATTATAATGGATATAGGTATTCCTGCATCTACAGATACTATCACTATGCATGATATTGCAGATAGCAGGAAAGTTCAAAAACTGTATTTGGTGGCGGTGCTTGCCGTTGTTTTATTATTAGTTATTATAGCGATTTTTGATATAAATAGTTAGGATTATGAATAAAACAAAGCGCATCCTTATTAAACTTGTCATGTTTTTTATGATTATTTTGGCAGGCAGCTACTGCTTCCTGGCATATGGGGCGTATTTTTCTTTTGACACATCACAAAGGGAAATAGCGATTGCTGCAGTAACTTCCTCACCAAACCTTCCCGATGATTTTGTAAAACTCTATATGGCAACACATCCAGGCTTAGAAGAATCTTTCCGGAGAACATTTGCAAGCAAGGTTTTTGGTGACGAATCCGATTGTCCATGTCAGGATGCAGCAGCAGATTTAGCGGTTAAAATGGCTTCAGGAAAGATTTATAAAATAGCACAGCTTACATTTTTTTTGGAAGAATATGTAACACAACGCCAGTGCCTCGAATTTTCCCTGAATAATACCGTATTTGCCTACAATACGAACAACATTCAGGAAGCGACCCGCTACTATTATAATAAGGAGCTTGAAAATCTGAATGATGATGAGATGCTTGAACTCATAGCAATGTCAAAAAATCCATATTTTTTTAATAAAAAAAATCACCCGAAAAGACTTGCTAAACAAGTGGAGCGTTTGAGGGAGAAGATGAAGAATTAATAATCCCTGAATACAATGAAAAACGCATTTAAAATATTCCTGCTGATAGCTGTTGTAGCAATGGCGGTTACTTTTGTATTTATATATTTTACAGGCGATGAAATGGGTACTGAGCATAAGCCTGAAACCAAAGTCATTACCGAAGCAGTACAAGTAACTCCACTTGAAAAAGAACTTAATAATGCCTTGAATGATCCTTTAATAGATGATTACTATAAGGAAACTTATACGAAAGGAAGGCTTGTCATAGCAGATGATGATAAGATGCTAACCATTACGGATAGCCTGTTCAGTAGGGATACAAAAAAGGATTTCTTCTATTTTATGGTTTTCACCAAATCGATGAATGGGTCTGACGGTTTTTATTCAGAAGCACTGGATTATTCGTCATATAGATTTGTCTTGAACCATACTGTAGCGTTTTCCAAATATTTTGCTGAATCACCTATTCTTAACGATAAAGATATGGAGAATTGGGCCCGCTATGTAATGGGCGAGGTATTTATTACACATGAAGTTAATGAATATGATGTTATCAATGACGAAGTCAAAGCTCTTAAGAATAAACTAGTAAAAATATGATGATAGCTATCAGGCTGTTATTAGCAAATTTGCCGGTAAACTGGACGAGAGCCTTAAACAATATAAATTGGTCAATTAATGATTGCTAAGGAAAGATCGCTTCGTGCCTCGCGATGACGTGTCCAACTGAAAACTGCGACTGCGACTGAAAACTGTCTAAACCTCATCCGGCTCTATTATTTTCTTGTCAAACAGGTCTACCACATCTTCTTCGCCTACCTGCAGGTTCCAAACGCGAAAGCCCAACGATTCGGCAGCATCGGTATTGAATTTTTTGTCGTCTACAAATAGCACACGCTTTGGCTGGATGTCATGGTTGTTAATAAGGTGTTCATAAGCTTCGCCATCCGGTTTCCGGTAGCCTATTTCATGGGAAAAATAGATCTTTTCAAAACACTGGTAAAAGTCACTATAGAAAGAAGCCCCGGCCTCCTGCTCAAACTTCTCTATATGGATAGGATCGGTATTGCTAAGCAGGAACAGGCGGTAATTGGCAGCCAGCTTTTGCAGGAATTCCAGCCGGTATAATGGGAAATCGGCAATACCCAGGTTCCAGGCCTCCTTTATTTGTTCCAGGGAGGCGTTATTGGTAAACGGCTGTATCCCTTTCAGGAAACCTTCTTCGTCAATCTTTCCGGTTTCCAGTTTTTTCTCCAGCTTTTCGAGGTCATCATTCCAGTCGTGCAGGCCAAGTTCTGCAAAAGCTGCGCGTTTCGCATCGCCATCCTTGTTTAAAAACACATCGCCCAAATCAAATATTATTGCGTTAACCATAATTCCTGAAAATTAAGAGTTCATCATTTAGTAGTTCCTGCCGGGTTACGGGCTTCCATTCAAAATCAGGAGCCTTCGTTCCGCCGTGCAAAACAGTGGTGCCTTTAAAAACTCTAGCTTCATCCCACAGCCCTGAATCTATAAACGTTTGCAGGGTCTGGCGGCCGCCTTCTACAATTACCGACAGCAGGTTGTACCTGTGTAAAACTGTTGCAATTGCATGTGGCAGGTTGTCATCAAAAGACACCTGTTCGTATAGCAGGTTCTCTAAGTTAGGTAAATCTGCCTGCTCTGTCAAGACAATTGTCTTTATTTTTTGATTTTTAACAAAATAATGATCTGATATTTTACCGGTTCTGTCCAGTACAATACGCACCGGATTTGGTCCATTCCAGTCACGCACATCCAGTTGCGGATTGTCGTCCAGCACGGTTTGGGTACCAACGAGTATGGCTGTTTCCTCACTGCGCCATTTATGTACCAGCTGCCGGGAATTGGTATTCGTGATCCATACAGGTTTCTTATCCCCTAACGATCCAACAGTCGAAGAATCTAATGTTCTGTTTAATGGGCTTAAATATCCATCGGCGCTTTCGGCCCATTTAAGTATAATATAAGGTCGCTGCTTTTCATGGAACGTAAAAAACCGCCTGTTGAATTCGCGGCATTCTTTTTCCAGTACGCCTACAACCACATTTTTTCCGGCTTCGCGAAGTTTCCGGATGCCATTGCCTGCCACTTTTTCATTGGGGTCTATGGTGCCAACAACTATATTCTTTATATGGTTATGGATTATAAGGTCACAGCAAGGCGGTGTTTTACCATAGTGGCTGCACGGTTCCAGGCTAACGTATAGTATGGCTTCAGGAATAAGGTGCCGGTCTGCTTCGGTAACCGAATTGATGCAGTTCACTTCGCCGTGTGGGCCGCCGTAAGGGGAGGTATGGCCTTCGCCAATGATCCTGCCATTATGTACCAGCACAGCGCCAACGGATGGGTTGGGCATTGCCGCACGCAATCCGTTCTGGGCAAGCTCGAGGCACCGCTGCATGTAGGTTTCGTGGGTCACTTTTTTCGTTGAAAGTTGCAAAGTCTCAAAGTTACAAAGTTTCCCGGCGTTACCAAAATGATTAGCTTTGCATCATGAGCATTATAATCAGGAAAATTTCAAAAGAAGACAACGCCGCGATTGCGAAAGTGATACGCGATGTACTTATTGAGCACAATGTGCCAAAAGTTGGTACCGCTTATGCCGATGTCTCGCTGGACTGTATGTTCGAGACCTATAACCAGCCCAATGCCGCTTATTTTGTCGTGGAAAAAGACGGCAGGGTTATCGGTGGGGCAGGAGCTGCACCTCTGGAAAATGGCCCCGTAGATACTTGCGAACTCCAGAAGATGTACTTTCTTGTGGAAGCACGCGGACTTGGCGTTGGCTCCCAAATGATAGCGAAATGCCTAAATACAGCTGTAGCTTTTGGGTTTGCCCAATGCTATCTCGAAACGATGCCGTACATGGAAGCCGCACAGAAACTATATTTAAAGAACGGATTTGAATACCTCGATGCCCCGATGGGCGATACCGGCCACAGCTCCTGCCAGGTGTGGATGTTAGCCCCCTTATCCCCAAAGGGGGAGTAAACGGAGTAATGTGTAACTCAGTATTTAATAGGCAAGAGTGTAGCTCCTCCCTCTCCTTTGGAGAGGGTTGGGGTGAGGCCAACTGAAACTCAAATAATGAAACTAAAAGACTACCGTACTTCTTTTCTCGAAAAACTAACTCCTTTATATGATGCTATGGAGGCAGAGAGCTTTTTCAATATTGCATTAGAGGAGTTGAAAGGATGGAAGCGCATTGATCTTGCCATGAACCCTGATGCGGTTTTGAAGGATGATGAGATTATACAATGGAACAATGTTCTTGAACAACTTGAAAAACACAAGCCCATACAGTATATATTTGGCAGGGCACATTTTTACGGTTTGGAGTTTGAAGTGGATGAGAATACCCTAATCCCCAGGCCGGAAACTGAAGAACTGGTGGAGTGGATCATAAAAGAAAATGAGTACAAGGGTCAAATAAAGATACTGGATATTGGTACCGGCAGCGGCTGCATTGCCATTTCGTTAGCGAAGAATCTTCCGGACGCCGAAGTTTTTGCCATTGATGTCTCGGAAAAAGCATTGGCTGTAGCCAAAAAAAATGCCGGCACTAATGGCGTTACCGTAAAGTTCTTACTTCAGGATATACTGGAAGCTGTGTCGCTCCCTGATACGTTTGATATCATTGTTTCAAATCCTCCTTATGTGCGCGAGCTTGAAAAGGCTGAGATTAATCCCAACGTTTTGGAATACGAACCCCATCTGGCATTATTCGTAACGGACTCCGACCCGCTTTTGTTTTACCGCAAAATAGCGCTCCTTGCAAAAAGTGGGCTTACGGAAAATGGCAGGCTTTATTTTGAGATCAACCAGTATTTGGGAAATGAAACGGTTGAAATGCTTGAGGAATATAAATTCAGTGAGGTTACTTTAAAAAAGGATATTTACGGTAATGACAGAATGGTTAGTGCTATTCGTTGACTTGGAAAGATCGCTTCGTTCCTCGAGATGACGGAAGCGCTGAAAAACTGCGACTGCGACTGAAAACTAAACTACTCATAACGCAGCGCCTCAACAGGATCAAGCCCGGCGGCCTTAACAGCAGGTGCAAGTCCGGAGACAAGCGTGACAAGTATTACCGTAACCAACGCCCATATGATCGCTTCCCATGGCATTGGGAATGCAATATTTAAAATCAGCGACACTCCCACGCCACCAACAAGCAATCCGAGGATTATACCTATTGCGCCGCCCATAAGGCTGATGATAAGTGTTTCGGTAAAAAACTGCATGGCAATGGTCAGTTTTGTTGCTCCCAATGATTTTCGTACACCGATCTCGCGGGTTCGTTCAGTTACCGAAACAAGCATAATATTCATAAGCGCTATAGAGGAACCAAAAATGGTTATTATGCCAATTACCCATGCGGACATACCAAGGAACGATAGCTCTTCGATCATCTGCTTTAAAAGTTCATCACTGCGCTCGATGCCGAAATCATCTTTCGCAACAGGGTTAAGCCTGCGCACGCGGCGCATGGTGAGTTCAGCTTCATCTACCGCAGATGCCAGCATATCACCGTTTGCGATCATTACCTTAACTTCATAGTCGATCCTTGGTGCTGTAAAAAGCGAACGTGCCACCTGTATCGGGATGATGAGCCTTAAATCCTGGCGGCTGCCAAAGGTAGAGCCTTTCTCCTTTAGTACACCGATCACCTTAAACCTTGCCCCCCTTACCGAAACGGTTTTCCCGATAGGGTTCATATCTTTAAAAAGCCCTTTCTCGAAGTCGGAGCCAACAATACATACATAATTGTTATTACTGATATCGAAATTGTTGAAGTTCCGCCCGCTCGTGGTTTCAAGGCCGGAGTTGGGCAGAAAGTATTCGTCTGCACCCAATATCGTGATCTCCGGATCTGTTTTTCTGTCCTCATGTTTTACTTCGGCATTACTGGCTGCGGTAAACGAAAGCGATGTGGCCGCCGAAGGGTACGTGTATTTTTCCTGGAATTCCTTTGCCTGCGGGTAGCTGATTATCGGGTTTACCTTTGTGTTCTCATTGTCTATTTGCTGCGAAAAATCGTAACGTGAAATAGAGAATGTGTTGGCACCCATAGACGAAAAGTTCCCCATAATGCTGCTCTTCAGCACGGCCACCGCAGCGAGTATTCCTACCAATGCAAATATACCGATGCCGATAATGAGTACGGTCAATGAGGTGCGGAGCTTCTGGCTCCTTATAGAATCGAAGGCTATTTTACTATTCTCCCTGATCAGGCTGAACATAGAATGTCGTTTTAAGGCACTAATGTACGTAATTATTTCAGATTTTAGATTTTAGATTTCAGATTGAGCTTCACTCTTGCCGCATAAGATTACGCATGATTTACAGGGTTTGAGTGGAATCTGAAATCTGAAATCTAAAATCTGAAATGACTATATTTGCACAAACGTAATTTCGATAAAATGGCACAGAAACCGGGTATTCCAAAAGGCACAAGAGATTTCTCACCCTCAGAGGTGGCTAAACGTCAATATATTATAGGGGCGATAAAACATCATTTCGAGACTTTTGGGTACCAGCCTATCGAAACGCCTACGTTTGAGAATTCCGAAACCCTGATGGGAAAATATGGCGAGGAAGGCGACAGGCTTATTTTTAAGATACTCAACTCGGGTAATTTCTTTTTCGATAAGAAGAAAATCGAACTGCCTGATTCACTTGAAGAGCTATTGGTAAATTCTTCTGAAACCATTACTACGGAACAGTTAGTTGAATTGAATAAGTTCACAGGAAGGATATCCGAAAAAGCCCTGCGATACGACCTTACCGTACCATTTGCCCGCTATGTGGTACAGCACCAGAATGAGATCGAGTTCCCATTCAAACGCTACCAGATACAACCCGTATGGCGTGCCGACCGTCCGCAGAAAGGCCGTTTCCGCGAGTTTTACCAGTGCGATGCCGATGTGGTAGGTTCGACCTCATTATGGCAGGAAGTGGAGTTGGTGCAGTTATACGATAATGTATTTACAACGCTTGGCCTTAATGGCGCAGCGATCAAAATAAATAATCGCAAGGTACTTTCCGGCATTGCTGAGGTTATTGGAGCAAAAGACAAGCTGATCGATTTTACCGTCGCATTAGATAAGCTGGATAAGATAGGCGAGGACGGCGTTAAGAAAGAAATGCTCGAAAAAGGCATTACCGCTGATGCTATTCAAAAAGTCCAGCCGCTGTTTAATTTTACAGGGACAATATCTGAAAAGCTTGAAAAACTGGCGGAACTGCTTGCTTCTTCGGAAGAAGGAATGAAAGGTGTTGAAGAGCTGCGTTTCATTTGCGAAAATGTAATGGAAATTGGCCTTGGAAAAAGCGAGCTTGACCTTGACGTTACCCTTGCGCGGGGTTTGAACTATTATACCGGTGCGATATTCGAAGTTACCGCACCGAAAGAAATAGCGATGGGATCTATTGGCGGCGGCGGCAGGTATGATGACCTAACCGGAATCTTCGGGTTAAAGAATATGAGTGGTGTGGGCATATCTTTCGGACTGGACAGGATCTATCTTGTTCTTGAAGAGTTGGGGCTTTTCCCTGCTACCGTTACCGAAATCACAAGGGCATTGTTTATAAATTTTGGCAACAAAGAAGCGCTATACGCGATGAAGGCGGTGAATGAATTGCGAAAATCGGGCATCAAGGTAGAAATGTATCCTGATGCCGCCAAGATAGGGAAGCAGTTCCAGCATGCCGACAAGCGGGGGATACCTTTCGCTGTACTGACAGGCGATGCAGAGATGGAAGCGGGAACGTTCACGCTGAAGGATCTGGCTTCAGGTACACAGGAAAGCGTGAGCCTGGCAGAACTTGCTGAAAAGATAAAATAAAAGAAACCCTGCCGCAAAGCAGGGTTTCTCGGTATATAGAGTTATAGCTCTATTATATGTATTTTATTTTTCGGTATAGTATCCGAAGTGTCTTCCACTATGGCGATGCCTAAAATCTCAAAAGGGCGCTCTATGGTTTCGTGTATCCTGATGTAGTCGAGAGCCAGGGCATCGAAACTTTCGGGGTGTAGTGCTATCACCACGCTATCTGTTAATTCATTCTCAATAATAAAATTCCTCATTCCGTCAAAATTCATCATGCTGCTGTACATAGCTACTTTTTTAGTTGTTGAAAATATAGCGCAAGCAGGCGAAAATATCTTACTTATGTGTTATGCAATTGGCCAAAATACTTACAAAATTGCCCAATGAAAAATCCCGTTCAGTTGCGTGAACGGGATTTTTGATAATTTTTGTAAGATGAGTAAACCGTGCTTATCCGACCATGTCAAGTACCTGCACGAGGTTTTTAGGAACGCTTCCCGTATTGTCCTGCAGGATCTCGATCCCAAGGATTTCAAAAGGGCGTTCAATTTGGTTGCCATTGATGTCAAGATAATCCATTACCAAATCGTCAAAACTGTCAGGGTGAAGCGATAGTGCTACGCTGTCAGTCAATTCTCTTTCAATAATAAAATTCCTCATTCCGTCGTAAGTAATTTTTTCCATAAGCCTAATTAAGTTTATAAGTTTAATTCATATAAATGTAAGAAGAGGCTTTGGTAAAATCGCAATAAAAACTGTTAAAAGTTAATATTTTAACATTGACAGGCTATTTTGTTTGGATTAATGTATAAATTCTTGTTAAAATTATTAAATGGTATTGAAATTCTTACAGGAACTCAACCATCCCATTGCCTTTGTCGCCGGTTTTGACAGTTTTATTTTGTGTACTGCTCCAGTCGATGCCCGGAAATTTCCTCATAAATTCAGCCATGTCCCGCTCAAAAGAGCCTGAGACGAATATTTTAGGTGTCCCCGCTTCAGCCTTGTCCTTGTAATTGAGTTCCCCTATATACGCTATTTCTCCTTTTTTTATTTCAAAAGGTATGGCGAATTTGCGGCTATTGGTCAGCGTGCCCATAGGGCCTATATGGTCAAGGTGATTGTACTGTGTGAAAGCGTAGCTGCCGGGATCTGCTTCAATAATAAAGAGATAGGTTTTACTGTCGTTAAAATCTCCGGTAAAATTCCTGCCGTTCTCCCTTCCTGCCTTCATCATTATTTTCCCGGCATTGCGCCTTACGAATTTTTTGTCGCCGGATGTTGGGCCATAGAAAAATCGGTAAATATCATTGGCCGGCGTATCGCCTTCAAAAGTAATGGTACCGATGGCAAGGCCTTTCTCTGAAGCAGCACTGAATGATTGTGGCGCGTTAGTTCCGGAAGAGGCCGAATCGCAGCCTGTCAGGATAAGCAGCAGCCCGCATAAAGCAAGTAATTTTTTCATAGAAATTTGATTAAAACGTAAAGATAGGAAGGCTTTTTTAGTTTAACGTAACCTTATAACTAATTAACATTACGCTGTATATTGCTTAACAGCAAGGCCGGTACCTTTACACTTCATCCGATTATAAAGTATTAATTCTAAATCTATTATTATGGCAATTTTGAAAAACGACCACTCTGAAGGTAAGGTAGCAAAGGCTATCGAAAACCAGACATCAAAACTTCCTTCCGACATTTTCCTTTGGGCCGCATTAGGCGCGATGGGTGCTTCTGCAACCCTGAAAGTTATCGGCAAAAGCCACACAGCACTATTTGTGGGGCAATGGGCGGCACCATTCTTATTGCTTGGTGTGTACAACAAACTGGTGAAGCTTGAAGGCCATGATGCTCAGGACAATCATCCTTTGAGTCGCTATGCCGAGCCAGACACAGATACCGACATTACGGTATAATCTTATTGGCCTGCATACTATGTTTGCAGGCCTTTTTTTAATTATAATACTCTATGTCATGAAAATTACTTTGAAAATAGCCTTGTTTTTGGTTTTCGCACCTGCCGGGATGCATGCCCAGAAGGGTATCCCTCCTAAAGAGGATACTAAAACAACGGTAACAACCAACTACCCCACGCAAATTGAATTCAGCCCTGCAATGGTAAACGAACTGAAGGTTCCCAATGGGTGGCAGGCAACCGTAGCAGCAACAGGGCTGGGTAAGCCACGGATGCTTTATAACGGGCCTAATGGCGAACTGTACATCACACGTCGCGATGCTGGGGATGTGCTGATGCTGAAGGATACCAATAAAGACAATAAATTTGAAGACATGACCCGTGTGGCCGATTTTCCGGGTGTACACGGTATTACAGCCAAAGATGGTTACATGTACCTCTGCAATAATAATAAGGTGCTGCGCTACAAGATGAATACCGACGGTACTCTTGGCGCTGTCGCGGATACACTGATAAAAGACCTGCCCAGCGGGGGCCAGCATGCCAACCGGACTATGGACTGGGGCCCTGACGGCAAACTGTACATATCTGTAGGGAGCGTTTGCAATGACTGCAAGGAAAGCGACAAGGAAACTGCGGCGATGCTCCAGGTGGACTCGGTTACCTGGAAAAGGAAATTATATGCATCCGGCCTGCGCAATACTATCGGCTTCGACTTTCACCCTGCTACAGGGGAAATGTGGGGTGTTGATAATGGCGGGGACTACAAAAGCGACGAGTGGCCTCCCGAAGAACTCAACCACATTGTAAAGGATGGCAATTACGGATTCCCGTTTGCTTATGGCAACAGGGTTGTAGATGAAACCCGCGAAGACCCTGTTGGCAACACCAAAGAAGGATGGGCCGCAGCAACTATGACTGCCATATTGGAGTTTCCGGCCCACAGCGCCCCGATAGCATTTGCTTTTTTTGACAATGGTGCCAATAAAGGTGACGCATTGGTGTGCTGGCACGGATCATGGAACAGGCAGGTGCCATCAGGTTTCAAGGTGCAGCGCATTAAATATAAGGATGGCAAGCCTACAGGCACCGAGGATTTCCTGAGTGGGTTCCTGAAAGGCAACGAACGCTTCGGACGGCCTGCAGGAATTATTATATCGGGCAACACCGTATACGTTTCTGATGATGCTAACGGGGTAATTTATTGTATCAAACAAAAATAAGAGTATGAAAAATTATATAGCAGGGATAATACTGGCATATTCTGCAATTGCAGTGGCGCAGGATAAACCTACGGCAAGGATAGAATTTGAAGCCCCGGGTGCCTATCCGGAGGGCATAGCCTATGATAAGGCATCGAATGTATTTTATGTATCGTCTGCAAGGCTTGGAACAATTGGTAAAGTAGACCGTTCCGGAAAATATACGGCATTGTATACTGATGCCGCACTCAAGTCGACCTACGGGCTGAAGGTTCATCCCGACGGGAAGAGGTTATTTGCCTGTGTGGGGGATGCCAATTACAGCATATACAGCACGCCGGACACTAAGAAGAAAATGGCGCGTTTGATAAGTATCGACCTTAAAACAGGTAAAAAGCTGGCGGATACCGACCTATCTAAACTGGTGCCCGGTGAACACTTCCCTAATGATTTAACATTTGACGATAAGGGCAATGCATATATCACTGACAGTTTCGCCCATGCGATATATAAGGTAGATGCTTCGGGCAAGGCTTCTGTGTTTAGCAAAAGCGATCTATTTAAAACAGCAGGGGTGGGGCTTAATGGCATTGTGTGGCATCCGGGAGGATTCCTGCTGGCCACCGGTAATGGGCAGGGCTGCCTTTTTAAAGTGGACATCAATAATCCCGGCAACGTTACCAAAGTGAAGATCGACCAGTTCTTTCCGGGAGCAGACGGTATGCTGCTGAACGATGCAAATACACTGACTCTGGTACAGAATGGTGGTGTCGATAAAATATTCAGGATAAAATCGACTGATAACTGGGTGACAGCAAAGCCTGCCGAAGCAACACTTGCAGGAGACAGGTTCAAATACCCTTCAACAGCTGCCATAGCAGGTAACGAAACGTGGATCATGAATGCCAACTTCAGCGAACTGGGAGAAGGCAATAATGTCCCTTCGAAAAAATTTGATATACAAATGGCGGTATTCCGTCCGGTAAAATAGTTTTTTGCAAAGTTTTCAGGTACGTGAGGCCGGGGATTCAAATCTCCGGCCTTTTTGTTGTTAATCAATAAACTACGGTAATATTACTTTATATTTGTAAAGCGATAAGTATTTAATATGATTGAAAAGCTACTCCTGCTTATAATAATTATGCTCTTCACATCTTTTACCAGTGATAAGGATGTGTACATCTGCCAAAGCAAGAATGCAAAACGCTATCATTTTACTAAAGACTGCAAAGGCCTCTCGAATTGCAAAGCGGAGATAGGGAAAGTAACTTTATCCGAAGCCGAAAAACAAGGGAAGACCGTATGTGGCTATGAAGATTAAGAATCATCCCAATTCCCTATCTTTGTGTTTCGCCAAAAATTAGCTACATGAAAATCATTAAAGGCATATTGTTTTTAGCGCTTACAGTAGTATTATGCTCGGCAGTTTCTATCAAGCCCCGGAGCATAAAATTCTATGGACAAAACAATATCGCTTCAACAGGCCTCGATTCAGTGAATCCGGTTTGGGCTGAGGTCGATTTTGAGGCATCCGGTATGATTAACCGCATGGCTTATGCCGATACGGCCAATTTCATGCATACTAAAATATATCCCTGTGCCCGTTGCTTTCTCCGTCCCGAAGTAGCTGAAGCACTCGACAAAGCGAACGAAATTGCTAAGGATAAAAACCTCAGGTTGGTAGTGTACGACTGTTATCGTCCGTATAGTTTCCAGAAAACAATGTATGACATTGTAAATGACCCGCAATATGTGGCGCCGCCCGGCAAAGGGTCCAACCACAATCGTGGCGCTGCAATTGACATTACCCTGGCTGATGAAGATGGCAACCTGCTGGATATGGGCGGGATGTTTGACGATTTTTCCAAAATATCGCATTATGACAATGAGGGTGTTTCAAAGATCGGGAAAAAGAACAGGAAGCAACTCCGCAACATAATGATGAAAGCAGGTTTTACACCGCTTTCGAGTGAGTGGTGGCACTTTGACTACCGCAAGAAACGCTATGCCAACGCCGGTTTTAAATGGGATTGTCCGTAACCTTTATTTTAACGAAGAAAAAAAGCAGGATAATCCCTGATTATAATTTTGTCCCGTATCTTTGTTTTCATAAATTTTGTATATGGAACTTAAACTGCACAGGCCGATTTGCTTTTTTGACCTGGAAACCACCGGTACCGACATTTGCAAGGACCGCATCGTAGAAATATCAATACTGAAGGTATATCCCAACGGAAACAAGGAAAGCCGCACGTGGCTGGTAAACCCGGAAAGGCCTATACCGCCGCAAACCATCGCTTTTCATGGCATAACCGATGAGAAAGTGGCTAATGAGCCTACCTTTAAAGAACTGGCACACCAGATACATGCTCTAATTAAAGATTCCGACCTTGGAGGGTACAACTCTGACAGGTTTGATATTCCGTTATTGGCAGAAGAGCTGCTCAGGGCCGGGCTTGACTTCGATATGAAGAACAGGGTTTCGGTAGACGTGCAGACGATATTCCATAAAAAGGAAGAGCGTACGCTAAGCGCTGCTTACAAATTTTATTGTGGCCAAATACTTGAAAATGCGCACAGTGCAGAAGCGGACACCAATGCTACATACGAAATACTAAAATCGCAGCTGGACCGCTATCCGGATCTTGAAAATGATGTAAAATTACTGTCGGAATATACCACCCGTAAAATAAATGTCGATTTTGCAGGCTTTATCGCGAAGGATAAAGATGGCGAGGAAATTTTTACCTTCGGTAAGCACAAAGGCGCCAAGGTTGAGAAGGTGCTGGAGCAGGAACCGGGCTATTATGGCTGGATCCAGAATGCCGATTTTCCACTCTATACTAAAAAAGTCTTAACGGCGATCAAACTCCGGAAATTAAATAATAAATTGGCTTAAATTCAGCAGGATATGAAGATCATCTGTATTGGCAGGAATTATGCCAAACACATTGAGGAACTCGAAAATGAAAGGCCGGAAGAACCGGTTATTTTCCTTAAGCCTGATACGGCTGTTGTACAAAAGCAGTTTCCTTTTGTAATCCCGGAATTTAGCAACGACGTACACCACGAGGTTGAGGTTTTGGTAAAGATCAATAAAGTAGGCAAATATATCGATGCAAAATTTGCCCATAAATATTATGACGAAATAGGCCTTGGTATTGACTTTACAGCCCGTGACGTACAGGCAAAACTGAAGGAGAAAGGTCTGCCGTGGGAAAAGGCAAAAGCATTCGACGGGTCGGCCGTGATAGGGGATTTCGTATCGAAATCGGAACTGGGCACATTGGATAACATCAATTTTGAGCTGACCAATAATGGTGCTGTAGTGCAACAGGGAAATACGCAGCACATGCTTTGGAAGATAGATGAGTTAATTGCTTATATTTCGCAATACTTCACGCTGCGCACGGGTGATGTCATCTTTACCGGAACACCGGAAGGGGTTGCGAAAGTAAGCCGTGAAGATGTTTTGGAGGGCTTTTTGGAAGGCAGGAAATTATTTAAAGTACAGGTAAAATAATGGCACTGAACTACAATTTATCAAAGGTTTATGCGATTTCTGACAACGACCTGGAATTTGCCAGGCAAATCGTTGTGCTGTTTACCGAAGAAGTCCCGGTTGAAATAAAAAATATAAAAAAAGGCTTTGAGAGCAAGGATTATGAAAGGGTGTACCATGCCGCCCATAAGATAAAGCCAACGCTTGACCTGTTAGGCATGGACCTGGCGTATGAAGATGTGACAGCTATTGAAAACTGGAGCAGGGCGCAAGGCAAAAGGAGGGAGATCAAAGAAGTTGTGGAGAGCCTGAAAGAGCTTGTGGGCCTTACCTTAAAAGAAATAAAAAAAGACTACGAACTATTATGAAAGCAGCAATAGTTACTGTTGGCGATGAGATACTTATAGGGCAGATTACCGATACCAATTCCGGATTTATAGCAAAAGCGCTCGATAAAATCGGTATTGGCGTATATGAAATGTTGTCTATAAGTGATGACAGGCTGCACATACTCAGTACACTTGCTTTTTTACAGAACCGTGTGGATGTGGTTATCATTACCGGCGGACTTGGCCCTACAAAGGACGATATCACGAAAACTACCCTATGCGAATACTTTGACGACCACCTGGTGCGAAACGGGATGGTAGAAGCCCATGTGGTGGATTTGTTTGAAAAGGTGATAGGGAGGGAGGCATCGCAGGTAAATAAAGACCAGGCACTTGTGCCTTCAAAAAGTACTGTGCTTCATAATGCTGTAGGGACCGCTCCCGGCATGTGGATGGAAAAAGGCAACACTGTATTCGTCTCGCTGCCCGGTGTGCCTTATGAAATGAAATACCTTGTTGAGAATGAAGTTGTACCGCGCCTTGTAACACAATTTGAGCGGCCGTATATAATCCATAAAACACTGCTGACATACGGGCAGGGCGAGAGCCATATTGCTGAGCGTATTGAAGACTGGGAAAACAACCTTCCCGAATTTATTAAGCTGGCCTACCTTCCGCACCCGGGCCGCGTAAGGCTCAGGCTGAGCGCCCGCGGCGTAGATGAAGCGATGCTGAGGGATCGTATTGCTTTGGAGACCGAAAAGCTGCGTGGACTGATAGGTGATATAATAGTGGGCTATGACGAGGGCGATACCATAGAAGTCGTTCTGGGAAGGCTCCTTGCCGAAAAGGGTAAAACTATAGCTACAGCCGAAAGTTGTACGGGCGGCAGGATAGCACAGCTGCTAACGTCTGTAGCAGGCGCCTCAGCGTATTTTAAAGGAAGCGCGGTAACCTATTCGGCTTCTTCAAAAGTTACGGTACTGGGAGTCCCGCAGGAGCTTATTGATAAATATTCTGTGGTGAGTGCCGAGGTTGCCGAAGCTATGGCCACTGGTGCACAAAAAATATTTGGTACTGATTTTGCCATTGCCACAACCGGAAATGCAGGTCCTTCAAAAGGGGATGCAGATGCCGAAGTAGGGACTGTTTATATCGCTTTTGCTACGCCGCAAGGGATTTACAGCGAAAAATATGATTTGGGGCAGCCTCGCGAAAAAGTTATCGAAAGAGCTGCAAATAAAGGGCTTGAAAAGATTTATCAGGAAATTTTAAAAAACTGATTGATTGTGTTTGGTTAATACTTTTATTTTTTGTTTCTTTGCACCCTGATTTTGAATAACGATATAAAAGCGAGAAATAATGTCAAGAGTTTGTGCCCTTACAGGTAAAAAAGCGATGGTAGGAAATAATGTTTCCCACGCTATGAATAAAACTAAAAGGAAATTTAGTGTAAACTTAGTGAAGAAGCGTTTTTATCTTCCTGAAGAAGACAGGTGGATAACTCTTAGGGTAGCTGCTTCTACTATCAAAACAATTAATAAAAATGGTATTGCTGCAGTTTTGAAAGAAGCTAAAGCTAACGGATTTATTAAATAATCCTTACCTTATAAATATATAGCAAGATGGCAAAGAAAGGCAACAGAATCCAGGTAATTTTAGAATGTACTGAACACAAGACTTCTGGTGTTCCGGGTACTTCAAGGTATATTACTACCAAAAACAAAAAGAACACTCCGGACAGGCTTGAGATCAAAAAATTCAACCCTATCCTTAAACGTGTGACTGTACATAAAGAAATTAAATAATAAAGAGTCATGGCAAAGAAAACCGTAGCATCGTTACAGACATCTTCAAAGAGGTTAACTAAAGCAATCAAAATGGTAAGATCTCCTAAAACAGGCGCTTATACTTTCGTTGAAAGCGTTATGGCTCCTGAAGAAGTGGATACATTTCTTAAGAAGAAATAATATCCCTTACAATATATAGAAAAGCTACTTTCAGTTAAAGAAAGTAGCTTTTTTATTTTCTATATTTACCGCGGAAAAAAACTGACTATTTGCAATTATGAATTTTTTTAAAAAAATATTTTCCTCCGAAAAGAAGGAAACATTAGATAAAGGCCTCGAAAAAACGAAAACTACTTTCTTTTCCAAGCTTTCTAAAGCTATTGCAGGAAAATCAAGGGTTGATGACGAAGTGCTCGATAACCTTGAGGAAATACTCGTTTCATCGGACGTGGGCGTAAATACTACCCTTAAGATCATAGGACGCATTGAGGAACGTGTTTCGCGCGATAAATACATGGGTACAGAAGAACTAAACCGGATATTGCGGGAGGAGATTGCAGCCCTGCTTTCGGAAACCAATTCCGGCGAAGCAACCGAATTTGACATCCCTGCCAATAAAAAACCATACGTATTGATGGTGGTTGGCGTGAACGGCGTTGGTAAAACAACTACCATAGGAAAGTTGGCCTACCAGCTAAAAAAATCAGGATACAGCGTAGTATTAGGCGCAGCAGACACCTTTAGGGCAGCGGCAATAGACCAGCTCCAGATTTGGGCCGACAGGGTAGGTGTGCCTATTGTGAGGCAGCAAATGGGCAGCGACCCGGCATCTGTGGCCTTTGATACTTTGCAAAGCGCCGTAAGCCAGAATGCCGATGTGGTTATCATAGATACGGCCGGACGTTTGCACAACAAAGTAAACCTGATGAATGAGCTTACCAAAGTAAAGCGTGTAATGCAGAAGGTTGTGGAAGATGCCCCGCATGATGTATTGCTGGTGCTTGACGGCTCTACCGGGCAGAATGCTTTCGAACAGGCCAAACAATTTACAGCAGCGACAGAAGTGACCTCGCTTGCGGTAACCAAACTTGATGGCACTGCAAAAGGAGGAGTGGTCATAGGTATATCCGACCAGTTCCAGATACCTGTAAAATACATAGGTGTTGGAGAAGGTATAGAAGACCTACAGGTTTTCAATAAATATGAATTTGTGGATTCTTTCTTTAAATAATACCAATCTTCCCGTAACCAATAAACCAAATCATACTGATGAAATTTTTTACCTTACTTACAGCCTTATTTATAGGGCTGAATGCTTTTGCGCAGGATCAGCAGGGCTATTATATAGATAATGGCGGCAAGAAAACCGAGGGGTACTATAAGACAACCGATTTTTATAATGAAAACTCGTTGGAATTTACCAATTCACCAGGAGGGCGTATACAAAGCTTGATCCTTCGAAAATCAACGAGTATGGGATTTCAGGTCAATTTAAATTCAGGAAATATGAAGTGAAAATAGACATGTCACCTTCCAATGTCAAGAGGCTTAGCGGTGATAAAGAGCCGCATTGGGTGCTTAAAACCGTTTTTTTAAACATTTTGGTTGAAGGCGCTTCCACTTTATATTCCTATAGACAAAGTGATGGGATTAAATATTTTTATTCGGTAAATAATAAGAAAGATTATCCAGAACAGCTTGTTTACAAAAAATATAAGCAAACGGAATCGACAATTGCAGAAAATAAACAGTTCAGGCAACAGCTATTCAATAATATAAACTGCGAAAATAAAGGTATTGAAGAATTTACCAATATAAATTATTCTGAAGATACATTTGTAAAATTGTTTAAAAGCAATAATACATGTGCAGGTTCTGAAAGTGTTGAATATACTAATGATACAGCAAAAAAAATTAAAACGGTTTATACAGTGTATGCAGGTCTGGGCAATATGAGTTTTGGTATAAAAGGCAGTACACTTGAGTCAGGGAAAACCAACGACCTGAATTATAGTGCCGGGGCGGAGATTGCCTTCAGGATGCCTTCAGACAAATGGGAGTTTTTCTTTCGTGGCGAATATGAAAAAATGTCGTCTGATATAACATATAAATTCAACAATACCACCAGCAGGTTAAGGACAAGATACAAACTTGATTCGTCAAACATTAATTTTTACTTAGGGCCACGCTATAACTTAATTATTAATGCTGCCAATAAAATATTCATAGACGGCGCTTTCGGGATGAACTTTCCTTTCGGAAATATTGAAAATTCAACATTCCTTTTTGGCGATCCTCCAAATAGCACGTCTGATATTGAGATCAAAACCTCATTTTTTGCGAATTTTGGTGTCGGATATGTATTTAATGATAAATATGGCATTTGCGTGAGGTATGAGACTAATAGGAATATGTTCACGAATAGTCCAACAGCTGATATAACACAAATAAGCAGGGTTATGCTTAATCTTAGATATTCGTTTTAATGAAGGACAGGAAGATAATAGCAATTGTAATCCTTGCTATAAGCTTTTTGCAGATGACTATAGTTGCAGTACGCTATTTTCAATCCGCAGCCAATTTAAGTAATCCTTTAATTCCGGAATCCCTTTTAACAGGGATCCGGAATTTTAGTATTGCAATGGTCGTAATCTATGCTTTTGTGGTTTTTTTGAATGTTTTTTACCTGCTTACTAGAAAACTGTTTTGGCCTGTAGTTATTCTTTCAATGCTGATTTTGTGCAGCGCGGCATATTTCAACTTTGATATTCACGATTATTTTATATCGAATGCGGTTAATTAATAACTGCACTTATCTTCTCCCATAAATCCTCATCAAATCCTGACAGCGCCCAGTTCGCTTCGTCGGCGGCATCGCCCATTCGGATAATGACCATCTTTTTGGAAGGGATCACATAAATTTTCTGGTCGTTTTTACCTAAGGCCATAAACATGTCCGAAGGGCCGGTAGGTATGAGCTCTCCATCGAATTGAAACTGCGTTTGCGGCATGTGATAGCTTTCCTTACCATTGAGCCACCACAGGTAACCATAGGATTTATTGATGCCCTGCGAAGGAGTTGTCATCGCATTGAAATATGCGGTATTGATGACCTGCTGGCTTTTCCATTTACCATTGTTCAGTGCGAGCAAACCAAAACGGGCCATGCTGCGGGTAGTACTCCAATATACGCTAAGGTCGTCACCGCTTTCCAGCCATGTGCCGTTCATTCCTATCGGTGTTTTTAATTTGGCATTAAAATAATTTTCCCACGTCTGCCCTGTAGCCTCAGCAATAACATCCTGAAGTTTCACATACACATTATGATAAGCCCACCTGGTGCCTGCATCGGCCTTGTATTGAAGGTTGGCAGGCGAAACATCATCGCCATTGGCATCATCCAGCCCGGAGGTCATGGTAAGCAGGTGGCGGTTGGTTATCAGGTTTTCTTTGGCTAACGGTTCGCTTGTCCAGCCTATACCGAGATAGTCAGAAACTTTATCATTGATGTTAAGAAACCCCTCCTGCTCTGCAATGCCGGTCATGGTTGCCGTTAATGTTTTCCCTGCACTTGCCCAGTACCATGGCGTTGTAGCAGTATGTCCGTTGAAATATTCCTCCATTACAATGCGCCCATTGACCAATATCATAAAAGAGCGGCTGTGCTTTTCTTCGAGGAAATCCAGCAAGGGCTGTACCGCAGCTTCATTCCATTCCATTGTGGAAATATCTTTAGTTTCCCAAACGTCAGAATTGTTATCAGGAAAGTACATAGCTTCATTGTCAGGATTTTCCTGTGGTGTCTCGCTGTCAGAGGAGCTGCATGCTGCAAAAAAGCATACCGGGATTACTAGTGACCAGATCTTTTTCATGTCAGTTTTTTCTGTAAGACTTTAAAAGTATGAAATAGTTTAATATGTTTCTAAATGATGAGCCAAATATTGAGTAATTTTACGCTTCAATTTATAATGATGAAACAAATCGTATTACTGCTGGTTTTCCTTTCGGCCATTTCGTGTGGAAAGGTAACTGATGACAGCTTAAAAAAACTGACCGGCTATTGGGAAATTGAGAAAGTCATTATGCCCGATGGCAGTACAAAAGATTATGGTGTAAACCCAACGATCGATTATTTTGAATTGAAAGGGAAAGAGGGGATCCGTAAAAAAGTGATGCCGCAATTTGACGGTACCTACCTTACAAATGATGTTTCTGAAAAAATAAGTATCACCGAAAAAGAGGGTAAGACATTTATAGTTTACGCAACCGAATTTGCTAAATGGCAGGAGGAGATAGTAACACTGGACGATGACGAGCTGGTGTTGAAGAATGACCACAAAATGGAATACCATTATAAAAAACCGGAACCTTTTACTGTAAAATAATGGCAAAGCGACTCAATGGGGAGAATTCTATAGGTGATGTGCTGAAGGAATTTATGAATGTGAACAGGCTACAGCCGGGCATGGATAAAATAGACGTGCGTGAGGCCTGGAAGAACCTTATGGGTACTGGCGTGAATAATTATACCCGTGAAATAATGCTAAAGGGGACGACGCTGTATGTAGAGCTGACTTCCGCTGTGCTGCGCGAGGAATTAAGCTACGGAAAGGAAAAGATCGTCAGGATGATCAATGAGGAGCTCAAGCGCGAAGTAGTGAAAACCGTTGTATTACGATAAAAAAATGCCGCTTTTTACAGCGGCATTTTTAGTATAGTGTGTTTGTTTGTCCTGTATTAGAACTGCTCCCTGCCTGCAAAATGGAAAGCGCTTTCGATAGCTGCATTCTCATCGCTGTCAGAACCGTGAACCGCATTCTCGCCCACAGATTTTGCATATTTTTTACGGATAGTGCCTTCGGCAGCATCAGCAGGATTTGTAGAACCAATTAACGTCCTGAAATCTTCAACAGCATTTTCTTTTTCAAGGATAGCCGCAACAATAGGCCCCCTTGTCATGAATTCTACCAACTCACCATAAAAAGGCCTTGCACTGTGAACAGCGTAAAATGCCTGTGCATCAGCAGTTGTAAGTTGTGTAAGCTTTAAAGATACGATCCTGAAGCCTGCTTCAGTAATCATTGATAAAATACCACCGATGTGTCCGTTCTCAACACCATCCGGCTTAATCATTGTAAATGTCCTGTTAGTAGCCATAGTCTTTTTTAAATTTGGTGCAAAAATAGTAGTTTTTACATCAAATCCATATTATTTCTAGGGTTTCTTTCGGGGATTTTGCGAAGTGTGGAAAACTGCTGCTATCAATACAGTCTCCTCTATAATTTCGTAAATTATTATATACGGAAATACCGATAATTTTAATTCTCTCAAATTATTCGATTTTAAACGGAATAAGTAAGGGTCTAAGAGAATGTATTTAGTTGCATTCTTAAATTCAATAAAGAATCGTGAGCCAAGGCCGGGTTGTTGTAATTCGTAGTAGTAAAAAGCTTCGTCAATATGTATTTGGGCAGCCCTGGAAATTATCTCTTTAAAACCCATATTTCTTTTTCATGTGAGCTTCGAAATCCTCAAGTGACATTCCCGTTGATGGATCCCTAAGGTATTCTTCCTTACTTTCTCTAACGATCGCTAACTGTTCATCGGTTAGTGAAATTCTCTCACTGCCTGAAAGAATCTGGCTTATCCTGTCCAGTATTTCCGGATCCTCGACCTTATCAATGGCAATTTTCAGGCGCTCTTTTTCTTTTGTAATATTCATGGCGTATAGTTTATAGTATAAATATACAAATATTTTTAAAGTACGACCACATTAAACTCCTGCTCCAGAGGCTTTAAGTGACTGAATAAATCAGGAAGCAGCCTGCCGTCAAACTCAAGGTAGAATTCTGAAAAGTTGGCTTTCCGCTCCTGAAGGCTCCTGCCCGGAAAAAGCTCATTCTGCAAAAGCGTTATTCGCTCCAGTTCGTCAGTATGCCTGCGTTTTTCAGCTTTCAGTAAACGTTTTTCAAGGTTTTCAAGGCCTTTCACTTGTTTCAGCTCCTGTGCCTTTACGGCGCCGGTAAACGATGCGTCGGTTTTAGCTGCTATTTCTGAAAGTTTTTCGAATTGCTTTTTCAGGAATTCTTTTTGACTTGAAAAATCCAGTTGGAATTCAGAGAAGCCCTGCACCTTGCGGTTTAGCAAATCCTGTTGTTTAGAGAACATATCAGCCCAGGTAAGGCCAAGCTTATCAAGTTTATCAGCCTGCTTTTGGGTAGCCAACAATACAGAGTTACGTAACAGCAGTATAGGGAACGTTACGTTTGATACCTCAAAGAAAGACTTCAGTTCCAGCCAATAAGCGATCTCGCCGCCGCCGCCAATGTAGCACAGGTTGGGCAGTATCACTTCCTGGTAGAGCGGCCGCATAATAACATTCGGGCTGAATTTTTCAGGGTTGCTTTCCAATACGTTGAGGAATTCTGTTTCGGTGAATTGCAGTTCGGTGTTGTTGATGTAATAAACACCATCTTTTAAAATGATGCGCTCACGAAGATTGTCCTCTATATAGAAGAGGTTGATCTCCCGTGGGTTGACCTGGATATTATAATCGCTTAGATGTTCAGCCGTTTCCGCTACCTTATGATGGGAAACCTGGCTGGTCAATTCTTCTTTTACATGCGGAATAAAAAGGCTTTTCAGTTCCGGCCTGTCCGCATCGATTATTACCAATCCTTCCTGTCCGAAAATGGCATTTGCCAAATATCGTGTGGCATCTGCAAGATTATCATGCTCTAAATACGCTTTTTTGAATAGCGACTTCAGCCATTCCGCATTATTGCCCGGACCTAATTCCTTACTGAAAACCTCAAGCACAGCATCAAGCCCTTCGGTGGAAAGCCTTCCTACAGGCCCTGCGCTTTCACGCGGCCATTTTATTTTTTTATTTCGGAAATTAAAGTAGTTGATCTCCTCAAAGTCATGGTCTTCAGTAGCCATCCAGTACACTGGCACGAAGTTATACTGCGGGTAAGCGGCTTTCAACTCCTTTGATAAGTTGATGGTCGAAACTATTTTATAGAGAAAATATAATGGGCCGGTAAACAAGTTAAGCTGGTGGCCGGTGGTTATGGTAAAGGTGTTTTCTTTATTTAACAGCTGTATGTTTTGCAATGTATCTTTCGATGCATCAACTTCTTCATATTGCTTCAGTAAAGAATTTACGAGTACGCTACGGGAACCATGGCTGTAATTTGCCTGCTTTTCCTCCAGCTGTAATTTAAAATTCTCAAGGGTAGGGAAGCGTTTGTACAGCGGCTTCAGGGTTTCTTTTTGGTTAAGGTAATCAACGATAAGCGGGGTAAAATATCCTGAGTCCTGGAAGCTGATACAGTCTGATGGCATTGTAATTTGTTTTGTGTAAAATTACGGAAAAAAGGGATAGGCATTGCTATTCGTCAGTTTCAATAAATGCTGACTTTAAATTGTTATAATCTTCAATTTCAGGATCAGTAATAATATCTTCAAAATCTGATTGGAAATTTATAAAATATTCCAATGCTTTTTCATTTCCGGATAATCCTGCTACTAGTAGCGAGCTATATAAATGTTCAAAATTCTTCTTCTTTTTGCTTTTTAATGCAGCCTCATGTTCCTTTAAAACTACCTCAATTTCAGCTTGATTATATTTTCTAATGGATAGTTTTTTGTAATTACTAACAACTTTCCCGTTGTCAATGTAGATTGTAGTAATACTTTTATTCACTACTTCAAATTTTCTCTTTTGACCGACAGGTAATTTTACAGTTTCAATGATTGACAGTGTATCCTGATTGAATATCGCCTTACAATAGAGATTTCCCCAAACTCTAATCCTGTTTTCATTTTGGCAATTTTCAAGGGCAAAGTCTTTGAAATAATAATTTTTATATGGCTTATAAGGAGAATACCTGATTGCCGGGCAAATTCTTAATTTTTCCCCATTGCTAAAATTAAAAGTGTCCATAGCAGGATCTTTAAATACTTCCTTTTGATATTCAGTACATTCGCAATTTTGGGAATAACCAAAAGCAGTAATGATAATTGTTATTAAGATGAAAAGCTTTTTCATGTTTAATTTTGAATATGTGTAAATATACCCAAAATCCCTTCACTCCTCACTCCTGAAAAACATGTTCTACTTTAATGCCGATTCTCAAAAGGGAATTGGGTCGTTTGCTGTATAAATTAGCGCATCAGAGAGAAGTGGCCCCTGTATTCTTTGCCATCACTGCGGGTAGCAACAAACCAATAGTCATCGGCAGGTAAAGGTTGGTTATTATATGTTCCATCCCATCCAATACTATGGTAATTTAACTTTGTAAGAGTTTTACCGAACCGGTCAAAAATCACAATATCTACCCTGCTTCCAAAAAACGCATAGTCAAGGTTCCAAAGATCATTTTTCCCGTCTCCGTTAGGGGAAAAATATCTGGGATAATCAAGCAAAACGATCTGCTGTTTGTCCAGGCCGCAGTTGTTGCGCACATATACAATATAAATTCCGGGCTCAAGACCTGTAAAGATATTGCCCGACTGAAAATTTATCCCGTCTATAGAAAATTCAATTCCATCGCCTGTCGCATATACTGCCACCTGATTATTGGCAGCACTCCAGTCTTTAATATCAATAGATATTATCTCAGGAGAAGGTAATTGGTTGACAATGAAATTTTTGGTGGTTACGCACAAAGCATCTCCATAATGCTTAATTCCTTTTACCCAATAATTTCCTGGCTGCGTTACAGTTATTGACCCGGAAATACCCCCTGCCGACCATTCATAGCTGTCGAAAGAACCACTTGCTGTCACGGTAACACCTCCGGATCCGCAAAGGAAATATTCCTCGTCAGTCACCAAATCCAGATGAGGGTTTAGGTTGATCTTTAATTCGGCAACCTTATAACATCCGCCCGGCAACATTATCCTTACATAAATTGTGGTTTGTCCTGTAGCAACAGTGAAGTTTTTGAAATCTGAGATCTCATCTGTATTGATCTCGTTTTGTGCACCTGTAAGGGATGTATAATAGGAAATGTCATAATCCGAAGGATTAGTCACTAAATTTTCATCGTATATAGACAAATCGATAATCATTGAGCCTTCGTCAGCATCATCGCAAAGAAAAGCAACATAATCTGATGCAGTAAATCCGGAATTGTTCATTACTACGTTTACCATGGTCCTTACTGCACTTTCACATCCGTCAACAGTTTGTGATGCATAATAAGGCATATTGCCCAGCAATGTTCCCACAGGCAGCAAATTGCCACCTGTAGGTGCATCATACCATTGTATATTTTGCCCTGATACGGTTAGATCGGAAATATTTGGTGTAATACTTGAGCAAAAGTTTTGGGTTGCAGTTGCTGTAGGAGCTGGTGTGTTTGTAAGGTTAACCGTTATTGGGATACGTACGTCACTTTCGCAGCCATTTAATGTTTGTGTACAATAATAAACCTGATTGTTGTTTAATAGTGTTGGGGCCGAAAACAGGTTGCCGCCCGTTAATTGATCGTATACTTTTATGTCTGTTCCTGTAATAGCCAGATTTGCTACTGTCGCATTCTGCTGGCTGCAGAATGTTTGCGGTGATGTAGCTGTTACAGAAGGTGTTGAAACAAGGCTTACAATAACAGGTGTCCTCGGGCTTTCACAGCCGTTAACAGTTTGCGAAGCATAATACGCCTGTCCATTAACTAATGCCGTTGTAGGGGCAAGTAAATTTCCTGCGACGGCACTGTCATACCATTTTATATCAGCTCCGGTAGCTGTCAGGTTACTTATAATAGAATTTTGGGATGAGCAAAACTGCTGGTTCAATGCAGATGGTGCAGTGGGAGTGGTAGTAAGGTGTGCCGTCACTGCAAGCCTTTGTGCAATACTGGCGCAATTTTGGATACGCGCGGCATAATAAGTATTTCCGTCAAGCAATGTTTCATTTGCATTTAACGGCGCGGTAGATGTTTCACTATTGTACCAGGCAATTGTGTCTGAATTTGGCAACAAGGCAGATATTGTCGCTCCGGATGTGCCGCAAAAATATTGGTTAGCCTGTCCATCCGGGGCATTCGTGTTACACTGTCCAAGTTTTAAGATATAGCCATCACTTGCTATTATACCGTTATATTCAGAAAGAAGCCACAATTCTTCGGGACCAGGGTCAAAATCAACTCCCTCTACATAGCCTCCTCCCAGATAAACATACCCGTTGCTGGTCTCAATGTCAGTTATCAGTATAGATGTGCCGTCACCAAATTTATAGGCATTTTCGAAGGACCGGTCAGGATTTAATTGTATGACCATGGCATCCTGTTCAGTAGTTGAAGAAAGTATAAACTCCCCTTCTCCCGGATCCATGTCAAGATCACCTGCAAAGTAACCTGTGAAATAGTAATTATTATCCACGTCAACTTCAATATCCGTTACATAGGGTTGCTGCCATACAGAGTAGTAAGGTTTTACATCAATATATTCCCCTTCTGCCGAAAGCCATAAAAAATACATATTGACAGACACATTATCAGGAGTGATCAAATGTTGGGCATCAGATGGGTCTACATCTATAACTTCATTTTGAAATGTCGATCCTATTATGATCTGGCCATCCGGAGCAATAGTAAAAGTTAATGGCATTTGCTTCGAAAGGCTCTTTGACCAAATGATACCACAATCTGCCTGATTAATCTTGTATAATATCTGGCCATAATCGTAGCCCGTTTCTTCAGCATTCATTTGTTGCGTAGCTACAAGTAAGTTAAGATCTCCGTCCGGTCGCACTTTTATCTTATGTGCGCCGTCAAAACTGGGATTGTCTAAAAATTCCTTCGCCCATACTATTTCCCCGGCAGCGTTTAATTTTAAAGCATAATTTCCGAAGCCGGTAGTTTGCAGTGTAAATTCTGGGTTGCTATTATCAAGTGTTACGGTATTATAAAAATATCCTGTCACATAAATGTTTGCATCAGCATCAACATCAAATGAATGCGACAATATATTGCTATTAGGGGCATTATTAAGGTTTTTAATATTACGGCTCATTAGTTCATTGCCATTACTGTCAAATTTTTTGATTGTATTGGTAGATGTTGTTGAGTTCCACGTCATCATAAGCGTGTAAATATCCCCATTTGGATCTATAGTTATACCTTCTGCAGAATTGGAACTATTTAAGGTAGTGGTGAGTCCTTTTCCCCATAAAAAATTTCCACTGGGGTCGAGTTTGACTATGAAAATATCACTATATCCGGTCCATTGTACTCCTGGGTGGACCAGGTTAAACACTCCTGGTCCCGGATCAAGGTCGGTTGTCCCGGCATAAGTTTCGCCTATTACATAACTGTTACCTTCGTTATCAATAGCAATTCCTTTTATCCGTTGCAGTTCGCTTTGTCCAAAGTGCTGAGCCCATTCCAATTGCTGAGCAAATGAAATATTGCAGATCATTAATAGTAACAAGATCCTGAGGAAATTCATTTCTTAAAATTTTGTGAACAAACATACAAATTATTATAGTTCATAAATATGCTTTACTTTTACATTCCTGAAAATTAAAATTTGAACACCAAAGCCTTTTTAATAACGCCGCCTTTCACACAGCTCAATACGCCCTACCCGGCGACCGCCTACCTGAAGGGTTTCCTCAATACCAAAGGTATCCCGTCCTTTCAGGCCGACCTGGGTATTGAAGTTATTTTAAAGCTGTTCTCGAAGCAGGGCCTAACTGATTTATTCGAACAAATCGGAGAGCTGACAACCGGCAACCAACAACTGACAACCAACTCCGAACGCATCCTTGCTTTAAAAAACGACTACCTCAAAACCATAGACCCCGTGATGCTGTTCCTGCAAGGGAAGAACCCCACGCTGGCACACCTCATTTGCAGCGAGGATTTCCTGCCGGAAGCTTCACGCTTTGCACAGCTGGAGGAACTGGACTGGGCATTTGGCTCGATGGGGACACAGGATAAGGCCAAGCATTTTGCCACTCTGTACCTTGAAGATATTTCCGACCTGATCGTAGAGTGCATCGACCCGCATTTTGGCTTTAGCCGCTATGCCGAAAGGCTCGGGCGTTCTGCTAACTCCTTCGACGAATTATACGAAAGCCTGCAGCAGCCTTATACTTACATTGACCGAATATTGATCGGACTGCTGCATGAAAGGATGCTGGACCTCAACCCACAGCTGGTGTGTTTTTCGGTGCCGTTTCCGGGTAATCTCTATGCGGCGTTCAGGAGCGCACAATTCATAAAGCAGCATTTTCAGGGTGCAAAGGTCGCAATGGGCGGTGGTTTCCCGAATACGGAACTACGTTCACTTTCGGATATACGTGTTATGGAGTTCTTCGACTTCATTACGCTTGACGATGGCGAATCGCCCATAGAATGCCTTATAGAACATATCGATGGCAAAAGGGATATCAGCCAGTTGAAGCGCACTTTTGCTTTGGTTGGGGGCCAGGTTAAATACATCGACAACTCGGGATACAGGGATTATAAGCAGTCGGATGTGGGTACGCCGGATTATTCGGACTTGCTTTTAGATAATTATATTTCGGTCATCGAGATCGTGAACCCTATGCACCGTATGTGGAGCGATGGGCGTTGGAACAAGCTTACCATGGCCCACGGCTGCTATTGGGGCAAGTGTACATTCTGCGATATATCACTTGACTATATAAAAATATACGAGCCTGTTGCGGCAAAATTGCTTGTGGACAGGATGGAAGAGCTGATCGCTCAAACGGGCCAGAACGGATTCCACTTTGTCGATGAGGCCGCGCCACCGGCATTGATGCGGGAAGTGGCGTTGGAGATCGTGCGGCGCAACCTCGCCGTGACCTGGTGGACGAATATCCGTTTTGAAAAAAGCTTTACAGCCGACCTGTGCCGTCTATTGAAAACTTCGGGATGTATCGCTGTGTCCGGTGGGTTGGAAGTAGCATCCGACAGGCTTTTGGAACTGATACAAAAAGGCGTAACCGTAGCACAGGTGGCCCGTGTTACCCGTAATTTTACCGAAGCAGGCATTATGGTGCATGCCTACCTGATGTATGGCTTTCCAACCCAAAGTGCACAGGAAACTATCGACTCGCTCGAAATGGTGCGCCAGATGTTCGAAACAGGGATATTGCAGTCCGGGTTTTGGCACCAATTCGCTATGACCGCCCACAGCCCCGTGGGTATGTACCCCGAAAAATTCAGTGTGGTGAAAGAAAGCGACATTGTAGGGAGTTTTGCCAATAACGACATCGTGCATATTGATAACAGCGGTGCCAACCACGATAAGTTCAGCTTTGGACTAAAAAAGTCACTGTTCAATTATATGCATGGCATTTGCTTTGACTATCCGTTGCAGCACTGGTTTGAATTTAAAGTGCCGCGTACAAAAGTCCCTGATGATTACATCTATAATGTATTACAGGAAGAAGATAGTTTGAATATAAAGCCGACCGCCAAATTAGTTTGGACAGGGGGGAAGCCATCCGTTGCTTATTTTACCAAAAACAAAAAAGGGCAGTCGTTTGAAATGGCAGGTTTGACATTCCACGATAAAAAAGAAAGCTTTTCCATACAGGTCTCAAAAGAAAACGCAGAATGGTTAAAGGAGTTCCTTGAAAAAGCAGCGTCGCAAAATAATGCTGTGATGACTTTCGCCCAGGCAAAGCAAAGTTATGAAGCCGATATGGAAGATTTTGAATTGTTTTGGTACAGCAAACCCGTGAATACCCTACGGGGATTTGGGCTATTAGTTTTATAACATCAGAATTTCTTGGACTCCTCCATTTTGGTATAAATTTCTGCCTGGTCCTTTGATAATAAAGGCAGTACCTGCTTGTAGATCCTGTTCGATATATCTACTGCCATATCCCTTCTTTGATCTGCCGTGATACCGGTTATTGTATTAAGCTCTGTAATATGGTCACGTTCCTGCTCAAGGATATCCCTTATTGCTGCGGCCTGAAATGCATCCAGCTTAAGTGTTTGGGTCAGGTAATCTACAGACCGTTCTACGAAATCCATTTTCTTTTTATCTTTTTTAACTTTAGCCGGCTTATACTGTTCGCGGCCTATGCTGCGGTCAACCTGTGCTGAGGCCGAAAAAGACATGAAAAATATAAACAGCAGGACGATGTACGATGCCTTGAATTTCATTGTAAAAAAGTATTTATCAAACTTAATAAAAAAAGCTAAAGTATACCTTTAGCTTTCAAATATTATGCCTCAATTTTTATATCGGCCGGAATACCGTAGAGATCGAACTCTGTGGCATCGGTAATTGTTATGTTTACGAACTCTCCTGTTTTAAGGTAAGCAAGGGATGCATCGATCAGCACCTCATTGTCCACATCCGGGCTGTCAAATTCTGTCCTGCCTATAAAGTGGCTGCCTTCTTTCCTGTCAATGATACAACGGAAGGTCTGGCCTATCTTCTCCTGGTTCAGTTCCCATGATATCTGCGATTGCAGTTCCATGATCTCATTGGCACGGTTCTGCTTTACATCGGCAGGTACATCGTCTTCCAAAAGGTAAGCATGAGTATTCTCTTCGTGCGAATAGGCAAAACAGCCCAAACGCTCAAAACGCATTTCCTCAACCCAGTTCTTCAATATTTGGAAATCTTCTTCCGTTTCACCGGGATATCCTACAATAAGCGTCGTGCGTATCGCCATTCCGGGAACGGCCTGCCTGAATTCCTTAAGCAGTTTGGTTGTTTTTTCCTGGGTAGTACCACGGCGCATCGACTTCAGTATTTTGTCGCTGATGTGCTGTAACGGAATATCCAGGTAGTTACAAATTTTCGGCTCTCGGTTCATCAGTTCCAGCACATCCATCGGAAAACCGGAAGGGAATGCATAGTGCAGCCTTATCCATTCAATGCCTTCTACCTTCACAAGGTTTTCAAGCAGTTCGGCAAGGTTACGTTTTTTATACAGGTCAAGTCCGTAATAAGTAAGGTCCTGCGCAATAAGTATTAATTCTTTAACGCCATTTCGCGCAAGGCCTTCGGCTTCTTTAACCAATTTCTCAATCGGCTGCGATACGTGTTTGCCCCTCATTAAAGGGATGGCACAAAAGCTGCACGGTCGGTCGCATCCTTCAGCAATTTTCAGGTATGCATAGTTTTTCGGGGTAGTGGTAAGGCGTTCGCCAAGCAATTCATGCTTATAGTCGGCTCCAAGTGCTTTCAGTAGTCCCGGCAATTCGGTAGTCCCGAAATACTGGTCCACATTCGGTATCTCTTTAATAAGGTCCGGCTTGTAACGCTCGGACAAACATCCGGTAACGAAAACCTTATCTACAATGCCCTGTTCTTTTTTGTCAACATAGTTCAGTATCATGTTAACCGACTCTTCTTTTGCATTGTCAATGAACCCGCAGGTATTTATCACGATGATGTTCCCTTCCTCATGCGCGGGTGCTTCGTGGGTCACGTCTTTTCCGCTGGCGCGCAGCTGACCCATCAGCACTTCGCTGTCGTACACATTCTTGGAGCATCCAAGCGTGATTACATTGATCTTATTCTTCTTTAACGATTTGGTCCTCATGTAGTTGAAAATTGGAGTGCAAAATTAAGCATTTTATTCATAGTATACCGTTTTAAATGGTAAAGTTTACGGTTACAGTTTGCTAAAAACGTGCCTTACTAAGATATGTCTTGCAGTCTAAAAATCTAACTGTCTTTTTTATAGCGTGCCGGATCCGTGCCTCCGCCGTCGGGCCATTGCTTCGCCAGTTCGGCTTTCAGCCTTGGGTCGCTGTATCCCCGCAGAAAAAGCGGGGGATGCCGCTTCTGTCCCTCACGCCAACCACACTCATGCCGCATACTCTGTAAACCGAAAATTTGATGAATACCGTTCTGGCTCCCTCTCCTTGGGAGAGGGCGGGGGGTGAGGCCCATAAAAAAGCCATCTTTACAAAAAAGATGGCTTTTCAAAATATAGCAATGTATAGTCCTGAAATGAGTTGACACAAAAGTCGACTTATATGAAAAACAGTGATGGTAAGAGTCATTTAAAGCGGACTCAAAAAGATTACAGCTTAGCATTTAAATTACAGGTTGTAGATGAGATAGAAAAAGGCCACCTTACTTATAAAGAATCCCAAAAGAAATATGGGATTCAAGGCAGGAGCACCGTTTTGGTTTGGTTACGAAAACATGGTATCTTAGATTGGAAATCTAAATCTCCTATGAAATCAAAACAACCGCCTAAAACAGTAATCTCTCAATTGGAAGCAAAGATCAAAAGGCTTGAAGCTGAGAAAGAAATCCTTAACCGTGTAATTGATATAGCAGACAGCACTATGAATGCGGAGATCAGAAAAAAGCATTTACCTCTGTGCAAGAAGCTTCCAAGGCGCAGAGGGAAGATCCGGGCACTCCATCAAATTAGTAGCAGAGACCCTTGGCTATAGTCGTCAGTACTTCTATAAACAGCAAAAGGACATGGCTGTAAAGGATAATATTAAAGCCCAGGTTAAATTGCTTGTCGAAAAGCAAAGGAAGCTACTACCAAGATTAGGAACACGGAAGCTATATTATTTAATAGCTGAAGAATTAGGGCAGCTATGTATAAAATTTGGCAGGGATAAATTATTTGCCCTACTTAATGAATATGACCTGCTAATAAAGCCTAAGCGGCGTTATACACAAACAACAATGAGCAGGCACTACCTTAGGAAATGGCCTAATATAGCTAAGGGCCTCGAGGTTAAAGAACCTGACCAGCTTTGGGTAAGTGATATTACATACATCAAAACAGAAGAAGGGAACTGTTATCTTAATATGGTAACAGATGCTTACAGCAGAAAAATAGTAGGATATGCTATTGATGCAACTATGGAAACTACAAGTATGATCAATGCTTTAAAAATGGCCACAAGGCAAAAAGTAAATGCAAAAGCTGAAACTATACACCACTCGGACAGAGGTTTACAGTATTGTAGCAGGGAGTACGTAAACCTGACAGCCAAAAACAATATAAAGCTTAGTATGACTGAGAATTCAGACCCTTATGAAAATGCTTTGGCAGAGAGAATGAATAGGACTATTAAAGAGGAATTTGGCATTAACAGGAAACTTAAAACTAAGGATCAGGCCATACAATTAGTTAAGGAAAGTATATATTTGTATAACACTAAAAGGCCTCATTTATCTTTAAAAATGAGAACACCTGAACAGGTATATAAAAATGAAAATCCCGACTACATAGTGCAATCGGGAAATTAATATTAATCTGTCAACCTATTTTAGGACGATTCACAAGATGAAAACTATAAGTCTATTGTATACGATAGTGTGATATTGTTGTTAGTTGAGGTTACCCTTGCCGCATCGGTAAACCCTGCGGTAAGCAACGGTGAATCCATTTTACGCTGGTACCAGGAATAAGCAAGGTCGAGCCTCGATCCAGGGAAAGAATAGCCAAGGCCTCCGGTATATCCGGTAAGGGCGCCAATCGTACTTCCGTTTTTATAAGGGCTTTCCATATAACGGTAACCGCCCCTCAGGCTGAACTTTTTAATGCGGTACTCTGCACCTATGCGAAGCTCGCCGGCCATCGTAAGCGTGTTGGTAAGCTCTGTATTGATAGCCTGGTAGCGGGCATTCCTATATTCAGTTTTACTGTAATCCTTCAGGGAATAATCGACGCTCAGGAGGCCGTTTTTGCCAAATACATAAGCAAGGCTCCCTGTCCATTTCGATGGCGTTTTGATAGTATAATTGTCAAAAACAAAGGTTATTCCCGGATTCGTAGTAAACGTATCTTCGTTGCTATTAGCATCACATTCAGGGCAAAAGGAGGAAATGCTTTGTGTTATTTCGTCCTGCAGCCTGTACCATGTAGGCGATTCATAAGCTATACCTGCTCTTAGCTCTTCGGTAATCTTTACGATTCCTCCCACATTGAAAGAGATTCCCCCGCCATACGTATACCGCTCGTTATTGAAGCGTACCGCCTGTAAGCCCGTTGTCGACGGATTGCCTGTATCTTCATAAAAGCTTGTGGTTTTTACGTAGTCGGTAAAATGGAAATTAATATTACCACCCAGGTAAAACCTTTGTTTGAGCTGTGTGGCAAAGTTAAGCGCCATCTTTCCGTTATAACCCCTTGTGGATAAGGAGTTTTTTTGGAAATAATTTCCGTTGGCAGGAATGTTGCTGGTATATTGCGTGTTGCTTCCGTCCTGCGTTACAGGGTCGAAAATATAGGCATTGTAGCCCAGGTAAGCCTGCTGGTCAATGAAGCTCAGTTCGTCATAATAAGCATTTTTCAGCGTGTTGAGGGTGATTCCGCCTTCATTGCCGATGCCATTTGCATAGCGCAAAAAATACGAATCAATAGAGTTGGTAGGATTATTGCCCTGTGCATCGATCTTGTTGTAATAGCTATTGGTATTCTCGTAATTGAAACCCAATGTAAACTTATTCATAAAAGCTCCTTCGGCAGTATTGCTGAAAACAAATACCGCACCCACCTGGTTCAGGTCAAAAGCATTGTTGTTTTTGGTGGTTTTGGTGCCAAAGTAATCAGCGCTGTTACTTGTGTTATAGCTTGAAGCCGAAGCCGTACCGGTATTATAATTGAAAACAGCCGAGCCCGCCGGATTAACCCCTATCGCCGATATATCGCCACCCACAGCACCAAAGGCCCCGCTCATCGCTCTGAAACGTGCCGTGCCGGTTAAATTATCTGAGGAATAGCGCACTGCGTCGGCAGCAGTATTAAGATCCTGTTGGGCATACGTTGCCACTACTGCAAAAAGTGCTGCAGCAGAAAATATGATTCTTTTCATGATTTTTCATTGTATTAAGATACCCCATGTTGATTTACTGTAACGTAAATAAACATGGGGTTTATTTTGTATTAGCCTCTGCGTCCGCCGCCGCCGCCGCGTGAGCCACCGCCACCGCCGCCACCGCCGGATCTTCCGCCGCCAAAGCTGCCCCCTCCGCTGCTTCTGGACGGAGTGCTGAAGTTTCCGCTGCTCCTTGTTGGTGCAGAAGTGCTTCTTGAAGGGGAGTAAGTACTCCTTGATGGAGTGTAGGTATTGCCGTTGTTTCTTGAAGAATTGCTGTAAGAGCTGCTTCGTCCGCCGTTAGACTGTACGTCGCCTCTTGACCTTACGACGCCATTATTGCCACGGGAGCTGTTGCTGTTGGTAAACCTTGGGCTCCTCCCTGCTGTCGCACTGCCTCTTGAAGAAGAGTAAGCCGACCTGCCGTTGTTGATGCTGGTAGTGCTTCTCCTGCCTTGTGCATACCTTCCGTTTACTCCGGCATTACGCCCTCCGAGATAGTATCCTGTAGACCTGTTATAGCCATAGTTATTGTTGTTGTAATGGTGGTAGTAGCCATTTCCGTAGCCGTAGCCTCCATAGCCCCAGCCACCATAGTAACCACCCCAGCCACCGTAACCGAGTCCCCAGCCGCCCCAGCCATAGCCAAGTCCCCAGCCTGAACCATACCAGCCGCCGCCCCAGCCCCAGCCAAGGCCCCAACCGCCGTAGTATCCTCCATAATAAGGATAGCCCCAGCCACCGTAACCGCCCCAACCATAGCCGCCGTAGCCATAACCATTGCCGCCGTATACATTTACGGTAACGTTATTTGGGTCTTCGCCCCAGCCGGCATTAGCGTTATAGGATTGTGCAACGGCAACCGTATCATTGTCATAAGAGCTGTAGCCCTCGACATCGGTAACAACCGGGTATTCGTCCTGGAGGGAATTAAAGTAGGTAGAGTAGCCATTACTGTTCTGTCCGGTAACAGCGCCATCTTTATATTGGCTCACGTTGCCGTCGTTGTAGGTATAAACCGGTTCGTTCTTGTCGTTGCGCGGCACATTGCCATATATACCGTCGTTATCGGTAGAAGAAACGCTATTATAGGAGCTGCATGACGTTGCCGCCATACCGAGGATTCCCAATATGGAGTAGAGGGAGATGGACCTTAAGGTGATGTAATCAGTTTTCATATCTCTGCATTTTTTTTATTGTTGGACTGTACAAAAATAGTTAGTTTTGCCAGACGATTTCTTTCTATAAAAGTAAAACAATATTTGTGCCAAATTATTAAAAATGAGCAAGAATTTAACGACACGCGCAGAAGATTATTCCAAATGGTATAATGAACTGGTGGTAAAAGCAGACCTTGCCGAAAATTCGGGCGTAAGGGGATGCATGGTGATCAAGCCGTACGGCTATGCGATCTGGGAAAAAATGCAGGCAGAGCTGGACAGGATGTTTAAAGAAACAGGCCACCAGAATGCTTATTTCCCGCTGTTCATACCCAAGTCGTACTTCAGCAAAGAGGCAAGCCATGTGGATGGGTTTGCAAAAGAGTGCGCTGTTGTTACTCATTACAGGCTAAGAACGGGCGAGGACGGGAAGATCGAGGTGGACCCGGATGCTAAGCTTGAAGAAGAGCTTATCGTAAGGCCGACATCTGAAACTATTATATGGGATACCTACAGGGGCTGGATACAATCCTACCGCGACCTGCCGCTGCTTATTAACCAGTGGGCCAATGTGGTGCGTTGGGAAATGAGGACAAGGCTTTTCCTAAGGACTGCCGAATTCCTTTGGCAGGAAGGGCATACCGCACATGCTACACAGCAGGAGGCCATTGCCGAAGCAGAACAAATGATGAACGTATATGCTGAGTTTGCCGAAAATTTCATGGCCATACCGGTGATTAAAGGTGTTAAGAGCGCCAATGAGCGTTTTGCAGGGGCTATTGAGACGTATTGTATAGAGGCCCTTATGCAGGACGGAAAAGCATTACAGGCAGGTACATCGCACTTTTTGGGGCAGAATTTTGCAAAGGCTTTCGATGTAAAGTTTACTACCAAAGAAGGTAAGCAGGAATACGTATGGGCTACGTCATGGGGTGTTTCTACCCGCCTGATGGGTGCGCTTGTAATGACGCACTCTGACGATAAAGGGTTGGTGCTGCCTCCAAACCTGGCTCCTATACAGGTGGTTATCGTGCCTATCTACAAAGGCGATGAGCAGTTTGCTGCAATATCGGAAGAGGCGAAACAACTTATGGCGCGACTTAGGAAGCTGGGCATATCGGTAAAATATGACGACAGGGACACACACAAGCCGGGATGGAAGTTCAATGAATACGAGCTTAAAGGCGTTCCGGTGCGCGTTGCAATAGGGCCAAACGACCTTGCTAACGGTACATTTGAGGTAGCAAGGAGGGACGACCTTTCTAAAAAAGAGACCATACTCAGCGCAGATATCGTTAGCCATATTAGCAGCCTTCTTGAAGAGATGCAGAAAAATATGTTTGCCAAAGCTTTGGCTTACAGGGAAGAGCATATTACAGAGGTGAACTCGTTCGAAGAGTTTAAAGAGGTGCTTGAAAACAAGGCCGGATTCGTTTCTGCCCATTGGGATGGAACGCCCGAAACGGAAGAAAAGATAAAAGACCTTACAAAAGCCACAATCCGCTGTATTCCTTTAGGCAGGAAAGAAGAGGCGGGAAGCTGTGTGTTTACAGGGGTTCCGTCTAAAGGCAGGGTGCTGTTTGCAAGGGCATATTAAAATTTTTAGTATTTTTTTGTTTCGACTATTGTGCAAATAAAAAATAGTTGTATTTTTGCATCCGCATTAGAGAAACAAAATGGCCCGTTCGTCTATCGGTTAGGACGCCAGGTTTTCATCCTGGTAAGGGGGGTTCGATTCCCCCACGGGCTACAAATTTCATAATGGTCCGTTCGTCTAGGGGTTAGGACGCCAGGTTTTCATCCTGGTAACAGGGGTTCGATTCCCCTACGGACTACAATAAAAAGTAAATAACGACATTAAGTTAAGAAAAAAATGGCAAATCATAAGTCAGCATTAAAGAGAATAAGGACCAACGAGAAGAAAAGGGTGTTGAACAGGTATCAGCATAAAACTACACGTAACGCTATAAAAGCTATACGTATGGCTACTGATAAGAGTGAGGCTTCAGAAAAATTATCTTCTGTAATCTCTATGATTGACAAATTAGCGAAAAAGAACATCATTCACGCTAACAAGGCTTCAAACCTTAAATCAAAACTTACAAGGCACGTATCGGCTCTTTAATCAGGTCCTGCATGTTATATAATACAGGCTCCCCGCGATAGTGGGGAGTTTTTGTTTTGGTTAATATACAGTAAAGTAGCGAAAAGCGGTTTAGTTTCATCTTCATGAAGATTGGAGTGCTTGTGTACTAATCGCATTGATTTTTATCGAAAATATATTTTAAATCCTTCTGACTGCTGAAGGATTTTTTGTTTTATCTGAAATCATTATTTTTGGACAAATATCTGGCGATGGATAAAACCAAACTTGTAAAATATATATTCGATAAGCATGCTGCAGCCTATCAGGACAGGTTTATGGATGTAAGCCTCTACCACGATTCGCTGGACATCTTTTGCAATGCCTTACAAAAGCAGGATGCCGCGATCCTTGAGCTCGCCTGCGGTCCCGGCAACATCACCAGGTATTTATTAAACAAGCGCCCGAACCTTACCATATTAGGGGTCGACCTTTCTGAGAATATGATTGCGCTGGCAAGGCAAAACTGCCCGGAGGCCGTATTTGAGGTAATGGACTGCAGGGACATTGGTAATCTGGAGAAAAAATACAATGGCGTAATTGCCGGATTTTGCTTCCCATACCTCTCCAGGGAAGAAGTGGTCATAGTAATAGGGGATGCCTCTTCATTGCTTATCCCGAGTGGTGTGCTCTACATTAGCACTATGGAAGATGACTATGCTACATCGGGTTGGCGGACCTCCTCAACTGGCGATAAAGTGTATATGTACAATCATGAAGAAGGTTATCTTACAGCAGCACTTGAAAAAAGTAACTTTAAGATTATTGACCTTCAGCGAAAAGAATATCCGGGCCGGGATGGGGAGAAGGTGGTAGACCTTATTATAACTGCAATTTTACAAAAATAAAAGTTTAAAGTATCTCATTGTCTCCTTTATATAGCTCTGTGGTGCTTTGGCTCGGGTCAACGCTTTTTTTCATCACTTCTATCACCGTTTTTTCTTTCTCAATTTCGGTCTTTTCCTTTTTAATAGCCTGGCGCAGCAATGCAAAAGCGCTCATATAGGCATTGGCTACAAAAACCAACGCAAAACCGGCAATAATGTAGCCCCGCCAGTCATCAAGCAGCAAATGAAAACCGCTCATGGCTATAAAAATGATGGTGATATAATGGCTAAAGCAATATTCGCAGGTAAAGAGATAAAAGAATTTCCGTTCGAGCATTGTGCGGCCTTTCCTGCTGCGCCCTACGCAATATTCCCTGGGCTCCCTGAATATCTCTTCGTGTGTGACTGTCCAGGCCACGCAGGATATCGGGATTGCAAGTACGAATAACCAGAAAAGCTGGGATGTCATTTCCATGAGTAACTACTTAATACTACTAATTTACAACGATAAAATGGTACAGTTGGGTTAACGCTATAACTATTAGGGTAATTTTCACATTTACACTTCCGGGTTATCAACTGGTTTCGGCTTTCTCTTTTTCCGCCATTGAAAAGACCGGGGCAGGTCGTCTCCCAGCAGGTAGCCCCAGGGCTCAACAGCATCGATCCTGTCGAAAATTACCTTAATAATTGCCATGATAGGTATCGCGAGGAACATTCCCGAAATTCCACCCAGCATTCCCCCGATGATAATACCCACAATAGAGGCGAGCGCGTTTATCTCTACTTTTGAGCTCACGATCATAGGTACCAGGAGGTTGTTATCTATTAATTGCACAACAACATTTACTACAATGATGCCGACGATGATAGATGTATCAGCAGTCCCTGTAAGCGAGGCTACTATAGTCAGCACTCCGGCGATCAGTATGCCAATATACGGTATCAGGTTGAGGAGCCCGGTGATAACCCCTAAAAGGATAGCATATTTCACGCCTATTATCATAAGCCCGACAGCAGTGAGCACCGATACGATAACAAACTCTATAAGCAGCCCGATGATGTAGCTTTGTACCGAAACCTTTATGGTGCCCAGGATTTCCTGTAGCTTTTCATGATGTTTTGAATCAAATAGTTTACAGAGGAACTTAATAAAATGCGTCCGGTAAAGCAGTATCAGGAATATATAAACCTGCACGAGGATCATGTTCATCATGGTATCGGAAAAGGACATCAGTGTAGTCCCTACGATCTGCTTGCCGGAATCTAATGAGCCGTCTGTAGCTTTCTCTATCAGTTTCGCCTGGTCGGCTTTGTTGAGGTCAAAGTTGTCCCTTACATACTCCTGCAGGTTATGGTAATGCTGCATAAGGTTAGCCTTCATGGTATTCCAGTCGTTTGCCATGTCTATAATCTGTACCGATATGAAATAGAAAATTACAGCAAAGAAGAATACGAACAATATAACCGTTAAAAGACAGGCTAGCACGTGGGGCATACGCATTTTGGTCTGCATAAAATTTGCCACAGGGCGGAGCAAAATTGCAAATAACAACGCCATAAGCAGCGGAATAATAACCGACTGTCCTATATAAAGGATGGCCGTGATGGCTATTACTATAAAAAGTGTGAGCGCTAATTTTGCGTAATAAGGAAATTGTACAGTTTGTCTCATTGATAAGGTCTCTGGTAGATTCTTTCAAATATAATCTAAATAACAGGAGGGAATTACCAAAACCATCTTAAAAAATTACAAACCCGGTAAAATGATTTCTTTAATAATACAGCCTGAAATCAAGCATTTTGCATAACAGGTAATGCTTTTCATGCAGTTCTTTTACAATTTCAACCATATCGTCCTCATCTTCAAACAGGCTAAAGAAAGCTTTATCGAGATTGCTGCTGGTTACCGTATCAAATATCGTCCCGTATCCCGATATAGCCCGCGCACCGGTAATGTCTAAAAAATACTGTGCTTCTTCACTGGTAAGGTCCAATACTTTTGCATTGGCAAAATGCACGATTTTTCCTTTCATCCTGCCTTCAAAAATTTCAGCGACCTCTTCAAGGCTGTAATAATAATCGTTGAGGCAAATGGTATTTCCCTCGCCCTGCATGACCAGGTAGATGATCTCATAATTCTTAAAATTATGATCTTCGTAAAGCAAGGCATTCAGGCTGTCTTCCAGGCCTTCAATGGTATCGCAGGTTTTGTAAATGCTGTCAATGCCCTGGTCAAAAGCAAGTTGCTCTAAATTCCGGACGGTTTCGGTAGTTGCTTCTGTCTCGATATCGGGAACCGCCTCGAGGCAGAAGATAAATTTGTCATAATCCATAAGTCGGTTTTAATCCTTATACGGCTTTTTTGCTGCGGAGGATAAATTGAGGAGTATAAAAATAATCAGAATAAAATTGTTTCATATCGGTTTACCTGCCGGAATATCTATTATTTTCGCAAAAAAAACCTTGCCGCATAACAGCCAAAATTATGTTTCCTATTTTTCTGACAGCTCTGTAAAAGGAATAGCGCTGCCGGACCGCTTTACCTTTCCTTTTTTTTATGAACCGCACCCCTTGACGAAGATCGCTGCCACTGAACTCCAGCACTATTTGGAAACCGAAGCCGGCCTGGATCATAATTTCGGCCTTACAGAGAATGGGCAGGGGCTTGTTATAGGGAAAATGTTTGGCGTGCTGGTTATTCGGGATAAGGAAGGAAAGCTTGGCTATTTATCGGCCTTTTCAGGAAAGCTGGCCGGTACCAATGAGCATTCGGGTTTCGTCCCGCCCGTATTTGATATGCTTATTGAAAACAGCTTTTTCCTGAAGGAACAAAATATCCTTAACACCATCAACGATCAGGTTAAGGAAATCGAATCGGATGAAAATTACAGGAACCTCAAACAGGAGTTTGAGCGGCTATCTGCCGAATCCGTCCGGGAAGCAGTGGCGCTTAAGCATACGTTAAAAAACAATAAAGAGGAGCGGAAAAAACTCAGGGAAGAGCAGCGAAGCCTTTTGAACGAGCGGCATTTCGCCCGCCTGGAAGCCTACCTGGTTCGGCATAGCCTGAACGACAGGCACCAGTCAAGGTTGCTTTCGGCATACTGGAAACAGCGTTTGGAAGCAGCACAAGCTGCCCTGGCGCAATTTGACGACCGGATTGAATTCCTGAAAAAGGAGCGAAAAGAAAAATCGGCCGCTTTACAGCAACAGCTTTTCGGGCAATATGAATTCCTAAACATAAACAACAAAAAGAAAAGCCTCCACGCTATATTCAGCGATACGGTTTTTGGCAAACCGCCTGCCGCCGCAGGGGAGTGCGCGACCCCTAAACTTTTGCAGCATGCGTTCCTGAATGGCTACAAGCCCATTGCCATGGCTGAATTCTGGTGGGGTGCGCCGCCAAAATCGGAGATAAGGAAACACAAGCAGTTTTATCCTGCCTGTACCGGAAAATGCAAGCCTATTCTTGCCCACATGCTTGAAGGGATGGAGGTAGACGAAGACCCGCTGTTAAACAACCCGGGCGAAGGCAAGGAACTCAATATCATCTATGAAGATGATAGTTTTGTAATAGTAGATAAGCCTGCGGAACTACTTTCTGTGCCGGGCATCAACATACAGGATTCTGTTTATTCACGATTGAAAGCTGCATTTGGCACCATCGAACCGCTTATCATCCACAGGCTGGACATGGCGACATCGGGGCTTTTGGTTGTAGCCAAAACAAAGGAAGCCCATAAAAATATCCAGAAGCAGTTCCTGAAACGAACGGTAACCAAGCGCTACACGGCTTTGCTTTCGAAAGTGATAATGGAGGAAGAGGGCGAGATACACCTTCCTCTGCGTGGCGACCTTGATAACAGGCCACGGCAGCTGGTTTGTTTTGAATTCGGGAAAAAGGCCATCACGAAATGGAAAGTCATCGAACGGAATGAGGCGACAACTAAAGTGCACTTTTGGCCGCTTACAGGACGTACACACCAGCTCCGGATGCACGCTGCCCACGAGGACGGGCTGAACGCGCCTATCATTGGCGACGACCTCTACGGGACGGCTGCGGACAGGCTGCACCTGCATGCTGCGTACCTTGAGTTTACCCATCCGGTAACTAACGAAGTTATGAAGTTTGAAGTGGGGGAGGGGTTTTAGGGTATTTGCGAGGCTTAGCTATAACATTGCGTAAATCCCTAAAAAATAAATTAACCTTTTCATAATATAGGTTTTAAGAGGCGAATAATGGCACCGGGGGTACTTTTGTTTTGATTAAAATGTGGATGAAAACATTGTGAATCCTTACGGATTTAGGGCATTCCATCAAAAAAAATAAAAGTATTTCAATGCTGGAAGTTTTGCCCTCAAGGCTGTACGTTTTACTTTACGTACAATCAGTTTCTATGCTGTACCCCAACATAGATAAAGCATTTACCTAATTTCATATATATTTGCCGGAAATTACCAGTTAAAAACGAAAATCACAACCATTTTTGAACGAACTATACCCTTTATTACAAATGCAAAAATTAAACAAACTTATTGTTGTGCTTGCCATTGTGTGCTTTGGCCTAACCAGGGTGCATGCGCAAACTACAATTCTCGACCAGACATTGCTGACACAGCAAAGCTTCAATACCTTTACGGCAGTGAGCGTAACAGGCGCACAAACATGGAATTTCAGTGCACAGTATGGCGCAGTATGCAGCGGGTACTCTGGAGGCCAGAGCTTTGAAAATGAAGACTGGCTTATCAGCTCGCCAATGAACCTGTTGCAGGCAAATAACGCGCAGCTCACTTTCAGCCACACCCGCGGACCGGGAGCGTTAGTTAATGCCGGGCTAAACCAGGAGTGGTATGAAGCATTTGCCACCGCCAATTATACCGGCAATCCTGCCACAACACAATGGGTCAACCTCGGATTGAACCAAAGTATCGCAAACGCATGGGATTATATTTCTTCAGGTGGGCTGGTTATCCCTGCTGCGGCAAAGTCTGCAAACTCACGTATCGCTTTCCGTTATAAAAGCAGTTCGGCCCAAAGCGCGACATGGGAAATAAAAAATGTGACAGTTACCGGCGAAGATCCTAATACTGCTGTTTTCAAGATAACGAACTGGAATACCGAATGGCTTGGCTGTACACTGTTCGGCCCTGCCGACGAAACCCAGCAGATAAATAACGTTGCTGCGGCAATGATTGCAATGGACTCTGATATTTATTGCATCCAGGAAGTTATCAATACATCTTCACAGCCTTCTATTGCAACATTGGTGTCCATCTTAGGAAACGAGTGGGGCGGGGCCATTGCGCCTTCTAATACCGGCGATTGTAACCAGAGACAGGGTATCATTTACAAAAAATCAAAGGTGCAGCTTGTTAATTCTTCTGAGCTGAGTAACGGAAACGGCTCGCAGGGGAATACTTATTCATACAACTGGACAAACGGCCGCTTCCCGACACTATATAATGTAAAACTGGTTGCGGGCAGCACACTGATCCCCGTTTCCCTTGTAAACATCCATGCCAAGGCCGAAGATAATAACGATGGCGGTGAGAGCTACATCCGCAGAAAGGGAGGAGCCGAAGGCTTGAAGGGAATACTTGACGGAAGCGCTTACAATACGAAGAACGTAATAGTGATAGGCGATTTTAATGATTACCTGATAGGGACGTCGAGCAACAGCTGTAGTTGCAGCATTTCGCCATTTAAAAATTTCACTGATGACACAACTAATTACAATGGGATAACCAAGGATATCATAGATACAAACACCAACTGGGGAACGCACCGTATTATTGAGAATATCATAATTTCTAACGAATTGGCGGGCAATTATGTAGCAAACAGCGCTGCACAGGAAGTAAGTGTGCCTCAGGCGATTTCCAATTATTACAATACTACATCCGACCACCTTCCTGTGAGTGCAAGGTTCCAGTTTTCAGTATTGGACGATCCTGATCATGGAGAGTATATTGAGAATTCATGGACAATTTACCCGAATCCTGTAAAAAATGAATTGAATGTTGCTATACGAGGCACAATAGAAGACACCAATGCCGAAATTTATGACCTGACGGGCAGGGTTATAATGCATGAGAAACTAAACAATGCTACCCTAAATGTCAGCGCATTGCCTGCCGGTATCTATATTTTGAAGATGGGCAGCAGTAATGCAAAATTTGTAAAAGAATAAGCTGATAAAGCCGGATAATAATAAAACGCCATTGGATAACAGTGGCGTTTTTCTTTGGCAGTAGTCAAATCAGGATGTTACCTATTCATCATCGCGGTTATATTCGTGGAATTCTTCATCCGTAAAAAGTATACGGTAATCCGGGTCTTTCGGATAATTTTTTTGCAGGGCTTCATATTTTTCACCTTCGTCAAGCGTCCATCTAATCTGATTATAAACTATATGTTCCCGCTTTTCCTCACGTGAGTTTTTCCATTTTCGTTGATAACTTTCCCAAGTGCTGTTCTCGCAGCATTCGCACTCCTCATTATAAACTGCTTCATAGCCGCATACTTCGCAAAAACCGGCATCGATGAATTTTTTTACATACTCATAGTCGATTCCTGGTAAGTTGCCGGGCAGGTGGCTTAAAAAATTTCCGAACCCAATAATGTTATTTGAAATATAAAGCTTGTTATCCTTCCATCCCGGGTGTTCCACTTTATTTTTATAGAATTCGGCAATTAAAAATTTGTAGTTGTCCCTGTGATCCTTATCTTCAAAGTGCATGTCTTTTATATCATCCAGGCTGTAGGTTTTGCCGTTATGGATAAAGCTGTCAATTCCGGGTGTGATTTTTCCACGATTTTCCAGATAATGTTTCCTACAAGCTACATAATCCCACCCCGAATGGTAGCGAATCTCACCCCGCTTGCCGCATGTTTCGCAAACGTGTTCTGATCGCCGCTCAAATTTGTCTATGATGTCCTGATGTTCGGTATTGGAATAAAACCTGAGTGAGGCAAATTTTTCCTTAATGCAGGAAACCTCCCGGTTCCAGCCTTTTTTATCCAATTCCACGATAAGTTCAATAAGTATCGGGTACCAGCCTTTCTGTATCTGCAATTGTATGCCGTTGAGGTCGGCAAGCTTTTTCAGGTCAAATTCGTTGATAGTATCATTGACAATAAAATCCTCACGCGATGTGCAGTTTTTATTTACGAAGTCGGCATTGTTGTAACTATCGGACTGGCTACTTTCACGGGAAAGGTTCTCCAGTGAAAATTGTTCAATGGCAGCGCCATTTGATTTGGCAATCCGGGATTGGACGTTGCTGATAATGTCCTGATATCCTGATTTGCGTGTTGCCCTAACTCGGAGGCCACGTATCACTATATACCTTATAACAGCTAATAGTATTACCCCTACTATGATCACAGTATTTAAAGTCATTTGCAGCAGTGTAAAGTTTTAGCTAATATCAGGATTTAGTAAGTGATTTAAAAGGGACAATTATAAAAACATTTTGCTGCCTGAAAGCCAAAATTTTTACGACATAAAAAAACTCCTCAGTTTCCTGAAGAGTTTCTTGTGGGATGTCAGGGAACACGTTCGAACACCTTGTGCCTATCCTGAATCTATTTAATTAGTTTTAAAAATATAACATTTTGATTTAAAGTATTTTATAGGCAAATTACTATGTTGTGAAATTGCACACGTGTTATTTATACTTTAGAAAATAGTTATTAATAATATTGATAGCGAATGTGAAAGTCAATGTTTTAATGTATCGGGGTTCTGTCAAACACTTGACCCGATGATATAAGCACTTAGTCTACGTGAAAGGGAAGTTTGCCTAAATCACGGTATTCGCCTCCTGTAGTACTTGTAAATGCATTCAGATTCCCAGTAAGCCTGCATCTCCTCAAAGAGCTGAAAAACATCGAAAATCGAGGATGCTGAATCAATAAATATTAAATTATTCAATACATTTTAAAGCTGAAACTATAACCGTATCTTTATATGAGTAATCTGAAAACAAACCAATGTTAAATTCCAAAATAGAGTATGCCTCAAATCAGGTAATTGTGATTGGCACGTCGGCTGGAGGTATGAGCGCACTAAATAAATTATTATCTCAGCTTCAGCCAGACTTTCCTGTACCTATTTTGGTTGTCCAGCATATATCAGCTGATGCGGCTGGCAATGCTTTAATCAACAGTCTGAACAAAGCAACGTCGCTTAATTGTATACATGCAATTAATGGAGCAGGTCTTTCACCTGGACATGTTTATCTCGCACCTTCCGATCATCATATGATGATTGATTTGAATCAGAAATTATTGATAACAAAAGGTGCACACGAGAATCGTTCACGCCCGGCAATTAATCCTTTGTTCCGTTCTGCCGGGGTTGCTTTTGGTTCGGGAGTGCTAGGGATTTTACTTACGGGTTATCTTGACGACGGGACGGATGGATTAAAAGTGATCCGTGAATGTGGCGGGATTTGTGTTGTACAGGATCCTGAAGATGCTGATTATCCGGATATGCCAAAAAATGCAATTAATCAGGTTCCTGTCGACTATGTTGTTCCAATAAACGAGATGGGTGGTTTAATTTATCAATTGATCTCACGGAAAATTAAAAAAAGTGTTCCAATTCCCAAAAACATATTAATAGAGACTAAAATTGCCGAACGTGTAACAAGCGATTTACAATCTGTTAATGCTTTAGGAGTACAAGCACCATTTAATTGCCCGGGATGCGGGGGAGTGCTTTGGAAAATTGACGGTGGTGAAGGTGCCAGATATCGCTGCCATACTGGCCATGCGTACACATCTGCTACGCTATTGGCGGACCAAACGATGAAAATTGAAGAAACTATGTGGACTGCTTTAAGAATGTTTGAAGAAAGAAAAAATTTGTTAATGACGGTTTCGAAAGACAACAAAGGGGCTGTCTCAAAGTCAGCGCTGGAACGTGCGCAGCTATCACAAGTACATATAGACCGAATTAGAAAAATATTACTTTCTGACGATAAAGGGTCGTTCGGCGATATTCCTGCTTAAGAAATTAATTATACTGATTTCGCATCCCTCCCTCAATCGAACACCATTATTGATATCTTTACCATTATTTGTTTGATAAGTCTAAAATATTAGTGCTTAAATCATTATATATCTACCGTTAAATCAAAAAAAATGCCATTTACAAATTGCAAAAGGCATTCGTGGCGATGAGGGATCATACTCGAACACTTGATACCAGTTTTGACATTATCGAAAACAAGCTATCAGGGATTACAATCGAACACTTAATATCTATCTTGTGCTTTTGAAAATATAAAGTGAAGTATTTCGTTAATGTTTTAAATTTTATATTTGTGTGAAGCACTCAGAAGTTATCCTTATCAATGCGCATAAAACAAGCTGTGTTTTGAAAAGGAACTGATTATCTGCACAAACCAAAAACCAACCTCAACGATTATACATACATTAAAAATTGATTTATACCACACTTTTAAATATTGCGATTTTTCAGGGAATAGTCATAGGATCCATTATTTTAAGGTCTTCCTTATTTAATAGTAATTCAAATAAATATCTGGCATACCTGCTATTTGCACTTTCCATTCTTTTACTGAATCATGTTCTTGAAATTGAAGGTGCATATACGCCTTATCCTTTTCTACGCTTTATTGACGATGTCGAGTGGGTATTTTTGTTACCTGCTTTTTTATTTCTGTTTGTAATAAATCGCATCGATGATGCTGTTAAAAGCAGGCATAGACCTTATTTGTGTTATATTCCATTTGCGTATTCCGCTGTTCTGAGTATTGCATGTGACCTTGATCATGTTGCAGGTTTTTATAAGATTCCTGAGTCGGCAATTACTTTAATTAATATACTCGGTCTGATACATCTTTTTTTAGCGGTAACATTTATTCCATTCCTACTGGTCTACTCTTATTTTTTGATAAAACATTTAAAAGATAAAAAGGAAAAAAAATGGATCATTGCGTTATTAACAATAGTTTCTTCGTTATTATTTGCCTGGTTGATCACTGCTTTGGCTGGCTTATTACTTCAGTATGACATTTCTTCTACTATGAGCGCTGTGGCTTTATCCGCAACATTAATAATGCATTGGACAGCTTATATAGGTATCTACAAATACAAACTTGCCAAAAACAGAGATGCCATCTATAATTTTCTACATACAGATCTGGCTATTTCGTATACAAGTGCGCAAATTACAGATAATAGCACAACGGGAGAACATAAGGAAACTATAACAGCAGATAATCTTTATTTTCAAAAACTGCAACTACTTTGCGAAGAGGAGCACATTTATACTGACAGCACATTGAACAGAGAAAAAGTTGCTGAAAAACTAGGCATAAGCGCAGGATATGTTTCACAGATCGTAAACGCAGTAACAGGAGACAACTTTGCCAATTATATCAATCAATATCGGGTGGAAGCTGTAAAGGAAATGATCTCGAATTCGGAATATGAAAACTATAATTTATTGACGATGGGATTAGAATCCGGGTTTACTTCAAAAACTACTTTTTATAAAGCTTTTAAAAAAACTACCGGCCAGACACCAAATGAATATAAAAACACCAGTAAATAAGTACCATTTTATCCATTTTTAAGCTTTTGAAACCCGTGCTGATGCTTATTATTTGAATTTTGCACTTAAATAATTCAAATCACTTTTTTTATGAAAAAAATTTTGGTACTAGCTGTTGTAACAGTTTTAGGATTTGCAAACGCAAACGCGCAGAAAATTAAATTTGGTGTAAAAGCAGGAATTAACATTGCAAACATTAATGGCGACAACACCAGCAAACTTGAACCGGTCGCCGCTTTTAATTTTGGATTAATGACCGAAATCCCAATCTCGCAAAAATTCTCTTTTCAACCGGAAATTATGTTTTCCGGACAAGGTTACAGTTTTGAAGGAAGTGACGGAAACCTTGTTGCATTAAATTATTTAAACGTTCCGTTAATGGCAAAATATTATGTAGTGAAAGGATTGAGCCTTGAAGCCGGACCACAAATTGGATATTTACTTTCGGCCAATAATGAAGGGACAAATGTGAAAGATGGTTTTAAAAAAGTAGACTTTGCTGCCAATTTAGGAATTGGTTATAAGCTGGAGAACGGACTTAATTTTGGAGCAAGGTATAATTTTGGATTATCAAACATCAACGATGTAAGTGGTGATCATAACAAATTTAGGAATGGTGTATTCCAGGTTTCGATAGGATATTTCTTTTTCTAAAACTTAATAATTCATCGCTTTCATTCTCCAGGACTGTCGGGAAAAATAGTAGCTTTTTTGCAAGTTTGATCTGTACCGGTTTGATTATGTTACAGTTTCTTTAAAAGGCCTGGATGATAAATTAAATAATAAACTAAGATCCTTATTCAAAAAATAAGGATTTTTTCATGCCCCTTACTTGTTCTTAGTCCTACGATCATGTCATGAAATTTTGCTATAAGTTTTGAAAAACGGATCAATTCAAAAAGTTATCTACATAAAAAAACCTTTAGTGAAAACTAAAGGTTTTAAATCTGTGGAGTGTCAGGGATTGTAGTTGAATACCTAATCGCTTGTTGATGTTTTTTTGAAGTAAAGCAAGCATATAATTAGACATAATCTAATGATTTATGAAAAGCCTGAAAAATAGTTATATATATTTGGGATTATTTGAATGTGGACATAATATGAACTAATAAGCTAAATCAGGTTATGAACAAAATAATAGTTAAAAAACAAAGAATTGATTTTAGTGATAAGACAAAGGAAATTATTGCGAGACGTGCTGGATTTAAATGTAGTTTTCCTGGCTGCAATAAAACTCTAGTTGGACCTGGAGTTTTTAGTCATGAATCAATTACCATTGGAGAATGTGCACATATTTTTTCCGCAGTTCCAAAGGGTCCAAGGACAGATGGCGGACTAAATGATGATGAATTGAAAAAGCCTGAAAATGGTATTTATTTATGCCGTAACCATCATAAAATTGTAGATAGTAAAGCAAAAGATAATAAATACACATCTGATTTGTTGACAAGATATAAAAACAGGCATGAGTTTTTAATTTCAGCTGAACTTGGAGAATATACATATCCTATAAATTGGATAAACCATATAAAAGTTCAAGGAACCGTGTTTAAAAACCCTATTGAATTAAATTTAGGAAAGGTTACTTTGATAACAGGAAGCAATGCAACTGGTAAGTCAACAATTGTCGAAATTATGGATTCTGTTTTTAAACAAAAAATATACTCTCGATGGAATAAACCAAATGTAAATTTCTCTACAGAAGTTAGACTTGATAATCCAGTACTTTCGAAATTCACTGCCCATATTCAAAACAATCAACTATTCTTTAATATTGGTAAATCTAAACAGCCTTTTGTACCTTACGATTATTTTGTTTTATATCTCAAAAATGAAATTCGACAAAATGTAGATGATTTAAAAACCATAGCAGATTGTTTTGGTCTTGAAAGGTCGTTTGTAAAATCAATGCTTAATACAACCGGAATCAAACACGGATTAAAGACACGCAAAATGGAAATCGTTGAAAAAAGGACAAAACCATATGTTGTCGATAAGTTAAATGTAGATATTGGTAATTGGTGGCCGCAATCTTTGGGTTCTTGTTCCGGAACAGAATACTCAAATGTCATTCTTGATATTGCTATAAGTTTTGCGACAGAAATATCTAAATTCAAATCTGTTTTACTGCTAATAGATTGGCCACCACTTTATTCTTTTGATGACCTTAATATTAAGATATATTTAGACTATCTCCAAAACTCGCAAGCTCACTTTCAAACTATATTTGTATCGCATAACCCACGACCAAAACTTGATTGGTCCGGATGGGCTATTGCAAAAATGATCAAAGATGATGAGGGGATTAAAGTGATCCAAAATAAAAAGTAGAGGAAATAAACAAAAAAACCTCCAGTTTTCACTGAAGGTTTATTTTGGTGGGCGATGAGGGATTCGAACTTTTATATTAAAACCCGCATCATTGCTATGTTTGTAAAAGTTCGATTTGACTGTGCCACGAACTTTTTACCAAATATTTAAATCGTCTTAAAACCTGCTTTTTTTACAGAGCTATAATTAATGACAAATATAACCATTTTCGACTATAATTGAATCCTCAATTGTGGGTCGATATCAAATATTATATTTCTCAACAAAATGAATGAACAAATTACAAAACTGAGATTGACTAAAAATTTACAATCTATCTATATTAATTTTTATACGTTCCAATAAACTATCAAAGTGAGGTTGACCTTTATAATACAATGAAGCTGTTGCAATGTAACGCTTTCTAAAAGCTTCCCTAATTCCAGGATTGTTAAGACTGAAAGCATCATTTTCTATAATCGGGATTTCAAAATCAGCCTTGGGGAAACGCGTCCTCTTATGTTCAAAATATTCCGGTGTACCAATAAAATCCTGGACTTCTTTATTGGCTAATAATGAATATATATCATAATACTGTCGCATAAGGTTAGGACGGGCTTCGGCATCATTCTGTTCCTGCCTATATTTGGTCGCTATAGTTTGAAGCTTCTCAACAAAAGTATAACCGGGATGATAACAGGCTACATCTAAAGCTCTATTGTCAATAACTGACACATTTGAAGTGGCTAATGCCTTGTCATATGCCCAAGAGCTAATAGAAATTTTTGAATTAGGCGTTACCGTATCAAATCCGGCTTCCAGTAAAATACCATCTTTTAAACCTTTTAAGTAACCGGTTTTTGGTTCATAATATAGTCTGATACCACCACTACGGTAATAAGATTGGTCGTCAAAATCATAATCCCGATCTATAGAAATAATACCATCAATTTTTATATTATCTGCAAGCCAATCATAATACTCTTTTCGGGACTGAACACTTTTATCTTTAATTTTTTTTGGATTCTCGTCTACCTCTAAATCAATAGGAGGTTTAATGTGGATGTCAATGTCCTCAGAAAACCTATCTATTATTTTATACGCTTTTGATAATGATGTACCTCCTTTTAACTCAAAATCCAAACCTTGATTTTGCAGGCCATGAAGCACATGCATAATCCAGTAGTCTTTTTCGACCAAGCCAGGATCAATGCCTAATTCGGCACCGATGATACGCAATAGCGACGGAAAGTCTTTATGTTTGTGGAGGTAATTAGGCATACTGCAACGACATTACCGGTTCGAGCATTTTTTTTGTCCTGGCGCTGCCATATTCCTTTACAGAAGACAACAATTTCCTTTTATCCATGCTGCTAGCTCTATACTTCACTTTTTCCAAAACTAACTTTGGATCTTCGGCTAAGTTATCGAGATTGTTCAAGAGGTCAACCAAAAGAAACTCAGGTGTGGCTTTGCGAGGAAAATGCGGCTTTACGCGGAAAGAAAAAGTCATACCGCCGAGTGTGAAATCGCCATGGCGCTTGTGGTTGTATACAGTTTTCTTATTGTAGAGCTGTGTCGTACCTACGCCAAGTGCATTATAAGCATTTGGTGAAGTTAACAGGAAGCGGTCGTCTTTCAGGAAGCCTCGTACCAATACTTCTTCAGTAGGTGGTGTTTTACCGAAAACGGTCTTTTCAGGATAATGATACAGACCATGAGATAGCTTTTGCAGGGTGCCTTCGTTAACCAATGCATGAAGATGGCGGTCAACGGAGTTTGACCAGTTGGCCAACTCAGCCCGGCGGTAAACCTGTCCACGTTTTAAATGCTTCTTTAATTGCTGTAACTTATCCATAATACAAAGTTATGGAAATAAGATTTAAATGCATGCATATTTATTGAAAATTCATGCAAAATGTCATATCTCTATAATATCAGAGATTATATATGAATCAACACTTGGTGTATAAACCTAACATAATTGCCCCCTTACCACCAATTTAGGATTGCACTCTGTTTGTATTCAAGTATAATCGATTAGATAGCTATCTGAACTTAGCGGAGGGGGTCAACGTAATTAATTTTTCCAGCTATTCCCAAAAGACATTGAATAGCCTACGCCGGACTGTTATAATTATATTTACAAAAAATAAAGATTAACAAGGTCTTGTGCCGCATGGCTTAGAATTGGACTTTCTTCGGTTGTAATAAGCTGGCCTGGAAAGTTAAGATCATACCACTGCTTCTTGATTTTCCAGTTGGATCGGTATTCTTCATTATCAAGCATTCCCAGATGCTCCCAATAATATACTTTACCATTGTGTGCGATGGCAAAATCAGGACTGTAGAGTTCTCTGTCAACAGAAAAAAGCATAGGTTCATATTCAAAGTTAATATTTCGTTCAGTGAGAATATTAGCAATAATTACCTCTGACTTAGAGCGCACCAAGTGTCCTGATAAGGTTTGGTGCTGACGTCCCAGTTCGAAACGTCCAATACCAAGGTAGCGCCCTATTTCATATTGAAAGGCAGACTGGCTTGTAAAATTATCAAGAATGGCAATAAAGTCATCGTACTTTGTATTTTTGTATTGTCTCTTTGTTTCAATGTCTGCCAGAATAAATTCCATATCCGAGTTATTTATGGCATCCGTAAACGACTCTATAACAAGACACTTATCTGGAGCTTTAACGGCCTTAATTTTGCCATCCGCTAGCCAGCTGAATATGGTCTGCAATATATCTTTTTCGCCAATTCTCAGCTTCCTTGCTGTTGTGATGAGTTTTCTGTTTTTTGTTGCATTCAGATAGTCCTGGAATTGGGAAAAATCATTAACTGCTTCAAATGATTCGAGGCTTTGGATTCCTTTTGCAATTACTTTAATAAGCCCGCAGTTTAAAAGGTACTGGTAGGCTACTTGAACTTTTTCCTCCTGAAAATAATTAACGGTCTTTTTACCAATGGAATTATCAGTAAGCACGGTAAAGGTAGTTGTAATATCTTCCTCTTCAGGAAACGAACCGTTTATGAACCTAGTTCGCCTGCGTTTTAGATTAGTATCGGAATAAAATAATTTTGCCCACGCCATTTTTTTATCTCGCCCCGCCCTGCCGATCTGTTGGTAATACTGCTCAACGCTGTCCACAGGGAGGTAATGAATCACGCCCCTGATATCTGGAATGTCAATTCCCATTCCAAAGGCCGAGGTCGCAAAAAGCAGTGTTATTTTGTTTTCTTTATATTTCTTTATAATCTCAGCCTTCTCTTTCGAGTTACGATCCGCATGAAAATAATCGGCGGCGAATCCCCTTTCTTTAGCTAGTTCACAAAAATATTCTGTCGAACGTGTTCCTGCTTTCCTGTCAATATAAACAAGGATTTTTTCGGTTTTTCTTTCTTCAAGAGTTTCCCATAGGAGGAAATCTTTTTGATCCTCATTCTCCACTTTGATAATTTTTGTACTGATATTGTAGCGCAGGAGATATGGGCTACGGATAATGTGCTTTTTAGCAATATTGAAGTCCCGGCATATCTCTTCAGTATCCTTCTCACCAATTGTTGCTGTAAGGCCTAAGATCAATGGCTTTTTATTTCCAAAAACCGTATTCAGAAAAGATGGTATTTCTTTATAAAATGGCCTGAAGTCAAATCCCCATTGCGAAATACAATGTATTTCATCGATTACCACCAGTTTTATATGTTCCTGTGTGCTTAGGAGGATAAATTCTAAAAAACCATCTGTTGCAAGGCGTTCAGGTGATACAAAAATGAATTCCGGTCTATGGCGACCGTAAAGGGAAAGCAGTTCTTGGTATTGGTCTTTGGAATTAATTCCACTGTGCAATACAGTTACTGTGCAGTTATGCTTCCTTAACTTATCAGCTTGTTCGTCCATTAATGCTGTCAAGGGAAAGATTACAAGCGTGGTCGTTTCAAGCGCTTTTCCAGCAACCCAGTAACACAATGATTTTCCGCCACCTGTAGGCATCAAACATAGGGTGTTATGTCCATTAAGTAAACTGAGGACAACCTTTTCCTGCTCCGGTTTTAAGGATTCTCCTACCGATGAAAAATGGGTCTGAAATGTATCCTGGATTTTAGCCTGCATAATCTCCGGATTTTTTTAAGTCATTAATTTCCAAGTGTTCGATATCTGCAATACTGTTTAGGAATGTATCGAGGTATATATAACGGTACTTATCCTGAAGCAATACTCCTTCGTACTTACAGGCATTTTTTAAAAGCATGTAAAGTTGTAAGGCGTAAAAACAAAAGAGGTCATAAGGATAGTGGTAATTTTGTTGTGTAGTTCCTTTGGAAGGATCCAGCATCAAAAATTCAGAACCGTCGATAAAACCAAAGTCATTCTTGCCTGTTAAGTACCAAAGCGCCCAAAGTGCATTTTGGCTTCTATAGGCAAAGGCGTTAGGAAATAGGGTGTGCAAAAAATTAGATTTTATACCGCCTCCTATTACGTTATAAGAGACATATTGCTCTTCGAGAAGTGCAGACAGACCAAGATCTCCTACCGTTATAGCAGCCTCGTGTCTCCTCTCATCGAAGGTGCGGGCATATTCATTTCCAAAGGCAATGATAGCGGTAGTAACATCAAGCATTTCTCGGCCAGATTTACTAAAAAATTCACTTTTATAGCGCTCCATTTCCTTTGCCTTGGAATTAAGGCAACGATTTATAATGGATATTTGCTTTGAAAGTCCCTTCTTAAAAGCGTTTGGGTCATCCTGATCCTCATCCAGACTTTCCATATCAAAAAACTTACTGTATACCGGCTGGTTCTTTGTAAGTTCATCAATTGATTTCTGAAAGGCTTTAGAAAGTACATCCTTTGCAGAAGATGGCTTGCTTTTAACTATAACTTTAAAATTAGGATTATCCATCAACGCATTGTGGATTTCATTGCCTTTTTTGAATTGGCTGAAATGTAATGGGAAGGATTTTTTTATCTCAGAAACGACGGTATTCATATGTACTGGTTCGTAGGCTCTTTGGCCCAGGTTCCTGTCTTGTTTTTTTATCATGATAAGCGGTTAAGGATAAGGGGTGAATGTACATTTTCCCTGAAACAAAATCTCGTAAACGGGTTGATTTGATACTTTTGCATCCCAGTATCTTGATGCTTCATCAAATGTTTGCTGGTAGCTGAAATGATTCGGAATCTCGTCATATATATTCATATCTCCGCGAAATAAAGCATCCTGCTGAATAATATCAACCTGACAAATAGCACCAAACATGCCGTGCTTATTCATAAAATAATTGCAGTCTTGTACGGTTTCAAATAAAAATATAGACTGGTGCCGAGCAGGAAGGTGTGGATATTTCAATGCCCTTACTTTCTCATAAATGTACTCCCAGAGATAATTGCCTTCGTCAAAAAGGCTTATTCCCGCCTGATCAATATCCTTGATAAATTGTATTAAATCTTCTCTATCCATTAGAATGTCTCTTCGGTTTTGGCTAGTGCAAAGAAAAGAAAGATTGTAAACGTCGTCTTTGTGAGGCGGAAAATTCCTGAGGTAATCATTGCCACTCAAGGCAATCGCATTATTGAGTGTAAAATATATATCAAGCGGGAATCCGTATTTCTCTGATGACTGGGTAATAATTTCAAGTAATCTGTCATAATTTTGACGATTTGCTAAGCTCTCGCCATAATTAGAAACGGAGGTGTCGATAGTAATAGGGCCGCTTAGAGGAGAAACAACTTTAAAGTATTTCATTACTCTAGAATTTATGCTTTTTTGATATCTGTGCGACATATGGATGTCCCGGTTCAAGTTGCTTTAGTCGCTTTGCATATTTTATAATGTTAACATCGTCACTAGATTCATCAGCAGCTTTAATGATTGTTGTCAGCGCCACCAACTCGGCATCGGTTCCTGTAAGAAGTTCAGAAGAATCTTCGAATAGTTTGACCGCTTCGGTATACCTTCCCTGACCGCGCAATGAGGAAATGTTTGTCACAATATCTTGTGGGTCTGCCAAATGTGGAATTAGCGGCTGCGCAACCTGTTGCTGTTTCTTCTTGCCGAAGATTTTTGAGAATAAGTTCATTAATTTAGATATTTAAGGGTTGATCATTTACTGTTAATTCCTCGTAGAGCCCGTAATAGGAATTACGACCAGCGGTTGTGGCCGTTTCCGCATCATAGATGCTTTTGACCTGCGATATCTTCAAATTTTCTAGTATACCTGCCTTCCAGGCTTTCCACACGTCACCAGGAATGCGGTTCTTTGTTTTCCACAGGTATTCTTCTGCGCAAAGGTTAAAATAGTCGATTATTACATTTCTCTGCTCTGGATTAGGAGAAATTGATTCATCAGCTTTAAGGTCGTTAATTAGATTATTAAAACGACTGTCATATCGGTCATTAAAGCTTTTGAATAATTCTTTAAACAAAATATCATTATCCATCCTTATCTTCAAGCTACCATAGTACATAGTTGCAACTGCAGCCAGCCCTCCTGCAAATGCGGTAGAATCAATCACAGCTACAGTATATAGTCGTATAGCGCCAAGAAAGGCCAATGCAAAAAAAATGGACATAAAGTTCAGTTTTAAAAACCGCAAAATCCTATTAATAAAAATTCTAATCTTGTTCATCTGGATATTCTTTTTCAACGTGATAAATAGCTTTCATGTCCTTAAACCAGCCAAATTGTTCGGTTAGAGCCTCTATATGTTTCTTTGCTTCATCAGAAGCATTAGGATCAGTCTTAAACATTCCGAACTTCCAATTTTTAAGGTCTTTAGTTGCGGCCAGAAGAATAATTTCTTTTTCTTTATGATTGGTTTTGTGTGCATATATTGGTAATGCTTGTTGTAGCACCCAATCGACGGTTTTTTCATTTTCTTCGGGAGGATAGTATATGAAAAGATGCCCTATTCCGTTATACTCCGAGTAGCTGCGAGCCAAGATCCCGGGTAGATCCTGGTATTTACCTACCAGATTGAATAGTGTATTCGCTACCATTCGCCTTTCGGTCCTGGAGAGATTCATAAGCTCACGAGCTAAAGTTTCTCCCCCTGGTAAGTTTAGGATATCCTCTCTGACTAACTGATCAATAAAGTAGCTGGTTTTATTAGCCTTACGTTTGAGCAAAGCTGATTGACTTTTATCATAGCTTTCCCAGGCTCCTTCCAGGCTGAGAATGATTTCTTTGTATCTGCGCGAAGTATAATCTTGTGGAAACTCCCGGGCATTGGTTAAATAAACAGCAAGTAAATCTCTTTCTGTACATTTCAATGTTACTGTGCGATCAGATAGCAGTAATTTCTCGCGCTCGTCAAGGTATTCAACGAAGTCCTTTATGGTGTCTAGTTCCTGTATTATCGCCTCAAAGGTTTCTTTGTTAAGAATTGTAATGAACCCTTTGTTTTCGGGGTTATCACTTAGCTCATAATGCTCAAACTGCTCCCCGGCATTAATGGTAATCGTATAAACTTTTGAGTATTGTTTGGGGTCAAAAAGCTCTGGTTCCCTGTCAGGATGCTGTATATAGATGTCACGCCCAGAACCAAAAAGTTTTCGCTCAGCGCCATTAAGCTGCTTGGTTGATTTCTCTATGACTTTTCTTTTATAGCGTTCGTAATTACCGTTAAAGTTGTAGTTTTTGACGGAAATAATGATGAGTACATCGCGAAATGCAATTAGAAGATCACAAATTTCTTTTTTATCACCGGTAATATCCATTGGATTAGGATAACACCAGTATTTTAAATATGATATATACGCTAACTGGTTAACATAGTTTTCTCCTACGTCCCCTTTAGATTCATGTTTCATTTATTTTCTTTTATGTCCACCATTCATAGGCTGTGTTTGCGGGGAAATCAAAAAGGTGATCGAGTTTACGTGCAAAATTTCTTCTTAGCAATTGACCTGCTTGGTCATTTTGACGTAGATCGTCTTTATATATTTCAAAATAGTGCAATAACCTGTAGTGAAGTGTAGTCCGATATATAATATTCATATCACTCTGCGCGACTATAAATTGTGTCTCATTTTTCACAGACATCGACTTTGGTGCAGCTCTAATTAGCCAATTGCCTTTAGTCCTGGCTTCATGCATCAGTCCGCAACGGACATCACTATAAAAGCTATCTGTAGCAAAAGGTGGGTTTAAAATTATCTTTTGACCGTTTACTTCGGTCCAAAAATGATTCCTGAAAATTTCTGCGTCCTGCAAAAAGCTCGTAAACATATTTTTACTTGCATAATACTCATGTACTGAGGCTGGTGCTTTTCTATTATGGTTGAAAATTTTTCCCAACCGGAAAGCTGCAAAGGTTTCCATCAATGCACATTGCACAGTAAGCATTGCAAAACCTTCACCTTTTAGTTCGCCTTGATCTATTATTATCTGAATAGGATAAAAAAATCTCTCCTTAAGCCGATTGTCAAATACCTGAATGGCCTCTTCCCAAACTGCGTCGTATTTGTAAGCCTGATTCAGTTTGACTCTGATACCAGACCATTGCAATTCTTCTTTTATTTTGTCAGCCATGTATTGATTGTGAGTTTGGGACGTTTACTTGTTAGAGCTAATGTATTAAAAAATGAGAAGCGCTGTCAGCAACCTCTGACATTTTATTGCTATGAATTTATCAAATGCAAGCTTATCTATAATTGCAACGATCATTTCGTCAAAAGAATTATTTAATATTCTTTTCCTTAGTAGCTGGTTTAAGGTCTCCAAAGCTAAAACTACCTGAGAAGAAGAAGTAACCCTGGCTATCTTTAGTGGCACTATCCCAAATATTGTAGCCAGCACTGAAAGCGCTTGTGATGGCAAACGCTTTTGCGGCTGATTTGTAAATTCTGGTTGGAAGGATATTTAGTGTTATGCCGCCAAAGCGCTCAATCTTTCCGAAATCAGGTGTCGTTATAAAAAAATAGGGAGCCGGCATAAATTGGGCGCCTTTGATTAAGATCGGCGGTATGCAGAATATAGGTGCAGCTATGGAAAATCTGAATTGGTTAGCAACTTTAGCTGGAGCAAAATAGCCGTCAACCGTGCCATTACCTGCTACGTTCGGATCAGTATAAAATGTTCCTGTAATGTTTTGATAAGATGTAAGGGCAGAAACATTGACATTCTTTTGATAACTCCCTGTAAAAGCAAGGCCATAGAGGTCTTTTTTAAAGCGATTATATGTCACTTTTATACCGGGACTCCAGCGTCTGAATTTATCAGTAGTTTGCGTGAGTGTATCATATACTTTGAAATGCTGATAATCTATAAAAACTGCAGCTGAAAATGTTTGATACCAATCTTCGAGGTCAGAAACATTGGTATATATTGAGTCTAGGGTATTTCCTATTCCTATTTCGAAATGGGGCGAGACATTTGGTTTTTTAGACAGGTCCAGTATACTTGCAGTATTGCTTACAACCTCAATATTTCCAAAAATGCTCCAGGACTTACGCACAGTAAATTTTTTTGGCTTTGAAGAATCATTGTTCTGGTAATAAAAGTAGTTGGTACCATTATATCGTTTTATAGGAAAACGTATGCCCCCACTGTTTGCTGTTAATTTGGGAGCAATCAAGGAAGTAGGCATGTTGAAGATTGGCTTACCTTTGTTATCGGTAATGATATCCTGAGCGCTCATGTTAACACCGAAGAAAGCAAAGATGCTTAAGATGCAAAATAAAGATTTTTTTTTGTTCATGATGACAATTGTTTGGTTATATCGAAATTAACAAAAAATCCGTAAAGCATTCATTATGAATAGATTTGTTTTCCTTTTCTATGAGGTTTTTTACCTTAATATGAATAGGTAAAACCCTATATAATATAACCAAGATACTACCCTTATAAATAAGTACATGAAATCTTGGTTTTAATGTACCATTTTAGCAGTGATAGAGTTCTTTAAATTTTAAGTACATGAAATCATCTTGATTATTCGGTACAGAGATAATAGCCATAATAATCCGTTGATTTTAGTGAGTTGAAAGTCAGCAATAAAAATAAATAAATATAGAAAAGCTAAAGATTGAATAGATAGATATAGATTTTGTTATTGGCGAATTTCTTGTGAACATATAAATATTAAGATTAATTAGTAATATTTTCAAGCAATATTATTAATCCAATCACCATACTATCATCTTAACCTATTATTCGCTATTTTTACAGCAAACCTTTCCGAAATGGATGCATTTGAAACTCACCAGAAAGTAATTTCTGATTACAAATCATATTTACAGTCATTTATTAATATTAAAGATGAAAGAATTTCAGATTTTGTTAATAATTCTACATTAATAAATAATATTTTACCAGAGCCGCTTATACAGTTTAATCCTTCTTTTGAAAAGGGTCAGTCTTTTAATGAGTTAATTCAGGAAAACAAAATAAATTCAAATCTGCCCAATGCTTTCGGTTCGTATAGATTATACCGCCATCAGGTCGAAGCAATTAAAATCGGAGTGGAAGATAAAGCATTTGTAGTAACTTCAGGAACTGGTTCTGGTAAATCATTAACCTTTTTAGCTACTATATTTAATGAGCTTTTTAAAAGAGGAATAGAAAAGAAAAAAGGTGTGAAAGCAATATTGGTTTATCCGATGAATGCATTGATTAACTCTCAATATGAAGAAATTAAAAAGTATGCTAATGCTTATGGAGAAAATTTTCCAATAACTTTTGCGCAGTATACTGGACAAGAATCAGGAAATGCTAGGGAACAAATAAAAAATGAGGAACCAGATATTCTTTTAACCAACTATATGATGCTGGAATTAATAATGACACGGCAATCAGAAAAATGGTTAAGAGATTCAATGACCTACAATCTCAAATATATTGTTTACGATGAACTACACACTTACAGAGGGCGACAGGGAGCTGATGTGAGTTTATTGAACCGCAGGATTCAAGCACTAGTTAAAAACGATTTAATTTTTATTGGTACTTCTGCCACCATGGCTTCGCAAGGTTCTCCAGAGGAAAAAAAGAAAAAAGTGTCTGAAGTTGCGACGCAGATTTTTGGCAAAGAAGTTTTACCAGAGTGTGTTGTAAACGAGTACCTTGAGCCGTGTACAATGGCTAAACATGTAAACTCTTTTCAACTGGCTACTGCTATACGTAGTGGTGTTAATTTTGAGGGATCCGAAGAAGATTTTATAAATAATGATCTTGCTAATTGGTTAGAAATGAATATCGCTTTAAAATCTAATCATAAGTTGTTAGAAAGAGGTAAGCCATTAAGTATTGATAAAATTGCTGAAAAAATACATGATGAGACCTCATTATTAAAAGATGAAATCCGAATCGTACTTTCTAATCTTTTAAAATGGGCAGAACGAATCAATGAAAATAATAGATTGCAGGGAACTCGACGATCTTTTCTTCCTTTTAGATTTCATCAATTTATCTCTCAGACAGGTTCAATTTCAGTAACTCTCGAACCAAGAAATACGAGATATATAACTTCATCTGACGAACCATTTGTTAAGGTTGATGGAAAGGAAAAAAAACTTTACCCATTGCTTTTTTCTAGATATTCAGGTTATGAATTTCTTTGTGTTGAATTAAATATCCATGAAAATGAATTTTTACCAATCATACCGAATAAGGAATTTGTCAATAAGAAAAAATCAGAAATCAATCAGAAAAATCCGAATATTGAAGATTTTAAGTTTGGATATATCGTGTTAGATGAAGGTGAAAATTTTTGGAATACTGATTTCCGCAATTTAGTACCAGCAGAATGGTGGAACAGACAAGAAACTGCACTACTTCCTTACTATCAAATGTTAATGCCACACCAAATATATTTTAATAGTGATGGGCAGTTTTCTTTCGAGCCAAAATTTCCAATTAAAGGTTATTTTATTCCTGCAAGATTGAGAATTGATCCAACGGCACAAATTATTTATGAAGACAGTAAAACAAATGATTTTACAAAGCTTTCTCGATTAGGATCCGAAGGAAGAAGTACTGCAACTTCGGTAATTTCTTATGCTGTAGTTAAGAGCCTTGCTGAACAGGGAGAAAAATTGCAAGACCAAAAATTATTAAGTTTTACTGATAATAGACAAGATGCTTCTTTACAATCAGGGCACTTTAATGACTTTTATACAACTATTCGCCTAAGATCAGCTCTTTACATCGCTGTGAAAGAAAGTGAAAAATCTCTCGAAATACACGAAATAGCAGAATCGCTGTATAGAAGTCTTGGATTAAAAGAAAAAGATTACGCGCTATATCCTTCGCAGGATGAAGATTTTCCTGATGATAGAAATATTGATGCCCTTAAGGGTTATTTGAAGTACAGGATATTTCAAGATTTAAAAAGAGGTTGGCGATATACATTGCCAAATTTGGAACAGGTTGCTCTTTTAGAAATTAATTACAAAAACCTGGATAGGCTTTCAGAATTGGAAAACCGTTTTGAAAATCTTGAGTTTTTAAAAAATATGTCGAATGAAAGTCGGAAGGACTTTTTAAGAAACGTGTTAGATTATTTTAGGACCAATTTTGCTCTTGACCATAAATTCTTCAAACATATAGCTAATACCGAAGAATTAATGAGAGATAGGCTTCATCCAGATTCATTGTGGTCACTAGATTACAATGAGATTTTGGATAAACCCGCTGAGATGGTTTTAACAATTCCTTCTCCGAGACCAAAAGGCAAGTATTTTGTATCTATGGGACTTCGGTCTAATCTGGGCAAATATATCAATCGTTGTATCGTAGAAAACAATTATCGCTCTGAAAAATTAAATAGAGAAGAGTATCAAATATTTATTCAAGAATTGCTTCTAATACTTGTCAATACGAACTTTATTACATTAGAACAGGATAAAAAAAATCCTGAATTAAATTATTATAAACTGAGAGCTGATCAATTGTTGTGGGTCAAATCAGATGAAAAAACTATAAAACTGGATCATACACGTTTCAATTTTCAAGCAGAATTACCCGAATTAATTCCTAATCTTTATTTCCAAAATTTATATAAAACAGATTTTAGCAAATTCAAGAAAGAATTGATTGCAAAAGAACACACAGGACAGATTAGCTCTGCACAAAGAATTGAAAGAGAAGAACAATTTAGAAAAGGTGAAATCTCAACTCTGTATTGTTCTCCTACAATGGAATTAGGTATCGACATAGCTAATCTAAATATTGTACACATGCGAAATGTACCTCCTAATGCATCTAATTATGCCCAAAGAAGTGGGCGTGCAGGAAGAAGCGGGCAAACAGCTTTAGTTTTCACTTATTGTTCTACAATGTCACCGCATGACGTTAATTATTTTAAGAATTCAGCAGAAATGGTTGCAGGTGTTGTCCAGCCTCCTAGAATTGATCTTGTCAATGAAGAACTCATAATAACGCACATGAATGCTTATCTTTTGATGGAACTCCAGATCAGTGAATTGAGAACTTCAGTAGCAGATATATTAGATTTATCAGATGAAAAAAAAGTATATGTTAAGAAAGATATATTAAATAGAATAGAACATTTGATTTCTATATCTAAGAATGATTTGCTAAAAGAATTTGAAAAGATAGTCTACTCATTAATACCCGACCTTAACAAAGCAAATTGGTTTACCAAACAATGGATACTAAACAGTATAGAAAAATTCCCCAATCAATTTGTATTATCATTTACCCGTTGGATCAGAATGTTTCAAAACGCATGCACGCTTAGAAATAAAGCTCAAGCAATTTTGGACAATCATACTTATAAATCTGACAGTGCAGAAAGGAAAGAAGCAGCAAAACAGGAACGGTTTGCACGAAAGCAAATTGCTTTATTAAAAAATGAGGAACAGCAAAGTTCCAGTAATTCAGAATTTTATGTATTTAGATATCTAGCCGCGGAAGGATTTTTGCCAGGTTATAATTTTACTCGCCTTCCTGTTAGGGCTGTTTTAGGTAAAAGTTATCGAGATGATGTGGAAGTCCTTTCAAGACCTCGAGCTTTAGCTTTATCCGAATTTGGGCCTGCAAATACGGTCTATCACTCAGGAAGTAAATTCAGAATAAACCGGATGATGGTGCAGGACCTTGAAAATACTAGTGAAAAAATTCTAGTATCTAACAAAACGGGGTACGCTTACTTCAATGATGAAATCAAGACAGCAAATATTGACCCGATTAGTAAGAGTCAGTTAAAAGGAGAAAATATAGATTTGTATTCCAATGTTATTGAGTTTTCAGAGTGTGAAGGTATTCCATTACAAAAAATATCTTGTATTGAAGAAGAAAGGAGCCGCTCAGGTTATGAAATTCTATCTTATTTTAGTTTTCCTTCCGGGATTGAAAATACAGAATCTGTTGTGTTAAAGAAAGGTGGTGAAAAACTACTGCAATTATATTTTAGTAAAACTGCCAATCTTATAAAAGTCAATAAAAAAGCACGAAGATCACAAAATGACGGTTTCAAGATTGATCAAAGAAATGGCGTTTGGATACAAGAGCGTAGTCTAAAAGATAATGATGAATTAAAACATAATGCCAAAGAGATAATGCTTTACACTAAGGATACTGCCGATGTTTTGTACATTCAACCTTTAGGTAATATCGGCACTACCCCTAATCAGGTTATTTCATTAAGTTATGCACTTAAAAGAGGTATTGAGAAGTTGTTCCTTGTGGAAGAAAGTGAGATGGCAGTAAGCGTGATGGGAGATAAAGAAAAACCAAATATTCTTATTCACGAAGCGTCAGAAGGTTCACTCGGTATACTATCACAGTTAATTTCTGAACCTTTAAAAATGAAAGAATGGTTTAAAACTAGCTATGAAATTCTTCATTTCGATTTACAAACCAGAGAAGAAACAAATCTGGGTAAAGAATTACCTCATGCTACATATCAGGATTTGTTAAGTTATTATAACCAAAACTATCATCAGCAACTTAATCGCCATATCATTAAGGAAACCTTGGAATATTTAATGGACTGTGATATTGAGTTAGTACAGGGAGATGAAAACGATAGGGAAGCACATTATCATTATTTATTAAATAAATATGATAAGAACAGTAGTACAGAATTAAAACTAATTAAATATTTGCATGGAAACGGTTATTCGCTGCCAGATCGAGCGCAAGTAAATCTAGATAGTTATTACATAAATGCAGACTTTGTTTATAAAAACGGTTCGGGGTTTACATTGGTGTTTTGTGACGGTTCGGTACATGATCTAGAACTAGTAAAGAAACGTGACGAAATGATCGATCAAATATTAAGAGAGGGATCGTACGATGTGATTCGCTGGCATTATACGGAACCTTTGGAAAAATTAATAGATAGAAGAAAAGATATTTTTAGAAGAGTATTATAACCTTAAAATTAATTCACGGTTCAATAATAAGAAAGGATAAATAATGAATAATAAATATACTCCGGGAAATTTAGTACGGTATCGAAATCGTGATTGGATGGTACTTCCTTCTAACAATGATCTTGTTATGTTAGTTAAACCACTTGGTGGTTCGGATGAAGAAACTACCGGTATTTTTATGCCTCTTGCAAAAGATTTAGAAGCTATAGAAAAAGCAAATTTTAAAGAGCCTTCACCAAATCAGATTGGCAATTTCGAAACTGCTAAACTTCTCTATAATGCATCTAGGCTTTCTTTGAGAAATGCTGCTGGACCATTCAGAAGCATGGGGAAATTGTCCTTTAGGCCTAGATCGTATCAGGTTGTTCCTTTAGTGATGGCGCTGAAGCAGGACGTTACGAGGTTACTAATAGCTGACGATGTAGGTATAGGAAAGACAATTGAAGCTTTACTTATAATTAAAGAACTTATTGAAAGAGGGGAGATTAAAAGATTTGCGGTAATATGCCCACCGCATCTGTGTGAACAGTGGCAACAAGAACTAAAAGATAAATTAGATATTGATGCAGAAATTATCCGATCTAGCACCGCATCTCGCTTAGATCGTATGGTTCCCGATGACCATTCCGTATTTTATCATATTCCGTACCAGGTAATTTCTGTCGATTACATTAAAACAGATAAACGTAGAGGCATTTTCTTAAATGATTGCCCAGAGCTAGTAGTCGTAGACGAAGCTCACACATGTACACTTCCCAAAGGATCATCATCAAAAAATCAGCAACAACGTTATAATCTGATTTCTGATATTGCTATCAATAAGATTCGTCATTTAATCTTACTTACAGCGACCCCTCATAGCGGTAAGGATGAGGAGTTTCTTTCCCTTTTGGGTTTATTAAATCCAGCTTTCGAAAAATTAAATTTTGAGAAACTTGAACAGGCCGATAGAAGAAAAATTGCGCAATATTTTATTCAGCGCAAGCGCGAGAACATTCGTAGATGGTTAAATGAAGATACCTTATTTCCTGAGAGAGATTCTAAAGAAATAGGTTTCACTCTATCAGAAGAAACCAAATCTTTTTATAATGAGTTAGTAGGCTTTGCCAGGGGGATTTCAGATGTGGAGACAGATAATGAAAACACACGACTTTTACGCTCATGGGCTGCTATTGCTTTAATCAAAGGGGCAATGTCTAGTCCTAGTATGGCTAAAGAAATGCTGGAAAAACGCCAGGCAAAACTTACTATTGAAGAGGAAATTATAGGAATTGGCAAAGATGCTGTGGAAGATACATTGTTTGAAGAAAATGAGTTTGGGGTAGATTTCTCAAGATCTGATTTGTTAAATTCAGTTGATTATAAAACTACAGAATTAGTGAGTATCGCCAAACTATTAAAACAGGCAGAATATCTAAGCGAAAATACAGAAACAGATATTAAAGTCAAACATACTATTGATCTTATTCGAAAGTGGTTAAAAGAAGGTTTTCAACCGATAATATTTTGTCATTATATTTCTACAGCAAAATATGTAGAAGAAAAATTAAAAGAAGTCCTTCCTAAAAATGTGTTAGTACAAGCCATTACCTCAGAACTGGCGGACGAACAACGTAAGGAAGAAATCCAAAGAATGGGAGAGCAAGATAAAAGAGTTCTTGTGGCAACAGACTGTCTGAGTGAAGGTATTAATTTACAAGATCACTTCAATGCAGTTTTGCATTACGACCTTCCTTGGAATCCAAATAGAATTGAACAACGGGAAGGTCGAGTTGATCGTTTCGGGCAAGCTTCAAAAACTATTAAAACATATATGCTTTATGGAGAAAATAATCCGATGGATAAATTTATCTTAGAAGTACTTATTCGTAAAGTACGTGAAATTCAAAAAAGTATAGGGGTAACTATTCCAATTGGCGAAAACAATAAATCCTTGATGGCTGAACTTACTCAAAAGATCTTAAAAACTGTGTCAGAAACAGAACAACTAACTTTATTCGCTGAAGACAAGATAAGAATTGATAATGAGTTAGAAATGGCTAGGAAGAAAGGTGAAAATCTACGTTCCATTTTTGCTCAAGAGTCAGTGGACTCAGAAGCAATTAAGAAAGATTTGCAAGAAGTGGATGAAGCTATTGGTAATCCACAGGATGTGGAAAATTTTACGATATACGCATTACAGTCCTTAAGAGCATCAGTTACCTCTGAACTCGAAGGATATAAAGTACAGATAACGAATCTTCCAAAACATTTGCAGGTTGCTCTACTATCTAAAACAGAACAGTTGAAAGGAAAAACTGAAATTAAAATTGCGTTTACATCACCTACACCAAAAAGCTATCAATATATCGGAAGAAACCACCGATTTGTAGAACAACTTTGCCATTTTATTGTGAGTAACGCATTTGAGGAACAAGGAAATATTTATGGATTAGCAAGAACCAGCGTAATTCAAACGGAAAGTGTTCAGAGTAAAACTACACTGGTAATGTTTCGTGTAAGAAACGTTGTAAAAGAAGTACGCTCTAAAAATGAGTCAGTGGCAGAGGAAATGTATTTATGGGGATATACGGAAAATGCCAAAGATTTACTGCCATTAGATTTTAAACACTCACAGCAACTATTAAATGAGGCGATTCCTTTGAGTAATATTTCCTTCGAACAGCAACGGCAAATTTTAACAACAGAACTAAATTCTTTTGAAAATAAAAAGGACGCATTTATAAAAATTGCTGTACAACGTGCCGATAAATTGGTTGAGGCACACGGAAGGTTTAAAACTCTAATTGGAGGACGTAGTTATGAGAAATCAACTCCAGTACTTCCGCCTGACGTTATGGGCGTGTATATCTTATTGCCTAAACCTAAAGCTCTTTTTTAAAAATGAAATTAACGACAATAAATATACAGGGAAATATTTTTACCAGTGAAATTCTTGAAAAAATTCGTCAGGACAATATTAGTTTCCAAAAACCACAAGATTTTGGCTTAAAACCCAGTGAGCAGGTTCGGGATGAGATAAACAATGCTTGGAGCCTTCTGAATACACACTGGCAAATCTTTAAGCAGAAGCGGAGTTCATTTTCAGAAATGGAAAAAGGAATTTCAGAAACCCGAAAATATTGGATTGTTCCGCTTCTCAATCTTTTAGGATATGAGTTAACCTTTTCCAATGCAGAAATCATTAACGGAAAATCTTATGCAATTTCGCACAGAGCATCCAATAAAGATGATTTCCCAATACATATTGTTGGTATTGAGCAGTCAATGGATAAAAAGGCAGATAATGGACCAAGACTATCACCTCATTCATTGGTACAGGAATACATCAATTCAACCGAGCATATTTATGGCTTAGTGACTAACGGTAATCATTTCCGTGTATTGCGTGATGCAACCCGACTTTCAAGATTAAGTTACTTAGAATTCAATCTAGAGCAAATGATGGAAGAAGGACATTATGCTGAATTTGCAATTTTCTTTCGTCTACTGCATGCTTCTCGCATTAATGCAAAAAAAGAAGATGGAAAAGATTCTCTTCTAGAATATTATCATAATGAAGCTTTGGCATCAGGGTCACGTATTCGTGAGCGGTTAAGTTTGGCTGTTGAATATTCAATAATTTCTTTAGCGAATGGATTGCTTTTGCAGCAAGAAAATAGTGAATTACGAACTGCCTTCGAAAATAATACTTTAACCGCAAAGGATTATTATCTTCATATTTTAAGATCAGTATATCGTATCTTATTTCTGTTAGTGATCGAGGAGCGCAATTTAATTTACAAAGAAAATTTGACAGAAGATGAAAAGAGGCTTAAAGACATCTACTATCAATATTACAGTATTCAACGTTTGACATACCTTGTAAATAAAGCTGTTTATATCGATCCAAAGAAAACAGATTTGTGGCAGTCTTTAATGACAACGTTCAGACTTTTTGAAAACAGTGAATATGGTAAACAATTAGGAATTGATGCCCTAGGTTCTGGTATTTTTAGCCAAAATGCGATTGCTAGTATTGAAACGACTTTATTAAATAATAAAGATATATTAAATGTTTTTAAGTATCTAGTCACTTTTGAAAATGAGAATAAACAGATTACCCGTGTAAATTATGCCGATCTGGATGTGGAGGAATTTGGTTCCGTATATGAAGGGTTATTGGAATTTGAACCTGTTGTAGAAAATGGAATATTCAGGTTTAAGCAAGGAGATGATCGCTCTTCTTCTGGGTCGCATTATACACCTGAGGAGTTAGTAAAACCACTGATTACAAATTCGTTGGATCATATTATTGGCAATATGCTTAAAGAAACTGATCCTGAAAAAGCACTTTTGAGTATAACTGTGTGTGATGTTGCCTGTGGAAGCGGACATATTTTACTTTCGGCAGCCAGAAGAATTGGGTTTGAATTGGCACGACTAAGAAGTAATGAATCTCAGCCAACACCGTCCGTTCTACGTTTAGCGATACGTGATGTAATTAAAAATTGTATTTATGGGGTTGACTTGAATCCACTTGCCGTAGAACTATGTAAAGTAGCTTTATGGCTTGAAGCTCATGACCCTGGTGGACCGTTGAACTTTTTAGATCATCATATCAAAAACGGAAATGCTATTGTAGGATTAGCTCATTTTGAAGAACTTCAAAACGGCATTGTCAGCGAAGCTTTTAAAGCAATGCTTGGTGATGATAAAGTTATAGCAACTGGCTTTAAGAAACGAAACGACAATGAAAGAAAGGGCCAATTAAGTGTCTTTGATATTGTTGATGTTGATAATGATTTGAAAAATTTGCAAAAAGACTTTATAAAATTCACAAAGTTACCCGAAAATACATCTATTGAAATTGTCCAAAAAGAAAGACAGTATCACGAACTAACGAACGGTAAAAAATGGTTCAGGTTAAAACAGTTAGCAGATCTACAAGTAGCACAGTTTTTTATATCCAAGACTGCTGAAAATAAAGAAAAACTGACAACACATTATCAATACTTACATTACTCAAAAACCAATGCTCAAATAATAGATCGTGGTGCCAGTATGGCCGTTGCTCAGCAGAAAAAATTTTTCCATTGGTTTTTAGAGTTTCCGGAAGTTTTTGAGCGAGGTGGTTTTGACTGTATTTTGGGAAATCCGCCCTTTTTAGGTGGACAAAAGTTAAGCGGTAATTACGGAACAAATTTCCTTGAATATTTAAAGTATACTTACAGGCCGATAGGAGCTGTAGATTTGGTAACATATTTTTTTAGAAGAATTTTTAATATTATTAGAACAAGTGGCTTCCAGTCTTTAATTTCTACGAATACCATCGCTCAAGGTTCCGCTCGTGAAGGAGGCTTAGATGTTATCTGTTCAGATAATGGGGTAATTAATCACGCTATTCGTTCCATGAAATGGCCCGGACAGGCAGCTGTTGAGGTTTCTTTAATCACTATTTACAAAGGTGAATGGAAGAAAAAATTTATTTTGGATAACAAAACAGTTTCGAGAATTACTCCATATTTAGATGATTCCGAGGTTATAGGAAAACCTATGCCTTTGTTATCGAATAAAGGCAAGAGCTTTCAGGGAAGCATTGTCTTAGGAAAGGGTTTTGTTTTAGGTCCTAAAGAAGCCGAAAAACTCATAAAAAAAGATCCACGTAATAAAGAAGTACTGTTTCCTTATCTTAATGGTGATGATTTGAACAGTACTCCTGAACAGAAACCATCTAGGTGGGTGATCAACTTCTTTGATTGGGATGAAGAGAAAGCAAAGAGCTATCCTGATTGTTATGAGATTATAGAAAAATTAGTTAAGCCTGAAAGACAGCGATGGAAAATAGACAGTGCAGGTAACGAGATAATCGGTACATATGCTTTAAGAAAGCCATTACCTCAAAAGTGGTGGATATATGGTGAGAAACGACCAGCGCTTTACAAGGCTATATCTGAGTTAGACCAGGTAATGGTTTTAAATCGTCATGCTAAGCATTTACTAATTTCTATTTGCAATAATAATATTGTGTGTTCTGAGGCAACAGTTGTATTTGCTACCAATACATTTACAGAGTTTGCTGTTTTATCGTCTGTATTTCATGAGGTTTGGGCATGGAAAAATAGCTCAACAATGGGGACCGCTACACTGAGATATTCCGTAAGTAGAGCGTTCGAAACCTTTCCCTTTCCAAACGACATATCTCATTCACTTAAAGATTTTGGTCATAAATTATATAAGTTTAGAAAAGAACTAATGCTTAAATATAAAATAGGACTTACAGATTTGCAAAATATTTATCATAAGAAAAATTTGAAACCTAATAGCGATTATTTTGATGATATACTAGAAATGAGAAACCTTCAACAACGAATAGATTATCTAGTTTTAAAAGCATACGCTTGGGAAGATTTACACCTCAAACATAACTTTTATGACCTTGAATATTTACCTGAGAATGACCGAATACGTTTTTCTATCCATCCGGATGCTCGAAGGGAAATGCTAAAACGTTTACTCTTGCTCAATCATCAGCTCCATCAAGAGGCAACTAAGAGCGCTGAAATAAGCACTAAATCTAAAAAAACGCATAATAAAAAAATAGAAGATAATTCCCCGAAGTTATTTTAATCTTCGGGGAATAGGGTATGATTTAAATTTTTAGAGGTTACGACTGTCTGCTTTTTTTCTCCAATATTTGTCTGAAGGCTTACAAATTTTCGCTCTTCATCATATCGCTGTAAATTTAATAATAACAATCGCTTTAGAATTTCTTTTCTAGCAGTTGGATGTATTGTAAATCTAAATCGATCATTTTCCGGAAGATACTCTAAGTCATAGAAACCATGATTAAGCTGGATATCATTCCACTCGTATGCAGCTAGAACTGCCTGATCTATCTGAATTTGTAACTCACGCAGTTTTATAATGTTTTCTATAACAAATTTATAGTCACATATAAGACCTTTTTTTTCCAAATGCTTTTTCAAATACTGAATGCGGTTATCATTTGGATCTGTGGATTCTTGAATATTTTCGGAATGAAATAGATTATAGATTTTTGTTAAGCCTAATTGTATTCTAAGTGTTAAATATTTTCTGTGATGATGATATTGTTTTCCTATATTTTGTAAAGATATCTTCTGGCTTTGAGGAAAGGGATAATTTTCAAAACAATCTGTAGTTGAATAATTTAAAGTTCCTGCCCCTAAAGTGGATGAATATTTCCAACACCATAGATTGTGAATAGAGCTAGAAAGAAGGGCAAAGTTATGATAGTCATTTAACACTAGTACGCCCAACTTATGCATAAAAACAGTATTAGTGATAGAAAATTCAAATGTAGAATATTTACTAACTAATGGAATAATTATTACCTGGTCTAACTCAGATATAGCCTTGTAAAGCGCTGGTCGTTTCTCACCATATATCCACCACTTTTGAGGTAATGGCTTTCTTAAAGCATATGTACCGATTATCTCGTTACCTGCACTGTCTATTTTCCATCGCTGTCTTTCAGGCTTAACTAATTTTTCTATAATCTCATAACAATCAGGATAGCTCTTTGCTTTCTCTTCATCCCAATCAAAGAAGTTGATCACCCACCTAGATGGTTTCTGTTCAGGAGTACTGTTCAAATCATCACCATTAAGATAAGGAAAAAGTACATCCTTGTTACGAGGGTTATTTTTTATCAGTTCTTTAGCTTTGTCAGATGACAAAACAAACCCCATTCCCAGAACATAACTTCCTATAAAACTTTTGCCAGAATTACTTTTCAAAGGCATAGGTTTTCCTATCTCTTCACCTTTTGAGCATAACTACTGGTTTTTATTGCTTTAGATTTATCAATTTGCAAATTATAAATAAATTCACTTCACAAATACTTCAGTAACTATGAGCATACAAATAAGCTATCGTTTTATACTTAAAAAAGAAAAAAATAAAGATGGACTATTTCCTATTTACCTCAGAGCCTTTTTAAAAGGCAAGAAAATAGAAACAGTAACGCCTGTGACAATTCCATTGCGAGACTGGTCACTGAGAAATCAGAGGGTTAAAATTCAAAATAATCATCACGAAAGATACAATATGATCTTAGATGCGATGGATAAAAAATCAATTAAGTTACTGGTAAACAATTTTTTAAACGAAGAGCATCCTTTATCATTATTACAGTTTAAAGAAAGGTTACTTTCTTTGAACCAAAATTTATCAGGAAGAAGTTTTACAGAATATATTTTGAATTATTTAGAGGAAAATAAAACGCAATTTAAGACGGAAACATGGGTTGGCTACAAATCTCAAATTTCTAAAATTCTAAAATTTAAAAAAGAAATATACTTTTCAGATATTAATGAAAAATTTATAAATGATTACAGGCAATATATGCTCCATACTTTAGGGAACAATGAGAATACTGCCAGCAAAAGTCTTCGTGTACTACGCACTTTTGTGAATATTTCCATTCGTTTTAAGTATATAAAAACGAACCCATTCCAGTACACATCGATAAAAAAAGTTGACGGAAAGAGAGATTTTTTATCGGCAGAAGAATTAAATAAGCTTGCAGACTATTACTCTAATAATAGTTTTATAAAACAAGTCGATAAAGAGATTCTTCGGTATTTTTTATTTGCCTGTTATACCGGCCTTAGATATTCGGATTTGAAAACATTCTCGATGGATGCAATAATAGATGGATCAATACATCTTCGAATGCATAAAACCGGTTACTTGGTCAATATTCCTCTTAGCATGAAAGCAAAAGAATTAATGCCAAAAAATCCCTTTAATGATAAAAGTCTTTTTAAAATTTATTGTAATAAAGTTACTAACAAGGTTCTTAAAGAAACTGGAAAAACCTTAGGTATAAATAAAAAGCTTACGTGTCATGTGGCACGACACACCTTTGCTACAGTGTCAATTTCACTAGGAATACCAATAGAAGTTGTTAGTAAATTACTTGGTCATACAAATATCCGGACAACGCAAGTTTATGCTAAAATTGTGGATACGGTTAAAATAAAAGAAATGCAGAAATGGGATAATTGAAAAGGCATATAGAATCCAAATAGTATGCAAAAATAAAGCCTAAAAATCAATGACAATTTTTAGGCTTCTTACGCATATAGTCAAATCTATCGAAGTTCTAATTTTTCATAAGCTTTTCTAAGTAAGCTACTTTATCCTTTTCAGCCTGAACTAAACGCTCATATAGTTCCACAACCTTATCTAACGGATTAAAGTTACAAGTATCTTGGCGCCCAAAATTATTATTTGCAACAGCCTCATTAAAGGTATTAAAGTAATTAATTACACCCTCTTCAGAGAAATTCTTGATAGCTTCAACACTAACACCAAGTGCTTTAGCTACTTCAATTAATTTTTCCTCTTCAATCGTTTCACTGTTCTCCATAATGGATATTGCCTGTTGGTTAGTTCCTAAAGCCTACGCCAAAGCCTCCTGCTTCATATCGCGAAGTTCACGGATACGGCTGATTTTACGTCCTATATGGTTTGGTTTTGCTGTAGTACTCATAATTCAAAGGTAATATTTAGGTGTGTGATTCTCCAAGATGTAAAATACATGATGTAGAATGTACCATACACAACAAATTGATTCGGTACACCTCAAAGTCTCTTTTACTTGCTGCTCATTACAAAAATACAAATTTAAAGGAATGTTCAACAGGTAAAAATCAAAATTATGGATGCAATTGTAATCCCACCGGAAAAAGAATTTGAAGCTCTCATTAATGACCTTCGGGTTTTGATGGATGTTACTGCCGTAACACTGCACGAATCCAATACAGCAGGCAAGACAGGCGATATACTAACAATTATCATGGAAGGGAACTTCACAGAGATCGCTTCAGAAATGTACGACCGGGCTGAAAAATTGTTTGAAAAACATTCGGTACGAATGCCCTATAAAATTGTAGACAGTGCAAACGTAATCCACAAACTAAAAGACGGTAACCTTTATTACCTGAAGTGGTATCTGACAGGAAGGCCATTGTTTAAAAACGATGCAGCCTATACCAAAATGATAGAAAAATTACCTGCTGCACAAGGCGTCTTTCTTAAGGCAACAAAACATGTATTGCAGATGTTTGGAAAAGCCGATGCTATGGGCCGGGGCGCGCAGCACTATATGGGTACTAACAGCCACCAACTTGCATTGCTTACTATTCACCAAAACATCATACTGCTGTTTGGTATTGTTGGCGAACTGACTTCCGGCAAAGCCTACAGCGGCAAAAGCATCAACGACCAACAGGGAATTACTGAAGAGTTTGCACCCGCATTTAGCAAGCTGTTTGACCGTTCCAACCTGGCTGAAGCGGAACTGGTGGAACTATTGCATACTGTTACGAGGTCATTCCCCTATACCGGTAACCTGAAAATTAAAAAGGAGACTGTTGTTACCACTTACAAAAAAATGCAATGGATGCTCAAGGAAACCCGAAAAGTGTATAACGAACAGCTATCTTCATGTGAGGTAACGTTAACTACTTTCCAGGAGCCGGTACGGGAAAAATCGCTTAAGCTGTCAGAGACCAATGATGAGAATACCGCACTGGATAAGATCAGCAGGATAATTACCAAGACTATTAAAACGGAGACTATCTATTGCTTTGGCAAAAACGAAGCTGTGCTGCAAAAGGATACTTTAGCTGATGATGAAAAAAAGGGCAGCATTAATTTTTACCTGCTGGTTTTTGAAGATGGGCTTACGCCTAATACTGCCCACGATCTTGCAGGAAAAATCCGAAGCAAGTCAAAAGGTAAGTACACTGTCACGTTGCTTATCCATAATGTGACTGAACTTGGAACGGAACAAGCTGACCAGAAATATTTCTTCGATAAAGTTATTAGTAGCGGACAGCAGCTCTATTTAAATCCTGAACAACATACGATCTTAAATAGTGTAACGCCTCAACAACGCAACTTAGCACCTGCTATAGAGTACCTACACTACAGGAATACCATAGCGAACATTCTTTTGGAACATGTTGCTGATGGTTACGATTCATCTTATACACACCTGACAGGTATTTTGCTGCATCATGTTGTTGAACAGGCCTGCCTTGCGATGATTCGGCTGTTTTTAGGCTACAGCCCGAATTATTTTACCATAGGCTACCTCCTGGAGATATGTGTGCATTTCAGCCCTGAAATAGCCAATTTTTTTCCAGCCCGAACCGATCAGGACAAGCGCATATTGAAACAGCTTAGCCGCCAGCCATGGACTTTACGCTACAGCGGCAAAGATATCGTCAGTACCGATGAAATGGAACTGCTCGAAGGACGCTGCAATGAGTTTGTAGCCCATGTCCATACATTGGTAAATAAGGGATTAGAAGATATGCAGGGAAAGGATAAATCTGAGAATCAGAACTAACTTAATCTTAAGAAGTATGGACAGGAATAACCCTTCAAAATCAGGATGTATGCAAGGCATTTCAGATAACGCAAAAGTGGCTTTAGATAAAATATGCACCATCATAGCAAATACTATAGAGACAGATGCCGTCTATTGCCTTGGATATCGCAATACCTCAACAATAATGAATACTGGTATTTTTATTAGAGGGAATCAAAGTGAACATATTCATTTTTACCTTGTTGTATTTGTAAAGGTAAAGCGGAAGAATTCTTTAGCCAAACTCAACCAAGAAATCAGGAAAAGGGCAGGCAGCCATACAACAGCTACGTTTTTAGTACATACAACAGCAGCACTGCAAGAGATTAAGGGAAAACAATGCACAATTTTTTTTACAGGCTCTTCAAACAAGTAAATGTCGTTTCTAAAAATAAAGATGTTGAATCCATGTTACGAACTATTGTCAATCCAAAGCCAAGTGAAGATGATAGCAGGACATACCTGTATACCCACAACGGGGCTGCTTTGGATTACCTTCAGGCACTTGAGGCTATTACAGAAAAAGGCGATGTGATGCCATGTGCAGTCGTAATGCACCTTGCAGCAGAGCATATCTGCCTTATGCTGATACATTCTTTGTTAGGTTACCATCCGGAAAAATTCTCAACGAAATATCTTTTTGAATTGTGCGATTACGCAACTCCGCTAGCAAAAGAAATTTTCCCACGTAATACCCCTTTGAGAGGGAACTCTTTGAAGCATTATGTGTGCGCCCTAGTTGCTTGAGATATAGTTATCCGGAGGAAATTAATTATTCCAACATAAATATATTAGTAAGCCGTTGCAGGGAATTCCAAAACAGGGCTTTTAAAATTGCACACGAACAAATTGAACTTTTAAATACAAAATGAAATATCATGGAATACACTATAACAATCCCGGAAAACCACCCTGAGCAGCAGGAATTAAAAAAAGTCATCAAAGCATTATTGGACTTCCTGCCGCTGCATTCTATATATCTTTCTTTAAATGACAATAGCTTTAGCCCTAACTTTATAATCACATTACGACTATCAAAAGAACTGGAGATCGATGCAGTGGATGTTAAGCCATTTGTAAGCAGGCTATTCAGGAACTACCCCAAATTCAGCTATACACTTTTTGAACATTGGTGGACAGTAGACCTATGGGATGCGGGAAGCCTTTTTTTAATGAACCATGCAACCGGCGATAAACTTGCCTATTCTTTAGATCTTTCTCACAAAGCATTCCGCCTGAAAAATAATAAAGAAACCAGAAGAAGGATTCGAAATGCGAAAAAGGAATATGCCATACTTGACGGGTATGCCTATAATTGCTCCATCTATTCCAAGTGGCTGAGGCAGGCCGGAAACTACCTACTGGCAGCATTCCATGTTCACCAAGCAATGAAATTTAGTTTTCAAAAAGCGGAACTAATACTTATGGGTGAGTATTTAGCCTCACAAGGCCTGGAAGAACACCAATTATACCTGGCTGAATTCTATCCTGAGTTTGGCGTTTTTTTCGACAATCAAAACAAAGATGAGTATGCTATTTTAAAACAGCTTGATAATTCATATCGTATTGTACTACACAACAAGAAAAATAAACAAGATTTCACCGAGGAAATGATCGCTATAGCTACCACTAAGTCGGTACAAATCTCAACTAAAGCACATGCGATATTTGAAGGATCTGTAACGGAATGTAAAAGGAAGATGAAAAATATAGAACCTAAAAACCATCCTTTATCATAAGGATAAAATCAAAAAATAATAAAGTAAGTTTGGAGACTCACAGGAAAAATCGACTCTGGAGATTTTTTAGCCCCCTGCGCAAGGGCAAGTTGTTTTGAGCAGCGGAAAGCATTTCAAGCAGCTCAAAACACAACTTGCTACCATCACGCGATGGTAATTTTAGAAATGGATGTATAACTGAAAAGGGCTTCGTGCCCTTTTTCTTTTATGTAAAAGCATAAAACCTTAAAAGCATAAAAGCAGGTATACAACTGCTTAGTAAATTTTAAAGCTTTTTTATAAAAAGTAGTACCTGTAAAGAAACTAACCTTTTAGGCAATTGTTAAACTTGCAACATTCTTTGACAGTAAAAACAAAACCCTGAAAAGTATGTATAAATAAAAGTAAGCAGGTCAATTACTTGAGGGCAGCCCCGTAGGCTGCCCGTGCGAAAAAAATCCTTTCAATCCACATTTTAAACTAGGGCAGCTTGCAGGGAAATAATCCAGTATAAATATATTTTTTATAGGTATTAAATCAACAATATGTATACAACTGGACGTGATTAACAACATCGTTATGTACAAACGTAGTCCTGTATTTCCATACAGACGTATTGTTAGCACTATATATTTGCGTAGCTACATACCTACGCAAATACGTACATACAGTTCTACAATCTTACTACTGTATAAATGTAATTATGCAACAGCGTATAAAGGTATAAGTGTAAATACATACGCCTGCGCCTCTATTATGATAGTTGTTAGTAACCTATTATATATGTACGCATGTGCCTATAAATATAACAGCCCCGTAAAACGGAGCTGCTATTAACTATTAGTTCAGTATTAGGGCTGCTGCCCCGTTTTTGGCAAAGTCCCCGCACAAGTCAAAGGCTTTCTGTCCTCGTGCCTGCGCTGTACCACCCAAAAAGATGGATTTCAGTTTGTCTTCTCCCGTTTTGAAGTTGCGCACATTTTGGTAGTAGCCCGTAACGGCATTGTACGCCCCGAACACCGTGCCTTTAGTGGTTTCCAAACTTTGCGTATCATCCGCCATAGCGTACTCGAATGCCGCTTCACAGGCATTTTTATACATGGTTGAAAGTTCATCGTTAGCCCCTTTTTTTAAAAGGTTGTACGTTTCTTTATTCGGGCAAAGGGCTAACTGTATCAACTCTTTTACCTGTTTATCTTCGATGCGGGTATTTGCCCACTCGTTAAAAATGCCCTCCAGTTGCAGCGAAAGAGTATCGGCAACGCCCATCACTTTGTGCGCCTGCTCCAGGCGTTCTTTAGCCCCTGCGGTTGGCGAATGCGTACCACGTTAGTAGCGGTTTTCATTGCAGCGTTTAGTGTGTTTTGGCAAACAACTCTCACGGGCATAAAAGCTGCGGTAATGCTGCCGCTGCCATCGTGGGAGGTGGTCAGGAAAATGTATTTATTGGTTACATCATCCCCGTTGCCCACACGGATATACCCGGGCAGCTTAGCGGTAATGAAAATGCGTTCCCCGTTGCCGAGTGCACCTGCGGTTTCATATAGTATTCCATCGCTACCGCCTACAATGGCATCGAAAAAGGCGAACGCATCATTGTTTTGTACAATTTGATAGTCTTTACCGACCACGCCAAAAACGGCTTTGGTATCAGTGCGCATTGTAGCGTATTGGTCAGGAATAGGAAAACTCTCTAAAAGTCCTGCACCACGTGCGAAAATCGGAACTTTTACCACTTCGTAGTCCAAGCCTGCAAAGGCAATTGCCTCGCGGCTTGTAGGATAGTCTTCTACAATTTGCCCAAGTCCGTGCCATGCGGGCTGCTTTACGCTCATAAATGCGTGCTGCCCTGTCTCTGTGTTGAAACTTAAATTATGTGCCATAATTATTGAATTTAAAATGATACAATCTGTTTGTATCTCCTGCCAGTCCTCTAATCTGATACCGTCCTGCCTCGCTTGCGCTCCGCATAACTTTTTCCCAAAAGAAAACCGGAAAAAGAAAGCAGATAAACAATGTGGGTAAAGCGGTAAAACAAAAGGAAACGGAATAAGTCCCGAAGGGTGGGTTTGTGAGTGTGCGAACAAAGCCATTATGCCGTAGTCTTTTGCTTTTACCACTGGCTTTACCCGCAATACATTAGCTGCCTTTTAGCGGTTTATCTTGGGAAAAGTTTCTATCAATGTATTTGGATAATACACTAAAAGGCTGACAGTTAACAGCGCCAACGGGCGTTGACTGGTTGCATTATAAAAATTGGACAATTAAGGCCAATAATTGCCATAAGAAGAATGAAACAGATTTACATGCAAACGAATACTAAATTTACCGTTTCTTATTAATGAGGAAAACTGTAAATGGAAAATGATAGCCCGGATAAAAAGCATAAAGGCGGCAGGCATCCCAAAAATGACCGAGCCGTTTATCGTTATTCCATCAGTTTGACAGCTACTGAAAATGCTAAATTTCTTTCGTTGTTTGAACAATCGGGAATGAATGTCATGGCGCATTTTATTACCGCCTGTATTTTCCAAAAAACCATCACTACGGTAAAAATTGACAAAACGGCTGTAGATTATTATGTTAGGCTGACCGGCCTATTCGGTCAGTTCCGTGCCATCGGCGTGAACTACAACCAGCTTGTGAAAATGCTGTACAGTAACTTCACGGAAAAGAAAGCGGGTGCATATTTGTACCGGCTGGAAAAGCAGACCATGGAACTTTCAGCATTAGCCAAGAAGATCACACAACTTACGGAAGAGTTTGAGGTGAACCATCTTAAAAAGTAGGCTATGGTAGCAAAGATTGGCAGGGGCAAAAGCCTGTTCGGTGCATTATCCTATAATATGGATAAAGTAAAAAACAATACCGCCACGGTATTGGCAGGCCAGAAAATCATCGAATCGCCGGACGGTTCGTTTACACCACAACAGATTGCTAACTCTTTCCAGGTGCACCTTGCGGCTAATAGGAAAACGGAAAAGCCAGTTGTACATATCTCGTTAAATCCAGACCTCGATGATAAAGTATCCGACAACGACTACAAAAGATTGGCTAATGACTATATGGAAAAAATGGGCTATGGTCAACAACCCTTTGTAGTTTTTAAACATAATGATATTGAGCGTAGCCACATCCATATTGTAACGGTATGCGTAGACGAAGAGGGAAGGAAAATTTCCGATGCTTTTGAAAAAAGACGTTCTATGGCAGCCTGCCGGGAACTAGAACGGCACTACAACTTACAAAGTGCTGTTGAAAAAAAGCAAAACCAAACCAATCCAATTTTTAAACAGGTCAATTGTAAAACAGGCGATACCAAAAGCCAGATGGCTGCCGTCATCCGCTACCTGCCAAAATACTACCAGTATACAACCCTGGGAACATACAATGCTTTGTTATCGCTGTTCAATATAACTGCTGAGGAAGTCAAGGGCCAATACAATGGAACAGCCCGGCAGGGAATTGTATATTTTGCCCTGAACGAAAAAGGAGAAAAGACAAGCAATCCGTTCAAAGCTTCTTTGTTCGGAAAAAGTGCAGGTTATGAGCAAATGCAATTACATTTTAATAAATCAACGATGCAATTACAAAATAGCCCGAATAGAATAAAACTCAAAACAACTATTGAAAAAGCGATACTGGCTACTAACAATGAAAATGAGTTTAAAGAAAATTTAAAGAGTTTAGGGATCAATACCGTTGTTCGGCGGACAGCCGACAACCGCATTTACGGCATTACATTTATTGACCACCAATCCCGCTCGGTTTGGAACGGCTCGCAGCTTGCAAAAGATCTCAGTGCCGGTGTGTTTAATGAATGGTGGAACAATGGCAGTAAACCAAAAATTGATTTACAAACTCCAATCTCAGAAATATTGGCTACCAATACCAATCAATCTATTACTCAGAACAAAACTTCTGAAAATCAAACCAATCCATCACTTTCAAATGCTGCCAGTGCTATGTCGGATATTTTCGGTGGATTACTGCCGCAAACGGCGGGTGAAGATTACGAAGAGGATGAATTTGCACGGCAAATGAAAAAAAGGTCAAGGGGCAGGAAAAGATAGTAGGACTATCTTACGAAACAATCTGCCATTTTGCAGAGGAGCGACGCAGGAGTGTAGCTGCAAATTGCCAAGACCACTTCAAAAACTTAAAGGCTTTCCCGACGTAGGAAGGGAGTGCCTTTTGGTTTCCATGCCCTTCACTGACATCGGCTGCCATTGAATGGCAGTATTATAAAGCAGACAATAAGTAAACTTATTTTAGGGGGATAAATTTATAATACCGGTAAAAATGAGCGAGTATATTACTAAAGATGACTTGAGGCAGTTTGGCCTTGTCATGATGAACGACTTCCGTAAGATTATAGAGGATTCCAAAAAAGACCAAAATAATAAGCTGACATTGGAATGGCTTAAAAGCCGTGTGGTGCGCAAGCTGTTGGATATCTCGGCAGGTTCATTGCAGAACCTGCGTGTCACAGGCAAGATCCGCTTTAAAAAAGTGCTTGGCTCGTATTATTACAACAGGGTTGACATCATGAATTTGTTTAATGAAAAATAACGGTAGTATGGAACTGCACAACCTTTTAAAATACCTGAAGCTATTTGAACGGGATGCTTCACTGAATGTTTGGCATTTTGCTTTGCTGAGTGCTATCCTATATCTCGGCTACCGCCAGGGACAACCGAAAATAATTAAGGTCAGCCGAAGCAAAATCATGGCGCTTTCACACATAAAAACGTTGCCGACCTATCACAAATACTTTAAAGAACTTCAGGTGATGGGATATATTCGGTATACGCCTTGTTATCATCCGGGATATAGAAGTGAGGTTGAGTTGCTGTTCAATAGATAGAAACTTAAAGAAAAAGCATGTTGCCTCGGTGAGGCAGCAATTTTAAACCGCTGTAAAAAACTTTAGTAATTGTGTCATCACTGATGACACAATTACTAAAAAATATAACTTTCACCGCTCGAATTACACCAACATTGACTTTTTACTTAAATTTGATATTAAAAATTCAAGTTAATTAGTTTATCCACTTATACCATATCCACTTAAAAACTATAGTTTGCAGGTTTCAGGGAGAGCTGTAGTTCACAGAGATGTATAAATTACTACCTGTTTAGAGAAAACAGGTAAAACTACCTATGCAACATCAATCAAAAAAAACTACGTTTACTTTAATATAAAAATTCAAAGTGTGGTTCAAATAAAACTCCGTCTATCCTTTCAAAATATTTTTCCTGAGGAAGCACCTGAAGATGTTCTTTCATACCTTGGACAAGTTTCAATCGAATCCCTGTTAAAGGTCATAGGTTTTTGTAATACATTGCCTTTGCCAAATTACCATAACTTCTTTAGTAATCCCGATGTAGCGGCGGAAATCAGAAGAAGGGTTTCGCGCTACCGGTATGAGAACAGGATTGCCGACGAACCTGTTGTAATGTCTCCAGAAGGCGCCTTGAGAATAGCGGAGATAATTCTATCTAATAGGGAACTTTTGATAGAAAATAACGCTAACGCTTCACCGGATGCCGATGAAATTAATCTGTTTAAAGCCTTCCTGCTTATTAACGATGGCCTTAATGGAAGGCAGGTCATTGATGAGGCATCAGAAGGTAATTTTGAAAAACTCGTTGATTATTGTATCACTTTTTCTTTTCCCCTTGCTGATCTTGCGGTTTACGAAAACAATGACCGTGAGTTTGCAAAACTCATTTATGCTACCATTAAAAAGGTAGAGTACCTATTTGCCTTCCTTAGTTCATCTGCCGAATATGAAGGGCTGCGACAGGGCTTAATGGAATCGTACGGGGTCGGATCCCAAGAGGATTTCTTTCGTGAGATGAAATACCTATTTGCGAAATTATTTACCATAAAAGTTCAAAATGACTATCTTTTCCAAGTTGAGGACGAAAATACCCTACGTTTTTTAAATTCACTGGTAAACGAGAACCTACAAGAAGATGAAGATTACACAAATATAAAAAACAGCCCCCTATATCGGCTTGAGGATGACCTTTTCTCGGTAATCAATTATTTCTTCGTAGTAGACAAATTTTACAGGAGCTCCAAATTCAAGATTAAGGAGCTATATGAATCCGATGCGGCCTTAGTTGCCAAATATGGAAACTTCTTCAGTTTCTTCAATAAACATTTCTCCGAAAATTTTCTCATGAAACAACTATTGGATGATATATTCGGTAAAAAATATTTTTTCAGAAAAGAGGAAAGGGAAGCAGAGCTTCCCCGCGAACCTGATTATTATGTACGTTATCAAAACGATGTCTATATCTTTGAAAATAAAGATGTCATGATTGCAAAAGCAGTCAAGGCCTCTGCAGATATTACACAGATCAACACCGTATTTAAGGCAAAATTCCAAAAGGAAGGCAACAGGCCAGTGGGAATAGGGCAACTAGTTACAACGATACTGGAGATGTCTGAAGGAGAATTTCGTTTTGATGATTATGTCAATTCCAAAAAGCACCTCACAATCTACCCTATTTTACTAATCCATGATCGCATATTTCAGAGCCTTGGTATCAATTACAGACTAAATACTTGGTTTAAAGAAGAAATATCGGAGCGCTTTGGTGACAAGCCAGTTCCTTTTAACGTAAAGAGCCTTACTATATTAGATATTAATACACTTGTTGTATGGCGTCCCCATCTAAAAGCCAAAGACCGCAATTTTAAGGATGTACTCAACCTACATCTTGAAAAGATGAACAGGATAAAAAAAGTAAATACCCCCGACCAAAGGCTGGGATTGTACAGGGTTCAGAAAAATCTTGGCGAACAGTTGGCACCTCTTGGCGACAGGCCTGTGCCTTTCGGCTTCGATGTCAAGGGATTCATCAATAATTTTATTGATATTTTGCCCGAAAGGGACGATGCAGAGTTGGGGGAAATCACCGATTAATCCGCGATATAAACCAAAAAATATATACATTATGCCGAACAGAGCCTTACCCTTTTCGATGCAGCGCCAGACACAGAGCAACTGGTGCTGGGCAGCTAATGCCGCAAGCATATCCTTGTTTTACAATCCCCATTCCGGTGCGACGCAGTGCGAAGTTGCCTGCCAATGCCTTGACCGTGGGGATTGCTGTAATCCTAATGTACCTTCTGCCTGCAATGTTCCCTATTACCTTACCGATGCACTCGAAGCCACAGGTAACTTTAAGCAATATATAGGAAATCCTATACTGATGCCAGCCATTGAAACAGAAATTAACGGAGGCTGGCTGATAGGAGTGCGCATCGGATGGCGCGACGGTGGCGGCCACTTCGTAACGATTTATGGATACAATTACCCTAATGCCAATAATTTTGTCTATGTTGCTGATCCGATATACGGCAATTCGTATATTAGCCTTGCTAATTTCACTTCCAATTATCAAAACGCAGGCGACTGGACCGATACTTATCTAACCACAGGACAAGCGAACAACATGTTACAATTTGAAAAATTAAACGAGAGCCTGATTGAGCGTGCCAGAGAGATGGCCCCGCCCGATATACTTTGGGAATCGGCGGACTTGAGCCCTAAGGGTAGGGATACTTCTCGGCAGATGGCGCATAAACTGTATAATATCAACTTAGATTCGTTAAAAGGGGGTAATGGAGTGGTCTTTGAAGTTTCCGGTACGCGAGTATTTGACCGGGATAAGCAAAAAGACAATTTCATATTTGAGTTTGCAAATACTTTCAAAGGCACCGATGTCAGCAGAATACTTTTTGGAGATAAGTATGCCAGGCATTATTATAAGGTGTTCAGTGAGCTGAATGAGAGTTATCGAAGTATATCTGAAAACTATACTATAAGCGTGGTTAGACTGCCTGCCCTGAAGGTAGATGCTGTTTGGCTTCATACCGATTCTTCGGTTGATGATATTTTTATTCCTTTGTTTACAAATGATTTCCTTCAAGCAGATATGCGTTATACCTGGCAGGAGTTTATAGGTCTTCTGAAAGAAAATGCAAAGAATGCCAGATTATATGATGATAAGATGGGTGGGTAGTTTCTAACTTTTGCCATTTTACTGCAATCTTTTACTGGTTAGATACTTCGCCTATTAGTTACGAATTACAAGTAATCATATTCAAACCCTTGTTTAGTAAAGCTGAATCAATATATCCGCAGATATATTTAATCTCTCCTTTAAGGCACGTATCATCGAAAGGCTAAGTTTTCTTTTACCGGATAAGATTTCAGATTTACGTGAACGAGCACCTAAAATTTCTGAAAGTTCAGCATCGGTCAAATTCATTTGCTCCATCCTGTACTTTATCGCTTCTACCGGTGTAGGCTCAGGAATGGGATAATGTTCGACCTCATATTTCTTAACCAGCATCGAAAGGATTTCCAGTTCGTCGGATTCTTCGGTGTCTGGCTGCAAGTCGAGTTGCATTAGTTCGTAGATACGAGCAAGGATATCTTCGTGTTGCGAATCATTTTTTATCAGTCTTAACATAGCTAATCTCTTTTGCGTTAAACTTATCGTACTCTTTATATGTCCCTAACCAGACTATAAATACTATCTTCAAGCGGTATTCAATATCTACAATTAGGCGGTAACTATTACCATGTATATTAAAAACGACCCGTTTGTTAGTTAATATCGACGCATTCCCAAACTGAACTTTTAAGTCGTTCGGGCTATTCCACTGAGCAGCGGTCACATCTTTATAACAGTATTGCAGCGGCCGCTCCGAATCCGGAAATTGCTCCCAGTATTCCCTTATTGTTTTTACAGCGATTATCCTCTTTGCAAATATATTAAATTGTTACCAATTTGGTTACATTGTTATTTTTTTTTATTTTAGAGATTTCAAATGGAAATTGTCCCATCAGTGATGGGACAATTTTATTGTTGATTTAATGGTATTTATAATTGTCGCCACACTGTGGCGACAATTATAAAACAGAGACTAAAAACATTATTTACAAATACGCAGAACGCTTATAATTTCCGGCTTATCCTCATTTACTATTTTCAATTGTTTCCGCAGAGAAACAATCTCTTCCTGCATCCTTAAAATATCTGATGGCAGTGGGGCATCCGGCAATTCAGCTTTTTGATGCAATCTCTGCTGCAATTGTTTCATTTCCCTTCCAACGGATTGCTGTTCAGTTATAGCATACTCTTCAGTTTGCTTTACCGATTGATGCCCCAGCAACTCTTTTACTACATGGATAGGCACATCATTATTAAGCGTCACAGTGCTTCCAAAAGTTCGCCTGGCCTTATGGGTGTTTAGCGTGCTTTGGATTCCGCAGAGGTCAGCTATTTCTTTCAGATAGGCATTCATTTTCTGGTTCGATGTTACGGGAAGTACAGAATTTCTTTGTAAGCAAAGAGGGTGGTCTTTGTAGTGTTCCATAACAGCCTTGGCTTTGGGCAATAACAGAATATTGATACTGCCTCCGGTTTTCTGTCTTTCACTGATAATCCACATTTCACCATCGATGCCAATCTTTATGTCCGTTTTCTTAAGGTTAAAGGCATCGATGTAGGCTAACCCTGTATAGCACTGGAAAACAAAAATATCCCGTACCGTGGCAAGGCGCGGGGTGGAAAAGGTATGGTGTTCCAGCAATGCCAATTCCTGGCTGCTTAGTGGCTTTTTATGAATCTTGATTTTCTTTGCCTTAAAACGCTTAAAAGGGTCGGCAGCGATAATATCCTTGTCAATGGCAAGCAATACAATTTTCTTAAAATTTGTAATGTATTTAACCGCGGTATTATGGCTAATGTTCTTAACCGTCTTTAAGTAAAATTCATAGTCTTTTACGAACTCAAAATTGAGTTCATGGAAATCCATATCATCCACGTTGTACTTAAAGAGTACGAATTCTTTCACGTGCTTTTTAGCGATTTCGAAGCGTACATGCGTACCAATGGCATATTCACCTCTTTTAACTAATGCCAATAATTCATCGTTATGACGCTGGAACTCTTCGACGATTTTTGCTTTTGAGACTGTCTTCCCCAATACATGATCTATCAGCTTTTGGCTTGTAATAGTTTGACCATGTAATAATAAATCACCCTTGTACTGTTGGATTTTAGTCTGGAGTGTGTCAAGGAAAAAATTTACACTACGTGCATCTTCCTTGTTTCCGGTAGCACGTTCAGTTCTCTGACTCCAACGGGTAACATCCCATTGCTGCCTGGTGGACGTTTCCTTTGGCACCCCATCAACGGTAATTCTAAGATAGATTACTCTTACATTTGTTTCTTTTCGCGGGGTCTTCATAAAGAAGGTTAACCCAAAGCTTGCTGTTAGCATAATTCAATTGTTTTAAATTAATAAAATTAGAATTATAGCGTCTTTAAATCAAGTCGTTAAGCAGGATTACATGTTGATATTCAATATTTTAACCTCTTTTTTGTGGCGCATTTTTAAAAAAATGTTTTGTGCCACGAATTGCCACCTAAACTTTGGGCATTTTTGCAAATTTTGATGGGTGCAGGGGTAAAATAAAAAAACCTGCGACTTCGTAAAGTGCAGATTTTCTGTGATTTAACTTACTTTATAGTGATATAAAGCTTACTTTTGGTGGGCTGTCAGGGATCACAGTCGAACACCTTGTCCCTATTCTTACATCATTTAACGAGCTTTAAAAACGTACAAATCATTTATTATCAAGTATATAAATGTTATTTTTACTTATAATAATATGTGCTAATAATAAATAGTTTTTAAATTGCAAACTATATGAGTTCTCTATTACGAGTTAGAAAATTGGCTGAAATAAGTTGTATTTTATGTGTGAGGGGCTATCGAACCCCTATGATTTCGCAAGACCTGTGCTCAAAAATTATTGAAAGCCGTAAACTTGAAGCCAAATTTAAGTTTAATTTGGCATTATATTTATAATGACGCGCTTGTACGGTAAAAATTAATGGTTTCAGCTACAGGTAATTTTTTAAATGTGCAAAGCTTTACGACTACGTTTTTAACATATAACAGCGGCAATTTATGTTACTTTTGGATTAGCGTTATCATTGTCTTACTATGGTAAACCCGACTATCTATATGAAATACTCCCAACACTTGCCGAGCAGCCGCAAGCATCACAATCATATTGATAGCGTGCATAATAACCCGGAAAGGGCTGGCCCGATAAAGGCTTTTCGCCACCTGCGGCAAAACCAAACTGAGAAATAAGGGCAAAAATTACGAACTTGTACATAGGTTATGATTTAGTGCGGTACGTTTATAAAATCCTCATCGGTAAGGGTTCTCAGGAAAGCGGCGAGAGCCTCGCGCTCTTGGGTTGAAATGCCAAATCCCTGCCCGCCATTACGGTGAAGTAACGGGTCAAGCGTGGGTGACTCATTTACACCTGTGGCGTAAAACGTGATTACCTCTTCTAAGGTATCAAAGCGCCCATCGTGCATGTATGGCCCTGTAAGTGCAATATTCCTGAGCGTTGGAGTCTTGTATTTGCCTAAATCGGAAGGGTTATATGTTACCCTGTACCTACCCTGGAACATGCCCTCGTGCGACGTATCGCTAAAATCGGAGTCGAGCCCGTTATTGTGGTAGCTATTATCGGTTAGCAGCACCCCGGAATGGCAGGAAAAGCATAGGTTTTCCGCAATAGCTAGGCCTTGTGATTCCAATGGACTAAGCTGCTCTTGGCCTAAAAGATAGCGGTCATATTTTGAATTTCCCGAAATTAGGGTACGCTGGTATTGTGCCAAAGCTTTGACTATACCCGCCTGGGTAACTTCATCTGCAAATGCAGCTGCAAACATGGACGGATATAGAGGGTCGGCGTTAAGTTCATCTATAAGCTCATTTAAATCCTGGTGCATCTCATCAACATGAGCCATTGGTGCAAACGCCTGCGATTCCAGGTTTGTCGACCCACCATCCCAAAACAGCCCATTGTCAGCCCACGCCAAGTTGATTAGCGCCGGGGCATTGCGTAGGAGCGGATGTCCTGACACGCCTGAGGTTGAAAGTGCAGCCCCATCGCTAAAGGCCAGTTCTGGTTTGTGGCAGGTGGCACAAGAAACGGTATTGGTGCCGGAGAGCCGGGTATCGAAAAATAGTTTTCTGCCCAGTGCTATACCCTCTTTGGTAAGGGGGTTCTCCTGCGAATCCCGTAAAGCCGGGAAATGCGGTGGTAAGTCTACAATTGGTTGATAGGCCACAGCATCATCTGTAGAACAGGAACAAAAGACAATGCCTGCCAAAAGGCAGGCTATTGACCTTAACAATGATGTGTGCATTATTCTACACTCTTTAGCGTAAATACCTTAGTCTTATAATTGTCAGCTACCTGTGTCATCTCCGCTGGTGTCGAAGCCGAAACTGTAGGGGTAGTATGCAGGTCGAGTCCTTCAACTATCTTGGCTATCTCAACGTTCAGATTTACTTTGGCAGCATCAGTTCCCACGTGAACCCCTGACGGCAATGCTACCTCAACTGTCCTGTAGTTGGAATTCAGTCCTGTTTCCACCTGGATAGGGGCTTGTGTATCGTCCTTCCCAATAAGAGAGCTGAAGATATAGCTCGTGTGCCACATCCATGAAACATTGGTCATCCCGTTCATTTGTGAAAGTTCCCCTGACTGTAGGCTCATATTATCGTTGTATGTAGGGTCAACGCCTACGGCAAAACGGATCTTGGAATAATGCCCGGCAGGTATATTTTTCAATTCAACAACTTCCCTCTTTTTGGCAGGGTAGGTAAATGTACCATCCTGTACGCTTACCTCACCCGTCTCTTCCAAAAGGTAGTATGATTCTGGCACGGAGTAAACGGTACCATCTTCAGCAACAAGTTCAACATTGGAAACCCAGTAGCGCAGGCGCTCGAAAGTGTAGCTGTGACCGTTTACAGAAAAAGGCGTATCAAGCGCAAAATCCTGGCTGCCCACCACGGCATCAAAATTGATCTTCAGATCGCCGCCATTAGCATTAGACCCGGAAGCCGCGGCAGTATCATCATCAGAGCATGATACCATCAGCGTCATAGCAGTTACAGTAAGGACAGATTTGAATAAGTTTGAAATTTTCATGTGTATAAAAGATTTGATTTAATTAAGTTCTGTAATAAAATAATGGGTTCGAAAGATATTCCTCATCCGTGAGGGTTTTTAGAAATGCGATGATCGCTTGCTTTTCCACAGGTGTAAGTGGAATGCCCAATGTCCCTCCCTGCTGCAGTACCGGATCCAGCGTTGCGGAATGCATGATGCCTGAACTGTAAAAGTTCAGAACTGATTCCAGCGAGCCAAACCTGCCGTCGTGCATATAGGGAGCGGTTTTTTCAATATTCCTGAGGCTGGGCACCTTAAATTTATAGCGGTCAGAGGCAAAGCCGGTCACGCCTTCCCTGCCCAGGTCATTAAGGTTCACATTGGGCGGAAGGCCATTGTTGCGGAAAGCGCTGTCTGTAAAAAGGTCGGTCTTGTGGCAGATGGCACAGTTCTGCTGGAAAAGGCCCATGCCCTGCACTTCCTGCGCGGTAAGCTGGCCGCCTTCGCTGCGGACATACCTATCATACCTTGAATTGGCAGACACCATCATGGTCATGAACTGCCCAAGCGCCTTAAGCGTGTTGCCCGATGATACCTGCCCGTCATCAAAGGCAAGGCCGAAGAGCTTGACGTATTCGGGGTCCTGACGGAGTTTTGCGACAATACCCTCAAGGGTTTCATCCATCTCTACCGGGTTGTGTATAGGGTTTATCGAGAGCAGTTCGATGCTTTCGGCAGCGCCGTCCCAAAAATAATTCCCCTGGAAGGCCATGTTCTGGACAGGTGGGGCGTTTCGTATCCCTTCAAGGTCGTTGATGCCATGGCTAAGCTGGTGACCATGATGCGTAAAGGCATACCCCTGCTCGTGGCAGAAGGAGCAGGAAATCGTTCCGTCGGCCGACAGCCTGCCGTCGTAAAACAGCTTTCTTCCCAGCTCAAAACCTTTCGTAGTAGGCGGATTAAGACCTATATCCTGAGCTGGGGCCGGAAAGTTAGCAGGCACGGCAAAAGGCATGCTTCCATTTATTTCCTGATAAGCAGCATCGTCCGATCCGCAAGAGCACAAAAGCCCGCAGACCGAAAAAGCAATTATAAGCTTCTTCATTATCGATAATGTTTTTTAGTGGGGGCTGCCTGCGCCGTTGTGCACATGGTCTACCGCAAACATCTGCAGGGTATTCTCAGCGATCTTTATAAGGTTTTCACCGCCCATGATACTGGAAGCTGTCCCTGCCTGGTTCATGTTCTCGCCCAGCTTTATCTTATTGATACCGTCAAGGATTGCATTGGCATCCACCTTGAAATGGATCGAGGCCAGCTCGCCCTGCCTTACCCTTGCGGTTGTAGGAAGGCTAAGTGTGATCTCACGGTAATTATCAGTAGATGTGTTGCTGCCCTGGTGTACCTGAAAAATCTTCTCCTGAGGATATTGAGCGGAAGTAAATGTACCCTCAAAATTGATGAATTTGTACCCGGTTGACCAGGTCCAGGTCATCTCATAGCCTGCAGCCAGGTCCCAAAAGCTTTGCTGCGCGGTTTCCCCCTGGAGGTAACGCTGCTTATCCACGCCAAGGCCGAGCCTGATCTTTGTATAATCCCCTGCCGGGATATTTTCAAGCATAGCAGATTTAAGATTCCCTTCAGCGCTTATTACAAAATAGCTTTCTTCTTTAGGATATACGTATTCGCTGCCGTCCGCCTTGATAAGCACCATATTGCTTACTATATAATTCAGCCTGTTGATCGCAAGGCTCTCACCGTTACCATTGGTATAGGAAGATCCTAGCAGCAGAGCATCGCCCGCTACGCCATTGTCAAAATACAGTTCTACTTCGCCTGAGGTACCTTCGGCTACCGGGCTGCTATCGTCGCTGCTGCAAGCAGTAAGGCATGATGCAAACGCTATCATAGCAGCTAGTTTATTTATATTAAATTTCATGATAATGCATAATTAGATTAGCGGCAGCGCCAGGCGCTACCGGGATATATTAAGTTCTCCGGAAATCTAACTGCAAGCAGGCGGGCGCAAAAGGTAAAAAAGCGTAATCGTGCTGTAGAGGCTTTTACGGTGTGTAAATCGCTTCTTCTCATCAATAGTGACCAGGCAAAGTTGCGTTACCGGGGTGGATTGCTGAAAATAGGCCATGAAATCATGCTCCACTTTGCTTTGCTTCTTCTCGCTCAGTGGCTTTTCATGCTCAGCGGCTTTGGCGAGCTCTTTCATGAGATGGCACTTCCCGTTGCAATGCAACTGAGGCTTACTGCGGTTTTCGCAAAGTTCCTTTGCGATATAGCTGTAGTTGGCCGCATAGTCCACAATCGGGAATACGGGCTTTAACAGGAACAGGAGCGCTATGAGCAGTGCCATATTTTTCACGCTGCAAAAATACGCTATCATTCGCAAAATCTATACGTTTGCCATACAATAGTCCCGAATCCTGTAACAGATGGATTGATTATTGTAAGCAGGAAAATAAAAAAAGCCGCCCCTTCCGGGAACGGCTCTCCGACTAACCCATGAACGTGATAAGTGACTAGGATGCGCAACGAAAAATGCCCTGCGCAGTAGTTGCAGGGCATTGTACCAGCCATTCACTTTGGCAGTGGGCAGGGCTGTACTGACTAATACAGCCCTTTTATGAACTGGTAGTTTTTTTCAAGTGGGTTTTCCCTGTTGTTGGTTTCCTTATCTTTGATGATCTGTAGGGCCAGCATATTGATCTTTATCACATTCACTAACGCTATGCCTACCATAACCACGATCATAATTACGAGTGCTGTTGTCATATTTCTTATTTTATCGTTAGTATATATTCGGTGAGATTTTGCATATCTCCGTCATTTATTTGTGGGAACCCGGGCATCTGAGGGTAATCCGGCCTTTTCTTTCCGGGCGTCCTGATCCATTTTTTAAGCCCCTCGACATCGCCTTTATAAATAGATGCCATCTCCGTTACGGGCGGGCCAACGAGTTTTTCATGTGGCTTGTGGCAGGCAGCGCAGTTCTGCTTAAAAATTTTTTCTCCTTTCTCTGCGCCTGAAAGGCTGGCTCCGGCCTCTTTTTCTGCCTTTTCATTACTGTTAGCCAAAGCCTGCTTTCGTGCTTTGGCAAAATCTTTTGTCTTTGCAGCGACCAGCTCCCTGTGCTTTTCAAGAGCGTTGCTGCGGTATATGTGCCTGCCCGACCCCATGAACACAACGGTGATGCCTAAGAGCAATGCCACCTTGTAAAAGCTGTTTGCCATCTGCTCTTTTTGCCCCGTAAGCGCCTTCCATATCATCCACATCGCAGGAAGCGCGATAGCAGCCCCGGCAACAATGACCAGTATCAGGTTCCAGCCGATGCCTTTTGATGGCAGCGTGAGCAGGACTATCGGTCCGATCATAAATTGAGCTACAGATGCCGTAAGGGCAAGCGAATAGCCTTTGCGCTGAATATCATAACGGGTGAATCCGGGCATCAACTCGTCAAAAGGATAGCTTTTGCGGCTCATGTACCAGAACAGGAACAAGCCCGTAACCGATAGCGAGGCAAAGATAAAGTGCAGGTAACGTGGGAAGACATTAGGAAGCATAAGCGCATCGAGGAAGCCTTTCACGAGTGCCCATTTTTCAGGGAAGAGCATCAGGTTGATATTGGTCAGGAATATGAACGGGATGAACAGGAATATAGCCACCGCGAAGGCCATAATGGCAATGTGCAGTGCCTTGTTGTTCTCCATTAGCTTCCATGTATACTTATGCAGGTACGTTAGTAGGAACGCTGCTGTAACCAGCGGTATGACCGCGATCCACATCAGCCCGGTAAGCGCATTGGCAGAATAGAAATACACGGTGTACAGCACATTGATGCTCAGCAGCGGTGCCACACCGAGTACGACTGCCATGCTTTTGTTTACCGTAATGGTGGCCGCTATCTCTTTTGCCAGGTGATCATAGCGCTTGTCCTTCAGCCCTTTTACCTCTGCCCAAAGGGTAAGCAGGGAGCCGCCGAGCATCAGGTTCACAAAAATGATGTGCGCCAAAAAGGAGATGACGAGTATTATAACCAGTAGCCATTCGGGAAGCGGCAAGGGCAGGGGTATGTCTTTGGGTACAGGTGTCTGTGATGCCTGCAGCAATATCAGTAAGCTATTATTCATTTTCTTGTTTTTTATCTTTTGCTTTTAGCAGGGCACGTGCAGTGGTATTGGGGTTCAGGGTGACTCCTTCTTCCTGCGCACCCTGGAGTGTCTCCCCGGTCTGCTGCAATTCGCGGATGTAGGTGGCAAGGGCAACGGCTTCTTCTTCCGTTCCCGGGAAAGGCGGCATATAGTTCCGTCCATTGTGCATGTTGGGTATATACCCTGCCATGGAATTCACATCAAGCGGTTTGCCTGGCCCGTACATCCGCTCAAACACATCAACAACGCTGTTCACGCCCTGGGTGGTATGGCATCGGCTGCAGGCCATCATAAAGATGTCCCGCCCTGCCTCCGCCCTGTTTTCGTCGGTAATATCTGTAACGGCGGTATAGGTGGCGTGCTTGAGGAGCCCGTCCTGCTGGTAGACCACATAATCCTCCTCCAAGAGCAGGTTGGAATACATATATTTCCCTATCACATACGGCTTACGTATAAATTCGCGTACCCTTTCAAAGAAGCCCAGGAAGGCAAAGGCAGCCAGCACAGGGACCACCACCATATAGCCCCTAATCATCCGTGCCCTGAAAAGTGCAACGATAGCAGCGATGAAGCTGAGGCCGATGCCGAGGATAATAAAGTATTTCAGCTTGTCATAGTACTGGGCAAAATCCATAGTCCCTACAGCGGTGCTCATGTTCTGGGTCATGGCATCGGGTATGGCATTGTAGTAAACAATAGCGCCAATTAGGGTAATAGGAGCCCACAGCAGTATCCATCGGCCGGCGAACTTCAAGGCCTGCTCCCGCATTGCGCTGCCTTTTCTGGCGAAGAATGTGATCAGCATCATCCCGAAGATCCCCCCGAGGAGCATAGCGGTCGGGGTCCTGAACAAGAGCTGCGGCAGGTAAATAGGGTTAGTAAATCCGGCAAACAGCGTCTTGTCGGTATTCCAGTTGCCTGGGTCCATCATAAAGCCAAGGATGGAAACGATCAGGGCCATCGTGACCCATGAAGCTACACTGAGGAACCACCCGAACCGGATGTGCCTTATCTTGGCGCGCAGCGAACTGTTGCTGTTCTTCCAGGTCAGGAAATAGATCATAATCAGTACCACCTCGGTTACAAATACGATCCATTCAGTGAACCATGCCCAGTAAAAGACCCTGATAAGGCTCCCTATGGAAGTCGGGCTGATCAGCGATGCAGAAAACCATATACCTACGCCAGTCATGGCGCCTATGGTAGTGGTGATGATAAAGGCCACCTTCATCATCTTGTATACCATCCTGTCCCACTCCTGGCCGGTGACCTCGCCGGATGGGCTATTCTTAACGCCCTTCTGTTCCATCCAAGTAACAAAGGGTATAAAGCCTACGGCAAGGCCGTGGTTGATGATTACATGGAGTGTGGCGATGCCCGCGATAAGCATGCGGTTGTTGAGCCAGTCCAGGTGAAACATTGGGAAATCCATATCGTAAATAATTAATAACGGTACAAAGTTCCTCTTTTGCCCCTGCAATGGCGCATAAAAAATGGGCAGGACGTTTAACAAAACGTGACTGCCCATAGCACAAAAAAGGATATTCCTTTCACTAATCAATTCCCTTGTCGTTTTCTGGTTAATTTTTGAGGTTGTACGCTTCGATGAGCTTTTGTGAAAATTTCATGAAACGGAATAGCATAACAACTACTATAACCAAAAGCAGGGCAAATAATGCCAACAATGTTTCTTTCATAATGACGGCTTGTTGAATTATTTTTTTGCCAGGTATTTTTCCGGCTCTTTCTTAAACTCCTCTTTGCACACTGAAGCACAAAATCCATACACCTTGCCATGATAATGTAATGTGTCGCTAGGTCCGTATTTGACGATGTCCATGCCACAGTAAAAATCTTTGGGACTCTCCAGCGCAACTCCTTTATATGGCCCTTCAGTTGAAGCATATTTGCCTTCTGCATCAGGCTGGGGTGTACTGCCTGGTGCATTTATCTCATTTTCCTCTGTTTTTGGTTTTTGTGTACATGCCGCTGCCAATAGCATTGCAAGTATGGGTACTATAATTTTTTTCATAACGTACTTTTGTTTTGATTAACGATGTTCTTCCTTGTTACACAGCCCCACGATCTCATGGAATGTATCATGCAGCAGGGAGAGTTTTTTGGTGATTTCCTGGTCATTGCCCCCGGACGCAATGAGTTTGTGAAGTGCCTTGCTGTCCTTTTCAAGCGTGTTGATCGCCTCCTCTATTTTATCGGAACGGAATTCGGCAGGGATTTTGGCTTTTTTAAGGTCTGCGGCTTTTTGGTGAAGTTCGCCGGAACGCTTCTTTACGGGTTCCAGGTTACCTTCCTCGCTTGGGTGGAAGGTTTGGGACATTACCTGATGGAACGCTTTCAGCTCTGGCCAGCTGTCAAATTTTGACTGCGCTTTCACAAGGCCGGCAGTCAATAGCATAATGATCATAATCGCATTTTTCATATCATTCGGATTTAAATATTTTGGCTTTTCCGGAACTCTTCCGGTGTATGCAGCATGTGTTTTTTGAATAAGGTCACGAAATAGGAAACATTCTCAAAACCGAGCTTTGCGGATATCTCGCCTATCGTAAGGCGCGTATAGTGCAGCAGTCGCTGCGCTTCGAGCAGGATATGCCTGCGTATCAGGTCGCCTGCGGTAAGACCTGTTTCCTTTTTGCAGAGCTTATTGAGGTAATTGGTGCTTACATTGAGTTGCTCAGCATAGATGGACGGGCGTTTCCACATTACGTAGTTGGCCTCGACCAGCTTTTCGAATTCCTGTATCTTCTCCTGCGAATGGGTCACGCTGTGCAGCACGAGCATAGGCGAATAGGAGCGTTCCAGCTCAAACAGCAGGATATTCAGGTAAGAGCGCAGCACTTTGGCCGAAGCCTTACCCTGGTTCTTGTATTCCTCCTGCAAGAGGCTGAGCAGGCTTTCCACTTTCTGCTGCTGCGGCCCTGTAAAAGACAAAGACCGCTTAGCCTCCCTTTCGAAAAAGGAAAACTGGCTGAGCACATTGCTGTTGTACCGCAGGGAGAAAAAATCTTCTGCGAAGCAGATCATTTTCCCCGATGTTCTATCATCGGAAATAAGTGTTGTTATGCAGCCGGGCTTGATGATGTAGGCTTTCGAATTTTCCAGGATAAGTCCGGAGGCATCCACAGTAAGCTCTCCTGATCCTGCGATGACAAATACCAGGCTATAGAAGCTATTCTTATGAGGGATCTCCAGCATTGGATAAAGTGCCGATACCGCCTTGAGCTCGCCAATCCAGAAATGATCCGGGCCTTCATCAAACATCTCCATGCCGCATACGGGGATATTGCCTGTATACATACGGGTTGAATTAGTTTAATAAATAATAAAACTGAAGTATCAGGCCATTTCGGGAGGATGGAATATCGAATATAGAAAACGGCTCGTTGCCAGCTGTTCTCTAAAAGGGGGGATTGTCCTGTGGTATATGTTCCGCGGCATTCCGGTGACAGAAAGCTGAGTCATCTCCTGCAGGTAAAGCTGCACTTCCTTTTCTTTAAGGTTCGGAAGCTTATGATCTTTTTTAGATTCTTTTTTCAGCTGGTCTGTAAGGTAGCAGGCACCGCGGCAGACCGGTATCGCATCAAAGCGGTTGATGCAGATATTCTCGGCGATAAAATCGCGGTTGATATAGAATGAGGCTACGATATAGGAATAGCTTGTGCTTTGCAGCACAAACAGCAGCATCATAGTATATAAGGCCAGCTTTTTCATTTGCTTTCAGGCTCTTGTAAAAGTTTTTCTATGTCGGATATGAGGCGTTGTGTCTCTACAGGGTTGGTGCCGTCATACACCCCGCGAATATAGCGATTTTTATCCACCAGTAAAAGTGCACCGCTGTGGACGTATCCTCCCGGTTCCTTGTCGTCGGGATACGCGGTAGTGAAATAGCTTTTAACAGCCAGTGAATAAATGCTGTCTTTGTTGCCGGTGACAAAGTGCCAGTTATTGTCAACGCCAAGATTCTCAGCATAAGCTTTTAGGCGCGGTATGGTATCATGCAAGGGGTCAATGGTGTGTGATAGAAATCCTATTTCGGAATTATCTCGATATTTTTCGTAGACTTTGAGCATTTCTACTGTCATTTTTGGACAGATCGTGGGGCAGGAGAGAAATATAAAATCTGCTACATAAATTTTACCTTCAAAAGTAGCGTTATTTATTATCGCACTATCCTGATCGGTAAAACTGAAATCCGCAATCTTCGGATATTGTAGTTTACCTTCTTTTTCTACTGGATTGCCTAAATAAGGAAGGTGCTCCTCTTCTTTAAAACAAGAAATAGCAACAGTAGCAATAATAGAAAGGAGAAATATTTTCTTCACGTTACAAAGTTAGCAGTTATAACTGAAAATCATTATTTGAGATATAATTATAACTCAAAAATCTAATGTTAGAACATGTGGAGGGAACCAAAGTCGACCTAATCCTTTATTGAAGGGCAACAGCATGCTGTGAATAAGGGTGCGGTAGGCAACAATTATTAGACTGTGAATACACGTGAAAACTTATGAAGAAATTTAAATGGTAATGCTGTATTTACTTAGCCGACCACACAATTAAAATGCTGCGGGCGTAATCAAAGTTTCACAAGACCTATACTCAAAAGCTACAATAGTTGCACTTATAAATGCCTCCCTGACATCAGGAATTCCTTTTACACTCAATCCTGAAAGGTGGATAATTTTTTTAGATACCCTCGCAAATCATGTCCTCTCTAAAACTTTCAAATATAATAATTTGGTTACGAATATTATACGAAAATTACAAGAGCCAAAGTAATATCCAATTTATGATACAACTTATATTTGAATCCCGAATATTTTTCAAAAGTGATACATGAAATAAGTGAAAACCGGTTTTATAATGGACTAATGAAATGGTAATTATGACCTCTAAGGCAATGGATAAAAGCACCGATATGATGGTACCACAAATAACAAATGAACTAAATTTTCCAAATCCTTCTTTTTTTGGAAACTACTTTGAAAAAAGATTGGAATGACACCCGCGCTATATAGAAACTTACAGCGTAAAATGCAATAGTCTACCAGAGTTTGTTGATTTCGTATTTTGTTCTTATATAGTATTGATTGGGGCATCGGCCGTCTAACAGAATTTTCCGGATCCGAGTTGCACCCTTCATAATTGTATTATATGAAGTAACTCGTCGTTTTATTAATGAGGGATATATCGAACACCCAAAAATATTAAAATAAATAATAAGAGATAATTACATTGCAAAAAAATCATTTTTAAACAAAAAAGATTATTGATTTCTCAATAATCTTTGAAGTGTGGGCGATGAGGGATTCGAACCCCCGACCCTCTCGGTGTAAACGAGATGCTCTGAACCAACTGAGCTAATCGCCCCAATATGTTTTGCAATCTTGTTCCGTATTGCGAGTGCAAATATAGGGCGTTTTTTGGTATTTGCAAATATTAAATTAAAAAATCATAAAATTTCTGCTACCACAAATGTGCTTCCCCCAATATAAATAAAATCATTTGCGGATGCATTGTTTAAGGCGCTCTCATAAGCCGCTGCAACCGAATTATATAGGTGGCCGTTCAGTCCGTAGCCTGCTGCTGCTTCCTTTAAAAGTTTTGCATCAAGCCCGCGCGGCACATTTGGCTTACAAAAATAGTACAGGGCATCTTTCGGGAAAAGCGGCAGGATATCGGCAAGGTCTTTGTCGTTTACAACACCAAAAACAATGTGCAGCGTGGCAAATTTTTGCTTTTGAAGCTGTGCCATCACGATCTTCAGGCCATGGCTGTTGTGGGCAGTATCGGCTATAGCTGTCGGATTGTGGTGTACCTGCTGCCACCTTCCAGCGAATCCTGTATTTCGGGCTACATTGAGCAGCCCATCCTCAATGTTCTTTTGACTTACGGGAAATTGTTGCTGTATAATGCTTATTGTTTTCAGGACAGCCTTCTTATTGTACTTTTGATAGTCGCCAATGAGGTCGGACGGATATTCTTCCATTACTTCATCGGAAGCAAAAAAGAGGGGGGAGTGCATAGCTTCGGCTTTTGCCAAAAACACAGGCCTGGTTTCGGGAGTATATTCGCCAATGACTACCGGCACACCCGGCTTTATAATTCCCGCTTTTTCCCCGGCAATTTCCTGCAATGTAGCCCCGAGGAACTGGGTGTGGTCCATCCCGATATTGGTAATTACAGACACGAGTGGCGTAATAATATTGGTAGAATCCAGCCTGCCGCCCATACCCACTTCGATAATGGCAATGTCTACCTGCTCTGCCACGAAATAATCAAAGGCCAGGCCAACGGTCATCTCAAAAAAGCTGAGTTCCTGCTCTTCAAAAAAAGGCCTGTTCTTTTCTATAAAGCCGGTCACAAATCTTTCCGGGATATCTTTCCCGTTGATCTTTATCCGCTCCCTGAAATCTTTCAGGTGAGGTGAAGTATAGAGGCCGGTCTTGTAGCCTGCTTCCTGTAATATGGAAGCCAGCATGTTCGATGTAGAACCTTTGCCATTAGTGCCTGCTACGTGTATAGCGGTAATTTTCTTTTCCGGGTTGCCCAGGTGTGCGGCGAGCAACAGGGTATTGGTAAGGTCTTTTTTATACGCCGAAGCGCCCTGCATTTGGTACATGGGCAGACGGCCAAACATCCATTCAACAGTTTCTTTATAGTCCATAAATCAAAAAAATGGCAGGGGTAGCCTGCCATTAAAATTACTATTTTTTTTAATATACTTATACCAGCTGTTTCAGGGCAATTTCAAATGCCGTAGCACTGATGCCAGTTTTGCTGCTGTTTTGTGCGTGTACTTTTTGTATTGCATTCCCTATTATAGTCGATGCATCGCTGAATATCGCATCATCGGTCATGCTTACTTTTTTCTCCATGAAATAGGCGAATACCCTTGCCATACCACAGTTAGAAATGAAATCGGGTATCAGGCTCACTTTGCTGTCGGTAGCTTCCATAATTGGGCCAAAGAATATTTCTTTGTCGGCAAAAGGAACGTTGGCACCACACGATATTACCTCAAGGCCCGATGCGATCATGCTGTCTATCTGGTCTTTGGTTACCAATCTTGAAGCGGCACACGGTGTAAATATTTCAGCGCCGATATTCCATATTTCAGCATTGATCTGCTCAAAAGGTATCATATTATCCGCTACAAGCTTGTTGCCATCCTTGTTTAGGAACAGTTGTTTTATTTCTTCAAAAGTGAAGCCCTCTTTATTGATAAGCCCTCCATCGCGGTCGATGATACCTACCACTTTCGCGCCCATCTCGGCAAGGTAGAAAGCAGCCGCCGACCCCACGTTTCCAAATCCCTGTACAATGGCTTTTTTTCCTTTAACGTCGCCTCCGTAAATGTTGTAATAATGACGTACAGCTTCGGCAACACCATAGCCCGTTATCATGTCGGCAACGGTGTATTTCCTGTTCACGTCAGGGGAGAAGGCAGGGTTCTCTATAACTTTCACCACACCCTGGCGCAGTTGGCCTATCCTGTTTATCTTATCGGCTTCACTCGGCTTGAAGTGCCCGTTGAAAACACCTTCCTGCGGGTGCCATACACCACACTCTTCGGTCATCGGGATCACTTCATGGATCTCATCAACATTAAGGTCACCGCCGGTTCCGTAGTAGCTTTTCAGTAATGGAGAAACCGCTTTATACCACCTTTGCAGTACGCCCTTTTTACGAGGATCGTTAGGATCAAAGTTGATCCCTGATTTCGCACCGCCTATTGCAGGCCCCGAAACCGAGAATTTCACTTCCATGGTTTTGGCAAGCGAAAGCACCTCGTTCATGTCAAGGCCTTTGCGCATCCTTGTCCCGCCGCCGGCAGCGCCGCCACGCAGGGAGTTGATAACGGTCCATCCTTCAGCTTCGGTTTCGGTATCTTTCCAGTTAAATATAATTTCGGGTTGTTTATTTTCGAATTTACTTAGTAAATCTTTCATTTTGTTGTGTTTTTATAAATCGGCACAAATATATAAAACAAATTTATGAGAATTCTGTATTTTTCATTTTTATCCTAACGGGAAAACCACTTCAATCGATGAGCCTTTACCCGGTTGGGATGTGATATTCAGGATGCCTTTAAGTGAATCGGTACGCTTGCGCAGGTTGCGCAGCCCGATACCGCCTTTTGCTTTTTCCGGCTCGAACCCAATACCGTCATCGGTAACAATTATGTTAAGGCTGTTATCGCGCTGCATGATCGCTACACCGGCAGTTTCGGCCTGCGAATATTTATTGATATTCTGGAGTGCTTCCTGTACGATCCTGTAAATATTAACCTTATAAGTGTTATTCATGGAATCCCAGTCTATTGCCGGATCAATTTCGGCATCAAAGCCGGTGTTGAAATTGTTCTTTTGGGAGGTTATCATGAATTTGAGAATGGTTCCAAAATCCTGTCCCTGGTTAAATATATCATTCCGGCTAAGGTCGTGCGAAACAGCCCTTATTTCACTTTCTACATTTTGCAGCTCCTTGATATATTCCTTTCGCTTTACGATAGATTCATCGTCTGCCTTTTTATTAATGAATTCAAGGTTTAGCCGCACCGCGTAGATGTTGTTGAGTATGCCGTCGTGCAGTTCCATGGCTATGCGTGTCTTTTCTTCGGTACGGGCAGACTCAATATTGGATTGCTGCTCAAACATGAGCTGGTAGATCTCTTCGCTCGCTTTTTGTTGTTCCTGTATTAGCAACAGCTCTTTGTTCCGGGAATTAAGGTAATAGATTATAAATATAGCGGCGACAAACAGCAGTACTATAATTGATGCGCCCATTATGTAGCTGTTTTTCCTGTCGAGGGCTTCCTTTTCATCCTGTAGTTTGTCGGTTTCATATTCTATCCTGGCAAACTTTCCCCTGTTGGCTTTGGCAGTTTCCTGCAATGCCTCGCTTACCTGTATGTACTGCTCTGCATAAAAAGGACCGTCTTTAAGGTCAATATCGGCTAATAGTTTGGTAGCATTCAGTATATCGTCGGCGCTTTTTATTTTACGGGCGCCGTCATAGGCAAATTTTAGGTACATTATTGCCCGTGCCGTATCGCTCCGGCCTGCAAAATATTCTCCCAGGCTCAGGTTGCTGGCTACAACGCCGGACCGGTCTCCAATACTGTCCCTGAGATGCAGTGAGCGGTAGAACATGTCCGGAAGTCCTCTGTTGTCTCCCGACTTGAATTTCACATAGGCCAGGTTGTTTAGCATCATGGCATACAGCGAAGGCTCTATCACTCTTGTATCAATTCCCGGGAAAGCCTCTTCGTAGATGCGGATAGCATCCTTATAATCTTTTTGCTTTATATACACCCGGCCCATATTGTTGTAACAGTAGGCCTTGTAGTTGGAAATAATATCGTCGGGATAGCCTTCTTTCCTGAGATTATCAAGCTGTGCCAACGCAGTACGGTAATACTTTATAGCTTCGGGGAAATTACCTTCGCCCAATAGTGCACTACCTATCAGGTTGTTACATTTGTAAATATCTATTGTGCTGTTTTTTGCCTCAAGTAAACGAAGCGCTTTAATAGCCTCGCTTTCACATTGCACATACTCGCCAATATTATAATAGATATAGGCCTTATACAGCCCAATTTCTCCTGTAAGGCTTGTATCATTGATGTCAATGTAAAGTTTTTCTGCCTGGGAGTAATAGAAAAATGCGCTGTCGTTATTGTTTTTTCCGGAAAAATTTATTCCCGAAAAATACGCCGCTTTGGCCATCGTAAGCGAATCTTTAGCCTCGACACCCATCTTGTATACTTTATGGCTGGTACGTAATGATTTATCGTATTTGTAAAGATCGTAATAGGCTACAGTTGCCCTGCGGTAAAAGAAGCGGGTAATGGAGTCGTTATCGTACGAAGAGAAAATACTATAGGCAGAGTCTATACTGGCCTCCCTCACTTTGGGGTCGGCAGCGATATCTTCACCTTTCTCAAAAAGTTTTTCTATGATTTGGGAACTGCCTGATGCATTGCCTGAAGATCTCTTACAGGCAAATACTAAACAGCATAGAAAAGCGGCAAGCGCATAAAGTTGGTACTTATTCAAAATTTTTGAGGCAATAGTGTTCGACTATTGCCTCAAAAATAATATATTTTTATCTGATAAACCAATTATGGTTTTGGAGTTGTAGGTCTTGGAAGGCCAACATCACCATTACCCGGCTGCGTAATCATATTGTCTGCCGATGTATCAGTTAGTGCGCTGTCGTCAGTTGAACAAGAAACAGTAGTAGCTCCAAGGGTTGCAACCAGAGCGATAGTAAGTATGAACTTTTTCATGGTAGTAAGGTTTTTTATAGATGTTTTATAATTTATTTTTTGAATAACTCTTAATAGTGGTAGTGTTATACATGGGCAAATTTAGGCGGTATTATTTACCAGCCACAATGATTTGGCGCGCGTTTAGTGAATGGTATAGCTATGCGAGTAACTGGACGGTTCTAAAGGGTAAAATGCGTTTTATAGATACTCGGGTGCTATCTGCCGGATAATCGTGTCAATATTATCCTTGAATGTCTTAGAGAATGACACTGATATTTCATTGTTGTTAAGGTAACAAAGCTGCTTTCCTGTATTTATCCTGGAAATGTAAATACAGTTTACAATATAGCTGTTGTGTATTCTGAAAAAAAATGGAGGTAAGTTGTTTTCGTAGTGCTTTAATGTTTTATAAGCGGTAAATTTCTTCCCGTTTACGAGGTAAAAGTCGGTAGTATTATTGTCGGCCTGCAGATATAAGATGTCTTTTAGCGCAATAAACTGATAATCCCCATATGATTTTATGCATATCTGGATATCTACTTCAGAGCGTTGTGCTTCTCCCTGCGACAAAATCTCCTGCAAACTTTCTTTATCATCTTCTATAACAGGATGCTGCTGAATGTTTATAAGATGGCGTGCAATGTCTGATTTTTTGAATCGAAAAAGGCTTTTCCGCATCTCTATAGAGGGGACAGGATTTAATAGATAATCTGAAACACCATGCTTTAATGCTTTAAAAGCGAAGGAATCGCTTTCGGCCATTACTATGAAATAGGGCAAGTGGCTGATGTATCGGTGTAATTCGGTTATCAAATCAAGAGAGATGTGATTTTTTCCCTTTGATGGTAGTTCTAATATAACCAGTTGTGGTTCCAGCCCAATAATAAGGTTTACGGCATCATCGTTAGTTACTGCCTTGCCTACGCAGTAAAATTCGTTATATCCTCCCAACTCTAACATTATCGCATTTACATTAGCCTCGCCTGGGGCTATAACAACATAGGGATACTGTACCAATTACTATTAAAATTTATTAAAGCAAGATAAATAATTTTAAATTATTATTTTTACTAAACAGTTTTTAATTTTTCTTCTTTTGAATACACCTGCCCGCAAAAACCTCAACATACTCATTGTGGATGACCATCCAATGACGGTCAACGGATATATAAATGTTTTATCCGATGAAGATTTTGAAGGTTATAATTTGATCTTTACGAAAGCCCTCGATTGTGAGCAGGCCTATAATTTGATTACCAGTGCAGAAGGCACCGGTAACCCCTTTGATATTGCCTATCTGGATCTGAGCCTTCCCCCGTATGCTGACAAAAATATTTTTTCCGGCCTCGACCTTGGCAGGCTCATCAGGGACGTTTTGCCCAACTGCACTATTATAATACTTACCATGCACAGCGAGGCATCGCTGATAGACAGGCTTATAAAAGAAATAAACCCGCAGGGCATATTATGTAAAAGCGATATTGACATTGACGAATTCCTTAATGCCTTTAAGATCATTTTTTCAGGGGATACTTACCTGAGCAGTAAAATAGTAAAATCGCTAAAGGATAAAGTATTCGATAATTATAACCTGGACAGCTATGACAGGCAGATACTCATGCGCCTTAACGAGGGTATACAAACCGCGAACATCCCTAATTATATACCACTTTCCTTAAGTGCTATAGAGGAGCGAAAAGCCCGTATGAAAAATATGTTGCTACAGGGAAGGGGAGGGGATGAGCAGGAACTTATTGAGGCCATAAAAAAGATGGGTATCCTTTAAGGAAGGTATATCCTGCCGGAACTATGGTCGGTTGCAGCACCCGTAACACTACCCAGTACATTGACCTCATCTCTTAATTTTAATACGCCAAGCAATGCAAAGATCAGGGCCTCCTTATATTGTATGGTCGTATCGTCCGGCAGATATATAAATGAAGTGGGTAATAACTGTTTCATTCGGTTTATAAGGAAGCTGTTGTAGGCGCCGCCGCCGGTTACCAGCAATCTGCCATTTTCGCCTTTTTCCCGTATCACCTCAGCGATGCGCATAGCAATATGCTCTGTAAACGAGCGAAGCTTGTCTTCTGCCGGGGCATTATATTTTTCCATCAGCGGAAGCACGACTTCTTTTACAAACTCAAAACCAAGCGATTTTGGATAAGGCAGGCTATAAAATTCAAGGGCATCAAGCGCTTTTAAAAGTTCTGTGATTATTTTGCCGCTGGCGGCCAAAGTACCGCCGTCATCATAATCCCTTCCAAGCTTGTTGGCATAATAATTCAATACCGTGTTTACAGGGCAAATATCAAAGGCAATCCTGTTCATTCCTTCCTCGAAAGAAATGTTGGAGAATCCGCCGAGGTTAAGGCAGTAGGTGTATTCGCTAAATAGCAATCGGTCGCCGATTGGTACCAATGGTGCGCCCTGCCCGCCGAGCTCCACATCCTGTACCCTGAAATCGCATACTGTCTTGTGTCCGGTCAGGGTGGCTATTTCCGGAAGGTTGCCTATCTGTAGTGTAAAGCCTTCCTGCGGCCTGTGTTGTATTGTATGCCCGTGGGAACATACAGCATCGATGCCCGCCAGTTTATGCTCCTCAATAAAGCTGCTGATGATGCCTGATAATAGTAATGTGTATTCTTTATTTAGTGATTCCAGCTGTTCAGGTGAAAAGTCGACTGCCAATTTTAGCCGTTCTACCCACGCAACGGTGTATGGTACTGTTACCGCTGCACCAATTTTAAAGGCCCATTTGGCATCATTATGCGTTAAGGAAACATGGGCAAGATCGACTCCATCAAGCGAAGTTCCCGACATTACAGCTACAACGTTATAGTTTTCCTGTTTCATGGGGCTAAAATTAGGCAATCGTCTTGAAAAATCCACATTTAATAGTTACATTTGGGCGCACAAAAATAAAAAACTAATTTAGTAATTATGGATTTTAAACTTACTGAAGAGCACCTGATGATCCAGAAAGCGGCACGTGACTTTGCACAGGCCGAATTGCTTCCGGGCGTTATAGAAAGAGATGAAAAGCAAATGTTCCCTACGGAGCAGATCAAAAAAATGGGAGAGCTGGGCTTTCTCGGCATGATGGTCGATCCTAAATATGGCGGCAGCGGACTTGATACGATTTCTTATGTGCTGGCTATGGAAGAGATTTCTAAAGTAGATGCGTCGGCATCAGTAGTTATGTCTGTGAATAATTCACTTGTATGCTGGGGCCTTCAGACTTTTGGAAGTGAAGAACAAAAGCAAAAATACCTTACCCGCCTGGCAACAGGGGAGATAATAGGCGCTTTTTGTTTGAGTGAACCGGAAGCAGGCAGCGATGCTACATCACAAAAAACCACTGCGGTAGATATGGGCGACCATTATATTGTAAACGGTACTAAAAACTGGATAACCAATGGCAGCACGGCCGATGTGTACCTTGTTATAGCACAAACCGATGTAGAGAAAAGGCACAAAGGCATTAATGCACTTATACTGGAAAAAGGCATGCCTGGCTTTGAGATAGGGCCAAAAGAGCAAAAGCTGGGTATCCGCGGAAGCGACACCCATTCGCTGATGTTTACTGATGTGAAGGTTCCTAAGGAAAACAGGATAGGCGAAGACGGCTTCGGGTTCAAGTTTGCCATGAAAACACTTTCCGGTGGAAGGATAGGTATCGCATCGCAGGCATTAGGAATTGCTTCAGGCGCTTACGAGCTTGCACTGAAGTATTCTAAAGAACGCAAAGCTTTTGGTACCGAAATATGCAACCACCAGGCTATAGCCTTTAAACTGGCTGATATGGCGGTACAGATAGAGGCAGCACGCCACCTTTGCATGAAAGCGGCATGGGATAAAGATAACGGAGAAAATTATGACCTTAGCGGTGCCATGGCAAAGCTATATGCTTCTCAGGTTGCAATGGATACATCTGTTGAGGCAATACAGATACATGGCGGTAACGGCTATGTAAAAGAATACCACGTAGAAAGGTTTATGCGCGATGCCAAGATCACGCAGATATATGAAGGCACATCGGAAATACAGAAGATAGTCATTTCGAGAGCCATCCTCTCACAATAATAAAAAAGCCCACGCAAAGCGTGGGTTTTTTATTAGTAATAAAAACTCATTTTGTTGTTTTGCCGTTAATAGTTCTAATTTAAAAATTAACTATTAAAAAATAACTATATATGTATTTTTTACCTGACTTTCAACGGAGAAAACTGCATTATATCGAAAAAATTGCTTTTACGTTTTTAAGTCCGATTCTTTTATTAAATTTATAAAAAATTACTAAAAACAGTTACTTGATAAGAATTTTCTAAACAATAAAAGCTTTGAATGAGAATACATACAGCCGGTTTACTATTTAATAACCGATTGAAAATTTTTATGCCGGGGCTTGTTTTTGAATCCTGTAAGGTAACTTAGAAAATATTTAAAATTTACATAAAAGCACAACTGAAAATCTACTAAAAACTACTACAATGAATGTAATTGGACAAAGAATCAAAAATCTGAGGGAGGAGAAAGGTATCACACAGGAAGCTATGGCCCTTCATCTTGATGTCACCCAAAGCAACTATGGGCGCCTCGAAAAAGATGACAGAAGGCTTAATGTGGTGAAGCTTTTGAAAATTGTACGAATATTGGACGTGAATATAGCCTATATCTTTAATGAGCCTATGAATCCGAATAGTGCAGTTTTCAGCAGTTCTAACAAGGAAGTATATGATATACTGGTTGAAAGCCTGACTTCTGAAATACAACACTTAAAAGATGAAATAAACTTTTTGAGGGTTATGGTAAGAAGCTAGTCCGGAACTCATACTTAAAACCTTACTGTACCGTTCTATTAAGATGATAAACCCGGGTTTATAAGATGGTACAAAAACCAAAAGCGGTCAAATATAAAGTTATTGCCGGCTATGTGCTTTTATTTGCTATAGCCGTTTTTTCCGTATGGTTTCTTTACAGCGAGATCATACGCATTGCGATACCTGCGCAAACCGGCGAAGATAATAAAAACATCATCAGGATAAGCAATACGATTGCCGACCTCTATGCTTCTGAAGCTATAGGGAGGAGTTCTATCCTGACAGGCTCTCAAAAAGACTTTAACCGGTATAAATTGTTGATCGATAGTATTAACAATGATATTGAAGCTATAAAGGCCAATGTAGAGAAAAGCCAGATACCCAAGTTTGATTCTATACAGATGCTCCTGGCCCGGAAAAAGCAGAGTATTACCGATATCAGTCTTTACCGTAAAAAATACGGACAAAAGGATGCCCTGAGCCTTTCTATCGAACGCATTTATAATTCCAAGGATTCCGTTTGGGATAAAATAAAGCCGGTAAAATCTACTAAATCATACGAAGCCAAGCGGCTCATCTATTCTGCGCTTCCGCCAAAAATGCTGGATTCCCTGAGCAAGCTCCCGGTTTCTAACGATTCGCTTGCCATTATTTTCGACAACGTGCTGACAAACGTGCTTGTAAAAGACAGGAGGCTTAAAAATGTTCTTAACAAGAAAGAGCAAAAGCTGCTTGATGAGAACCGTGTTATATCCGACCAGTTGAGGGCGATACTTGCCTCAGTAGAAAAAGAATTTATCGAAAAATCCTATGCCCGTATCGACCAGTCGCAGCTGGCCATATCCGGAACCGTAAAAAAAATGACATGGGTAGGGGCTGTAACGCTTTTCCTCCTCATTGTTTTTGCCTGGATCATTATTCGCGACCTTACTACCAACCAAAACTACAGGAAGCAGCTGGAACTCCTCAATCATGAGAATGAAGAGCTTTTGCGCACCAAATCCATGCTTATGGCTACTGTGACGCACGACCTGCAAACGCCATTAGGCAGTATTATCGGGTTTCATGACCTTATAAAAGAGTCAGGGATAACGGCTAAACAGGGGCAATACCTGGGTAATATCAGGCAGTCTGCAGATTATATACTGAAGCTGGTAAACGACCTGCTTGATTTTTCAAAGCTTGAAAATAACCGGATTGCCATAGAGAATTCGGCATTTAATATGAAGAATGTCATCGAAGGTACCTGCAGGGCACTCGAGCCGATGGCACAGAAGAAAAATATCGAACTCAATTGGGATATCGATGACAAGCTTGACAGCAATTACATTTCCGATCCTTACCGCATTAAGCAGGTGCTCACTAACCTTATCAGCAATGCCATAAAATTTACCGGCGAAGGCTCTGTAGAGGTTACTGCAAAGATACAGGGGTTTGATATCCTGATCTCCGTTCTGGACACCGGTATCGGTATAGCGCCTGAAAAACATGGCGATGTATTTAAGGAATTCACGCAGGCCCATGCCGGCATCGAAAAGAAGTTTGGCGGAACGGGGCTGGGCCTTACGATCTCGAAAAAGATACTGGAACTGCTCGATGGTACCATAACTCTCGAAAGTGCCGAAGGGCAGGGCTCTATCTTCACTATTTCGATTCCATGCATTGCGGCAAAGGGCAATCCGTCGGACGCGATACCCATAGCTACTAAACAGGATACTCCCGCATCATTAAAACATAAAAGAATACTGGTTGTGGATGATGACAGTACACAGCTTACCCTGATGAGTGAGCTATTGGGGAATTATGTTGCAGCGGTAAGAACAGAAATAAATCCTTCAGCGCTTGAAGCTACCCTGGAAAATGGAAATTTTGATATGGTGCTTACTGATATACAAATGCCTTCTATAGATGGTTTTGAAGTGTTGGGCAGGATAAGGCAGCATGCCGACCCTGCTATTGCAGCGCTGCCGGTAATTGCATTGTCAGGCAGGAGGGACCTTAGCGCAGATGATTTTGTAAGCAGGGGCTTTACCGCGCACCATCCGAAACCGGTACAGTTTGAACAGTTACTCGAACTATTGTCAGTAATTTTTGAAAACAATGTACCTGTCCCAATTTCAAAGGTTGAAATGCCAAAGGTTTCCGGTAAATTATACGACCTGAAAAGCCTGTCGCAATTTACCAATAATGACCCTGAATCTCTCAGGACTATAGTACTTACGTTTATTGAAAGCGCAAAAACCAATTGTGACGAGCTATTAAAAGCAGTACAGATGAAAGACGCGCAACAGTTGTCAGCCACAGCCCACCGCATGATACCGATGTTAAAGCAGATGGAAGTACATTCACTGGCAGCATTGCTGATGCCTCTTGAAGATAAAAATACCGGGTTGGGGTGGCTGGAAATGGAAAGCTATGTAACGAAAATTTGCGAAGCGGCAGAAGCATTGTGCAATGCCCTGGAAAAGGAAGTAGCCTAAAGGTCGATGTTGTACAGCTTCAGCTTATTATAAAGCGTTTTTCTGTCAATATCAAGCAATAGGGCAGCTTTCGATTTATTATAGTTCGCCTTTTCGAGCGCCTGGCGTATTGCCTCTTCCTCATTGTTTTTCGAATATCCCGAAAGTGAGCTTTCAGCCTTTGAGGCCTCCTGCATTTCGGGCGGAAGTACATCGATATGGATAGTACCTGATTTTTCCAGCAGTACCGAACGCTTGATAATGTTTTTCATCTCCCGGAGGTTTCCCGGCCAGCTGTAATTTTTAAAAAGTGTTGTCACTTCCTCATCAAAGCCTTCAATATCTTTTTCGAGGTCATCATTTGCCTGAGCCAGGAAGTGGTTGGCAAATATCATAATGTCCTGCTTGCGGTCTGAAAGCCGTGGCACCTTTATACAAAATTCATTTAGCCTGTGGTACAGGTCTTCCCTGAAATCGCCGCGCTTAACCGCTTCGGCAAGATCTTCATTAGTCGCAGCCACAACGCGTATATCTACCTGGACTTCGTGGTTACTGCCTACAGGTTTTATCTTGCGTTCCTGCAATGCCCTTAGCAACTGCACCTGTACTTCATAGCTCAGGTTACCAACTTCGTCAAGGAATAGTGTGCCGCCATTAGCCGCTTCAAAATGTCCGGTCTTGTCGTTTATAGCGCCAGTAAAAGAGCCTTTTATATGCCCAAAGAATTCGCTTGATGCAAGTTCTTTCGGTATGGCGCCACAATCAACAGCAATGTAGGGCTGTGCCGCTCTTTTGCTTTGCGAATGGATGGAGTGCGCGATGTGCTCCTTGCCTGTACCGCTGTCGCCGATGATAAGTACCGACATGTTTGTGGGGGCAACAAGGGAGATATGTTCCTGGAGCCTTGCAGCATCGCTGCTGATGCCTTTTACAAATGGCAGCCCGGAGGATTGCTTTGCCTGTTTTTTTTCAGAACCGGGAATTTTTTTACCTGATTTTTTATTCAGTGCGAGCCCTATGGTGTGGAGTATTTCGTCGGGATTAATTGGTTTGCCTACATAATCAAAGGCGCCGAGCTTCATTGCATTTACGGCGGTTTTTATATCAGTGTAGCCCGTCATTAATATTACCTGGGTGTCCATCGCTGTTTCCTTTACCAGCCTGAGTATATGCAGGCCATCGCTGTCAGGGAGGCGAATATCGGTAAGGACCACATCAAAAACCTGCTTTTTAAGCGCTTCTTCCGCCTCCTGTGCCGTGAATGCATTTACAACTTCAAATCCTTTTTTTTGAAGGAATGTCTTAAGCATTACGCAAAAAGCGGTATCATCGTCAATGACCAGGATTTTAGAAATCATTAGCTAAGGGGAATATCTGCAAAGGTAATAGTTTTGAAAGTTTTAAAGTGTTAAGAAAAACAAAAGGAGATGCTTCCATCTCCTTTGCCGAAGAATAAATTCTTCAATCACCTTACTATATTCTTTTTTCTATTTCATATCATCTTTAATAAAATCGCCGGTATTTTTATAATAGGCAGTTAGCATTCGCCTGTCCCGTAACAGCACCAGCTTGTATTCGCTTTCACACTCTTCAGACGTGTACGCCCCAGAAACAGAATAGCCGTGATATTTATCGGTTATTTGTTTTAAAATGGCGATAGGTACATCGGTTACATCAATTTTCTTGTACCCTTGCTGCGTCATCACGATACTATTTGCGACACATTCTGCAGGGCAGGCATTTGCACTTAGTACGGATAGAAATGCTATGGCTGCTGCTATGTTTTTCATAATACCTATTTACAAGCTTATAAATCATTATGAAATAATCGTACCATTTAGAGAAAGAGCCTGTTTTTAAATTAAAATCCTGTATTTCAGGATATGTTATAATATTGACGCTTTGCGTAAAGTGTGGAATTTCTACACTTGAGTGTGGAATTTCCACACTTTTTTGGCGGTTTTAGCGTATCATCGAAAAATGCCCCCTGTGCTCTTTACCATCAATGCGTTTTACCAAAAACCAGTAATCGGTAGAAGGCAGCGCCCTGCCATTGTACATCCCGTCCCATCCTCTGCCTTTCGGATCAATCTGGGCTATGAATTTCCCATACCTGTCAAAGATAAAGATTTCCATTGCTGGCTCAAGTTTCGAATACGGTATCCGCCAGGTATCATTGATGCCATCGCCGTTCGGGGTGAAAAATTTCGGGTAATTGAGAAGGTAAAATTCATAGCGCGTAATCCCGCATCCGTTCTTGTCCCTTATAAATAACAGGTACACACCGGTTTCTAATCCATCAAAAACAGGGCTATCCTGATATGTTATACCGTTAATGGAATATTCGTAGCTGCCAGTGCCACTTACCAGGATTTTTATAGAATTATTGTTGTCGGTCCAGTCGGCGGTTTCAATATCCAGAACGGTTGCAGCTTCCGATGGATTTACAGTGATATCCCTTGTGGTTGCGCAAACCGTACCGTCATAAACATTTGCCACAGTTACCGTATAAATCCCGGGTGTTTCAACTACTATAGAACTTGTATTCTCCCCGGTAGACCATTCATAACTGTCATAACCCGGATCGGCAGAAAGCGTTACAGAACCTCCGTCCACACACACATAAACCTCCTCGTCCATAGTGAGTTCCGGATATTCTGAAACCTGCAGGCCAAAAGATACCACATCATGGCAAATGTTTATGAAATTATGTACCAGCCTTGCATAGATAATTTGCGGGTTGCTCGTGTTGGTATGCAACAAAGGCAAAGGATTTACGCCTGCATCGGCATCTTCCTGGCTTATATGATAGGTTATGGTATAGGCATTCGGGCTTTGATCCTCAAGTATACCTTCATTTTGCAATGAAAGGTCAAACACGAGAGATTCCGGCTGGCCGGGCTCTATGCATTGCAGCATTCCGCCCGGATCGTGTGCATGTGCGAGTTCCGGAAGCAGGTTAATGTTTTCCGTCCTGCGGCCTATATGCCCGCAGGCATCTTCCACTACAAACTGGTAGGAGCCGGTGGCAAGGCCGGAATAGATACTGTTGGTGCCATTATCCAGGAAGAACGGCATACCATCCTTACTTTCAATACGGTAATGCAAAGGGGCTTGACCTGTGGCCTGCACTAAAATATCATCAGTATTTTCAAGGCACGAAACATTGTATATGTTTTCAATATTAACACCATCGTAGTAATTGAACTCTCCTAAAACCTCAATGCAAATTTTTAACGATGTACCGTTACCAAAGGTCTCAAAGGCTTTCAATATCCTGAATTTCCCAAAATAAAGCAGGTTTACTGTGGTTTGATTATTTTCGAGAGCAATTGAGTTGGCGCTTTCCGGCAGGGCGCCTTCGGTATAGGCTACCCCGGTATCCGGGTGGATCCATTGCCCGGGAGCATTAGGGTTTTCCATTTGAAGCCAGTACTCCGGTGTCCCTGAAGATGTATCGTTGTCGAACATTTCGATATTGAATGAGCTGCAATTCGGATCAAATGAAAAAGGGATACCGCCCATAGGCAGGTAACCGGTTACAGTAACCGACACGGTTCTTTGGATCCCACATATATCGGTGCCACTAAAGGTGTAATTTCCTGCCGGGAGGTCATCCATAAAAAAGATACCAGCCGTGCTTATGCTTGTGGTCACGTCAAGAGGGAGCGTCCCCTCAAAGGCAGCAGGAGCATTGGTAATTGATAAGGCGGTGAGTTTTCCGTTACCGCTTACAACCCTTACCGCGCCAATACCTTCACGGCAATCGGCCATTGCCAAAGCGGTAAAGTCCTGTTCTACAAACGGTGGTACTTCTGCAGTAACAACATATTCCGTACCGCATTCATCGATAAGATGTAAAGTGTAAGATCCTAACGGCAGGTTGGGTACTACGAGTGTACCCGAGCCATTTATAAAGGCTGAAACATTACTCGGAAGTGCAAATGTATAGGCAACAGGGGCAGCGGTTATTTCGGCAAAAACAAGTTTGCGGTCAGGGACGCTCGCTATGATGCGTCCAAATAATGAGAAACAGCCATTGTTCCTTCCGCTTACTGACGGTTCCGGTATTATTTCCTGAACGGTAAAGGAAACCGTGCCGGTCCTGCCACATGCGTCCGTTACCGTTACAGTATAGTCACCTTCCGGCACTGGCATACTCTCACCGCCAAATGCAACAGGGCCTTCGACAAAAGGGCCTGGGTAGGCGGCATTGAAAGCGGCAGGATTGAACCCGGCGGGCATTTCTGAAAAATTGAACGTAAAAGGAGGCATATAATGCGCTACATCAAGCGTAAGGTAATAATGCGCACAAGGCAGGGGAGGTAGCGAATAGGTTATTTCGGGTGCCGGGTTTACCGTCATGCCACTGTTGCCAAACTGAATTCCGCAACTGTTGGTCACAACAAGGTCATACGTATAGGTTTCGCCCGCAGCAACCGGAAATTCATTGACAAATTCCAGGAATGAAGGTGCGCCGTCGGTAAAATCCATCGTCACAACCTGTGCCGGTGCCCCACCAGGTGGGTGTATGGTATAAGTCACAGTAATCGGATAGCTGATAACAGTGCCTTCGGGATAGGTAAGGGTATTTGTGATGGTGACCGAATCGCAATCGCCGCTGTATACATCTTCAAGGATTGGCTGGGAGAGTTCAGGTTCGCCTGGATCGGTCAGCAATGTATAGGTGGTGACTACGGCCTGTCCGCAATTATTAAAAACCCTTACATTATATTGCCCTTCGGGTAGGCCGTCAAATGTATTTGAAGTTTGTAAAGGCCTTGTTACCGGCCCGGATATAATTTCGTACTGCGCTGCAATTCCTGTTAGTGTAGTAATTACAAGCTGTCCGCCCACCGAGCATTGATGGCTAGAAGAGCTGATAGTATATGTTAGTGGCGTTATTTGGTTCTCAATCGTCACTACCACCTGTTCTGTACTTGTTTCGATACCAAGTGTCTGTAGTGCAACAATGGTGTATGTCCCTGCACTCAATCCGTCTACCAATACATCGGCAGAAGAAGAAATAGGGACATCAAGGTCGGGATTATGGTAAACTGTAAATAAAAATGTGGCACCGGGCACAGTATTCCCTGTAGAGAACGATAGTGTGCCGTTACCGGGGCAGGTTTCATTTGTAAAAGCGACATTAAAATCAAAATCTGCAAGCTGGGCCTTTGACACAAAAGCGCTAAACAGCATACACATGATAAGTATAATTTTAATGTGACTGTGCTGTCTGCTACCGTACGGCAGAAAAGTTTGAAAAAACCTCATGCTACAATTATTGAGGACATTATTAAAAAGAAATACAATCAAAAACCATACTAAAATAGTGTTTCTATTTGCTATTTAACTAAAATGGACTACATTTTTTTAAAGAATTATTATTAGGAGCTAAATATATTATTTTTTAACTAACTAATTATTATATAAACATTTATATTAGGTAAAACCCTAACAAAAAAATGAAAATTGGGCATCTTTTTGTAGGAAGGCGATAAAAGATAATTAGAGTTGCTTAATGAATATGAAAAGGCATAAAAATATAAATCGCAATCATCTTAATTACTGATGATTGCGATTCTAAGTGACCACGATGGGATTCGAACCCATACGCCTTGCAGCACCACCCCCTCAAGATGGCGAGTCTACCAATTTCTCCACGTGGCCGGTAGTACTTTAAATAAAAAAAGTTAAGCTTGCATAATGGCGGCTTAACTTTTTGTGACCCGGCTGGGATTCGAACCCAGGACCCCATCATTAAAAGTGATGTGCTCTACCGGCTGAGCTACCGAGTCGTAGCATTAGGAAATATAAGGTTTTTGTGACCCGGCTGGGATTCGAACCCAGGACCCCATCATTAAAAGTGATGTGCTCTACCGGCTGAGCTACCGAGTCATTATTTTGTACCTTATTTCATTCCCTGAATGCGGGTGCAAATATACGGATGTATTATTAATTATTCAAAGCTAAATTATTATAAATTTGAGTTTTTTTTTACTAAATTATTCAATGCCTTAATTTATAAGGGCTTATTACTATGAAAAAGATACTACTGTGCGGATATATGGCTTCGGGCAAGACAACAATTGCCCGTTTATTGGGTAAAGCATCCGGCATGCCGGTTCTCGATCTTGATGAGGTTATCGAAAAAAAGACAGATAAAAGTGTTTCCCGGATTTTTGCGGAAGACGGTGAGATAACATTTCGCAGGTTGGAGCATGACAATCTGAAAGCACTGCTTGAAAATGAAAATGGTTTTATCCTCTCCCTGGGAGGGGGTACGCCGTGCTACGCCAACAACCACCTTTTTTTACAGCAGGATGATGTAATATCGGTTTACCTCAAAACGGGTATTGATGAGCTTGTAAAGCGTTTACGCCAACAGGGAAAGGAAAGGCCGTTGCTTGAAAAACTGCCCGATGATGAATTACACGAGTATGTTGCAAAGCATCTATTCGACAGGAGCTATTATTACCATCAGGCAAAACATGTAGTTGTAACCGATGGCAGGTCGCCTGAAGATGTCATTAACCAGATCATGAGCCTGTTTTAATCCAGGTAAGCATATTGCTCATCATCTGTAAGTACCACCTGTACGCGCTCCCTGAGTGATGTTGATAGCGACAGGCCTTTGAAATCGGCTTTTACCGGGTATTGCTTGTGGTTGCGGTCTACCAGTACCGCTGTCTTGAATTTTTTTAAAGGCACCTCAAGAAAATGCTTTACACCATATATGAGCGTTGTGCCGCTATTGAGCACATCATCTACAAGTACCAGCGCTTTATTGGTGTATCCTTCCGGGGGAAGTGACGTAAGTACTTTTTCCAGCGGCTTCTCTTTGTTCAGTGTTACTTCACACAATATGACTTGTAAGGGCGCTATTTTTCCCAACTCAGCGGCTATCATTTTGGAGAAAAGGTAGCCATTACTGGCAATTCCGGCAATTACCACTTCGGTCTCATCAGGAAATGTCTCATAGATCTGGTAGGCAATTCGTCTGGTTTTATGTGCTATTTCCTGTTGTGTGAGTATGATATTCATTGTTGTTGTTGTGTATTGTCTAAGGATAAATAAAAGTGTTGTCTGTACAGGTTTTTATTCGAAATCAGGGTCATCAATATCATCGCCATAATCGTCCAGGTCGCGTCGGTCTTTTTTAGTTGGCCTTCCGGTACCTTTAGCGCGGTAATGCTCTTTTGTAAGGCGCAACATCTCAAGGTGCTCAAAAGATTCCGGAGGGGTTTCATCCTTGCGGTAGATATCCACCAGTTTAGGGCCTACGCGGCTTTTGGGTATGTCCAGTACCGACAGGATATAATTGATCTGGTCGCGCCGCACAGATATCTTATCCGAAGGGAAAACATCCCTCGAAGCTTTTGCCTGTTGTCCGTTTACGGTAACATGGCCTTTTTGTATCGCCTGTGTGGCAAGGCTGCGGGTTTTGTAGTAGCGCGTGCACCACAAATATTTATCGATCCTCATACTAATTCTTAAAAATCATTGTTATAATGCCATACAAAAATAAATGAAAATTGTATCTTGCGCCATTAAAAAAATTAAAATGAATAGATTTTTAAAGGCTTTCGGCCTTCTTTCAATAATTACCCTGTTTGCTGCCTGTAAAAAAGACGATGGTCCTAATACTGTACCCCCAAGAGACTACGCGGTACAATATGCTACTGAGAAAGTTGACATAGAAAATTACCTCAAAACGCATTATATGGTTGTTGATCCTGTCACTCTTGATGCAGTCTTTTTTGCCATACCTGAAGGCGGCACCCAGACTTCGATATGGGACCAGACGGAATACCCTTTGCGTAACAAAATTGTGAATAGTAACAGCGTTGATTATACTGTGTACTACCTGGTATTTAATGAAGGTGTTGGCGAGGCGGCAACCAGGGCCGATAACGTACTTGTTGCTTATAGCGGCACGTTATTTTCCGGTGTCCAGTTTGATTCCCAGCCATACCCACAATCGCTTTCGCCTCTATACAATTCAATTGAAGGCTGGCAGGAAATAATCCCATTGTTTAAAACCGGCATCTATGTAGATGTTGACCCAAGTAATCCTGCAACTTTCGAAGGCTATGGGGCTGGCGCCATGTTCCTTCCTTCCGGTTTGGCCTATTATAACTCATCACCTTCATCAGCTGTGTCGGCGTATGATTCAATGATCTTCACTTTTAAGATGTATCAGCTTCAATATACTGATGTGGATGGCGATGGTATACTTAATAAGTTTGAGACTGCTGATGGTATCGACCTGAATGACTATGACACCGATGGGGACGACCTGCCAAACTATCTTGATACAGATGATGATGGCGATGGTCACTTTACAAAAAATGAGATAGAAGATCCTGAAACTGGCGACTCCTACGATTTCGACGAGATACCTACCTGTACAGGAGGTACGCTTAAGAAACACCTTGATCCTGCGTGTTTCTAACTAAAGCGATAAAATTATAACAAAGATCCCGATGTCATTAAGCATCGGGATTTTTTGTATATATCATAATTTATATATTCCAACGATTTTTAATATAAAATAAATTTCCTTTTTTTGGATTAAAGGAAGGATAATATTCTTTTTGGAAAAAAGTAAGAGTTTCTGAATTTTTTTCAATTAAATTTTTTTCCAATAAATACATTAAAGCAATTGAGGGACTCCGAGATTCTCCGAGACTACAATATATAAATACTTCATTTCCGTCATTGAGATGTTGATGTATAAAATCTAATGCAGGATTTATCATAGCATCATTTACATACTTAGGGTCATCTCCATCAATCATATTTAAATATATAGCATCTGGTTCTCTTTTATATAAATAATATAGACTATCAGGATTACAACCTTTTCCGCGCCAACCAACTACAGATTGATGTGATACGTATCCATTTGCTCTATTAAGCGCACAAACTATTTTCATACCTCTATTATATGCAATTTGATATTGTTCTTTAGTTCCAATAAACAGTCGTAAATCTTTAATTTGTCTCATTGCGATCAGGAATTATAAAAATTATTTTTTGGTGTCAACTTTTGATATAAAATGTTTTATTGTAAAGTTAGATATTTAAATAATTCAACATGTTTTAATAATTTTGCACTATGAACAAAAAAATCCCGCTCTTTTCAGAACGGGATCCATTTATATAATGAAGAAAATTATTTCCTCTTTATCACTTTTTCAGCGGCTTCTGCTATAGCCTGATTGTTCAGCTTGTACTTGTCCATAAGCTGGGCAGGTGTACCTGATTCTCCAAAGCTGTCGTTTACGGCAACAAATTCCTGCGGGGCAGGGGTGTTAAGCGCCAGTGTGCGGGCAACGCTCTCTCCCAGGCCTCCAAGGATATTGTGTTCTTCCGCAGTCACCACACAACCTGTCTTTGCTACCGATTTAAGGATAGCTTCCTCATCAAGCGGCTTGATAGTATGTATGTTGATCACTTCGGCAGAAATACCTTTTGCTTCCAAAGCCTCGGCGGCAACCAACGCTTCCCACACCAGGTGGCCTGTGGCGATTATCGTTACATCCGTACCTTCATTAAGCACTACTGCCTTGCCGATCTTGAATTCACCATTCTCAGGCGTAAAATTCGGAACAGACGGCCTTCCGAAACGGAGGTAAACCGGCCCGTGGTGGTCTGCAATAGCTAAAGTCGCAGCTTTTGTCTGGTTGTAATCGCAGGTATTGATAACCGTCATACCCGGAAGCATCTTCATAAGGCCGATATCTTCAAGGATCTGGTGGGTTGCGCCATCTTCACCAAGGGTAAGCCCGGCGTGCGATGCGCATATTTTTACATTCTTGTCTGAGTAGGCAACCGACTGGCGTATCTGGTCATAAACCCTTCCTGTAGAGAAGTTAGCGAACGTCCCTGTAAAAGGTATTTTCCCGCCAATGGTCATACCGGCAGCCATACCTATCATGTTGGCTTCGGCAATACCCATCTGGAAGAAACGTTCCGGATGGTTCTTTTTAAAGTCGTCCATTTTCAGCGACCCGATAAGGTCGGCGCAAAGTGCAACTACATTTTCATTCGTCTGCCCAAGTTCGGTAAGGCCTGCGCCAAAACCCGAACGCGTATCTTTATTTCCTGTATTTGTATATTTTTTCATGATAATGTTGTGTTGTTAGTCCTGATTTTTTAAAAGAAATTTCATTACCTGCTTATTGTCGATTTCCATAGTAACGGGCTTGTCAAGCTTGGTTATCTTTTTGAGTATAAGAACATCATATTCGCTAAAATAATCATCCTCAATGTTTTTAAACCTAACAATTGTGCCTTTTGGCAGCCCCTCAAACTTTATGTTATCAGGAAATAAAAGTTCATTTTGATTTAGCGTAGCGAGTGTATTTAGAGGATCGTCCATAATATACATTTCATAGGTAATAGGCCTTGTTACAGCTTCGTCACCCTCGCCGTCTACTACAAGCGTCTTGTAAATATATTTCCTGCACTTAAAACCATTTTCTGTGATGAGGGAATGGTCCCATTTTATTTCCTCTACTTTGGCAGGATTGTCTTCAAATTTATCGGCAAATACCGAAGTGATCCTTTTCTCACCTTTCAATGAAATATTGAAGCTGATCACATAGTCTTCCCTGATAATGTTTTGGAACTCGCTATCATTCAATACATAGCTTTTATCTTTCGAATTAATGTAGTAATTGACAGCGTCGCCCGATCCGTTTACATATTCCAATAAGTAGTCGAACTGGTAATCCTGCGCCTGTACACTAAAGGCGAAAAGAACAGAAAGCGCTAATAAAAATCTTTTCATATTTTTCATATTAGATCCTGAATTTCAGATTGTCACTCAATCTAAAATCTAAATCCGAATTCTTAAATGTACTAATAGTCTCCCAGGGTCATGGCGTTTTGCGAAAACGCAGCCTCAAGCTGCTCATCGTTCGGCGCTTTCCCGTGCCATGCGTGGGTATGCATCATGTAGTCAACACCGTTGCCCATTTCGGTATGCAGCAATACACAAACCGGTTTTCCTTGTCCTGTACGTGCTTTGGCTTCGGTCATGCCGAGTATGATTGCTTCAAGATTATTCCCTTGTGGAATTTCAACCACATCCCATCCGAAGGCTACGAATTTTGCGCTAAGGCTTCCCATCGGCAGTACCTCGTCAGTTGGGCCGTCGATCTGTTTTCCGTTAACGTCGATGGTCGAAATGATATTATCTACTTTGTAAGCCGCAGCATACATAATAGCTTCCCAGTTTTGCCCTTCCTGAAGTTCGCCATCGCCATGCAGGCTGTAAACAAGGTGGCTGTCGCCGTTAAGTTTTTTGGTTTGTGCTGCACCAAGGGCAACGCTCATTCCCTGTCCAAGCGAACCCGATGCTACACGTACACCCGGAAGGCCTTCGTGTGTGGTTGGGTGGCCCTGAAGCCTTGAATTGATAAGGCGGAAAGTAGCCAGCTCTGCTACAGGAAAATAGCCGCTTCGGGCGAGGACGCTGTAAAATACAGGCGAAATGTGGCCGTTCGAAAGGAAAAACAGGTCTTCGTTGATACCGTCCATGTCAAATCCTTCTTTGCGGTCCATCAAAACCTGGTAAAGCGCCACCAGGAATTCGGTACATCCCAATGATCCGCCCGGGTGGCCGGAGTTTACGGCATGCACCATGCGAAGGATGTCCCTTCTTACCTGAATAGTTAAGTCGTTTAGTTGTTGTGTGTTAGGCTTCATTTGTCAGATTAAAATTAAACTGGTGCAAAAGTACTTTTAATTTTTACTACTGGCAAATTAATTTGGGCGTGCCGCCTCCGTTTCTCTGCGGCGTCGGGCCATTGCTTCGCCAGTTCGGCTTGCAGCCTCGGGTCGCTGTATCTGCCTCGTGCCTCGTCAGGATGCCGTCCCGAAAGCTTTCGGGATACTCACGCAAGCTTCACTCAGATGAAAAGACTTCAACATATGCAGATTATTTTTTTGATGGTTTGTCAGAACTTTTCATTGAAATGTTTACAGGGAGGTATCATATAGAGTGGCACAACCGAGTGAAGCTCAATCTAAAATCTACATTCTGAAATCTGAAATTTTTTCAATAAAAAAAACTGTTCGATAAACAAATTTCTTGCCTATAGAACAGTTTCGGAATATGTGGTAGTTTTTCCTGAGGGAAAAGGCTTATTGGAAAAGGGAAAGTAATTCTTTCTTCGCCTTGCCTAACTTCTGCTCAAGTTTTCCCCACATTTCATCGTCTTTGCCTTCCTCATACGTCAGATCATCGTCTGTAAGTTCGGCATATTTCTGTTTCAGTTTACCTTTGAATTCGTCCCAGCCACCCTGGATTTCAGTTGAATTTGGCATAATGTATATTTTTAGTTGGTTACTTTCGCTATTGTAAAATTACACCAGGAATTCTTAAAATGATGGTAATGAAATTATAAAGGTTTGCTAAATAACTGTCTGGATTAATTTAACCACATTGATGCATAGTCTTTGATGTCCTTGCAGAAAGTTCAATTGAGTTACACAAAGTGTGAAGCGACGCTTCATCTATGTGAATATATGTAGCCTTTTAGTTTTAACTATATACCCTATGTTCTCCTATGTTTGCTTAATAAATATAAGAATATTAATTTAGAAATCAAAGTAGAAATTGGCGGGAGTGCATATGTTCCTAAACAACTTTCAAAGTATGTACGCACATAGATAAAACCCCGCCTTTTTATCCTTAAGAGTTTGAACAGAATGTAAGGTATGGGGCAAGGCCCTATAACCAGAATATCCAGCCAGGAGAAAAGACGAAGAAGGATTCCTAACTTTATTAATTTTAATAATTTAAACATGAAAGCAGTTTTAAAGCAGGTATTAGGGGTCAATGTGGCCAAAGACGAACTGGTTGTTACTTTAGGGCGAATGTTTGATGATCTGTCATTGGAACTTTATGCCTATAAAGTTTTTAAAAACAAGGAAAGTGAATTTTGCGCATTGGTTCAATGGGTAGAAAAACTTACTAAAGAGGATCTCCCAGTGCATTATGTGATGGAGGCTACAGGGGTGTACCACCAAAAATTTGCCTTTTATTTGTTCGATAAAGGCTGTCAGCTAAGCATTGTGCTGCCTAACAAAATAAGCAATTATATACGGACCCTTGAGATAAAGACTACTACAGACAAAACCTGCTCTGAGGCAATAGCACAATTTGGCTTGGAAAGAAAGTTGGATTTATGGCAACGTCCCCATAGGATTTACAAATACCTCCAGCAGCTTACACGCGAACGAGACCAGATTGTCAGCGAGAGGGCAATGGTTAAGAACCAATTACATGCAGAGACACACGAGGCCGAGCCAAATGAAAAAAGTCTTGTCCGGTTGAAAGAAAGAATTGAGTTTTTAAATAAGCAGGAGAAGGAAATAAAGAAAGATATTACCTCTGCAATAGCCAGGGATCACAACATAAAAAGCCAGATTAGTGAAATTACAACTATAACAGGTATTGGTGCATTAAGCGCTATAGTAATCTTAGCAGAAACTAACGGTTTTGAACTCATTAGGAGTAAAAAGCAATTGACCAGCTATGCAGGATTGGACGTGAAAAAGAAGCAATCAGGAACTTCAATAAAAGGGAAACCAAGAATATCAAAAAGAGGAAATAAAAGTCTTCGAAAGGCGATGCATTTTCCGGCGCTGACAGCAGTTAGGCATGATGAGAATTTTAGATCACTTTACGCAAGGATCGTGGCAAAACATGGAATCAAAATGAAAGCTTATACAGCAGTACAGAGGAAACTGCTGGAAATGGTGTATGTGATATTCAAAAGCAAAGCGCCCTATGATAAAGAATATGAGCTAAAAAAAAATAGAGTGCAAAAGCAAATAGCCTAAAGCACTCTATACTGACTGGCTCTGGGCCGTCTTAGGATACAAAGATATTAAAAAATTTACATTTTTAATTTGGATATCAACACAGAATCTATGTGGTTAAATTTGAAGGCATTATTGACTTTTTCGCCTGCTTTCCAGTATCATATAGAATTGTATACCAAACAATATCGCAGCCGTTACCAAATGCACACTCTGCATCCCGAACGGAAAATCTAAGTAATACATTACAACGCCTGATGCTATTTCTATAAATAACAATCCCATTACCCAGGTTGTTTTCGCATAGCCAAGGCTCAATTTCCTGTTGCGAAGGTAAAGCCAAAGGTTGATGCCAAAGACCACAAATGAGAACGAACGGTGGACATAGAACGCCACCAGCGGGTTGTCCAGCACAAGGTTCATGTTCTCATAGCCAAGCATTTTTACACGCTCATCTACAAACTGTCGCACCTGTGTTCCTAATACAACCTGTAGTAAGGTCAGCAGCAGCGAAACCCACAGCAATGTTTTAAAAAGTGTATCCTGCTTTAATAAAGGAAGATTTTCCGAAAGACTTTTTGCTTTATCCAGTATATAGAGTATCAGGGCAGCAATTCCAAGAGCCACTACCATGTGTACGGTGATCTTTACGGGGTTCAGAACGCTGTACACCACCGTCGCCCCAAGCCATCCCTGGAATCCCATCAGGAAAACCGCGAGCCATGAAAGTAATATAATACTTGTCTTTGTGCGCCTGAACGCAGCAATTGAAAGCACAGCCATGGCAAATACGGCAACCCCTGCAAGTGCGCCAATAAGGCGGTTTACGTATTCCACCCATGTCTCTATGGGGTCGAACTCAGCATAATCGTGTTTGGTATATGCTTCCCATTTTGAAGCGTCATATTCCGTTCCGGTAGTAAAGGTTTCATTGGCTACCCAAAGCTTTTCATCTTTAATGATCACCTGGCCTTTTAGGAATTCATGGTTCGGCGACCATTGCAATTCTGATATATGGGTAGGAGGGATGTAATATCCAAAGCACTTTGGCCAGTCGGGGCAGCCCATCCCTGAGCCGGTCATTCGGACTAATGCGCCGGCGACGATAACTAAGTACACAAGTACTAAGGCTATCTTTGTTATTTTCTGGAAGTTGATTTTCATAATAGTTGCAAAGTTACAAAGTGGCAGAGTTGCAAAGTTTTTTTAGCTTCACATTTTCTCGAAAAGTGATGACCATCATAATGTTTCTTTTATTTTAGAAATGAAAGAACTCAGCATTCTTTCAAGTTCGCGGCTATCGTTATAAATTTCATTAAAATCAGGTTCATTGATATATCCTAAATTATAGGCAATTTCAATTTGTGTCTGAAGTTCAAACAATGATCCCATAGAAATATTCAAAAACCGATGATAATCTCTATTTGTTCCTCTTCCAAATCCCTCTGCAATATTACTTGGTATTGAAACAGAGCATCTTTTTATTTGTGATGTTAAAGCAAACAATTCTTCTTTTGGGAATTTGCTTGTCTTTTTGTAGCATTTAGTAACGAGTGCCATGGCTTTTTGCCAAATCAGGAGATCTCTGAAAGTTTTCATGGTTTGAATATAATCAGTTACGGATATATAAACTTTGCAACTCTGCTACTTTGTAACTTTGCTACTTACTAATCAACCCCATCTTCCCGGCCCTTTCCATCATAAAAGCATACGCCGACTCGTGATCGTTATGTATTTCACCTTCCAGTATTGCTTCTTTTATTGCTTCTTTCAACACCCCGATTTCACGCCCGGGCTGTAAGCCGAATATTTCCATGATTTCCTCGCCGGTAATGGGCGGCTGGAAGTTGCGTACATGGTCGCGCTCCTCAACCTCCACGATCTTTTGGCGTACGATCTTAAAGTTATTATGGTACTTTTTGAACTTGTTGGGGTTCTTGGTCGTGATGTCGGCTTCGCACAGCGTCATCAGGCTTTCGATATCTTCTCCGGCATCGAACACCAGCCTGCGTACTGCCGAATCGGTCACAATGTCCTGCGACAATACGATAGGGCGTGAGCTAAGCATCACCATTTTCGATACGAACTTCATCTTCTGGTTCATTGGCATGTGAAGGCGCTCAAATAGCTTCTTCACCATCTTGCCACCCACAAATTCGTGCCCGTGGAATGTCCAGCCTACTTTCTTACTGAATTTCTTGGTCGGCGCCTTGCCAATATCGTGCAACAGGGCGGCCCAACGCAGCCATACATCTTCGGTATTGGGCGCTATATTATCAACCACTTCAAGCGTGTGGTAAAAATTATCTTTGTGTGTCTGGCCTTCCACTTCCTCAACGCCCTGCAGGGCGGTAAGCTCTGGAAGGATGATGTGCAGCAGCCCGGTTTCAAGAAGCAGCTTAAACCCGACAGACGGTACAGCAGCCGACAGTATCTTATTTAGCTCATCTATAATACGTTCCCCTGAAATTATTTTGATACGCTCCTTATTCCTTTCAATAGCCTTAAGCGATTCTTCCTCAATAGTAAAGCCTAATTGTGTGGCAAACCGTATGGCACGCATCATGCGTAGCGGGTCATCACTATAGGTAATATCCGGGTTCAAAGGTGTGCGGATGATCTGGTTTTTCAGGTCTTCCACACCATTGAAGGGATCCACCAATGTGCCAAAATCACTTTCATCCAGCGAAAGCGCCAGGGCATTGATGGTAAAATCGCGACGGTTCTGGTCGTCTTCAAGCGTACCGGTCTCAACATGTGGGTTGCGGCTGTCTTCGGTGTACGATTCCTTACGTGCGCCAACAAACTCAATGTCGATCTCCTCAAAACGAAGCATTGCAGTGCCATATGTTTTGAAAATTTGAACTTTCGGCTTTTTCGGCAAAAGGGATGAAACTTTTTGGGCAAGGTCAATACCACTGCCCACGGCCACAATATCGATATCTTTTTTAAAGTCGCGTTTCAGCAGAAAATCCCTTACGAACCCGCCTATTACATAACTCTTAACGTTGAGCTCGGTAGCGGCCTGCGAGGTAATGCTGAAAATCGTATTATTAAGGGCTTCTTTATATGAAGTTTTGTTTTCCATCAGGGGCGTATCACTTTCACCTGCAAATTATTCCCCAGCTTAATAATGGTCGAGGGCTTTGCGGCAATTTTATCACGGTGCAAATTTACGATATAGTCTACGCCGTCCAAAATATGATGATCGATTTCTTTAAAAGAATTTGGCGTAGGCCTTCCGCTGACATTCGCCGAGGTAGATACCAGCGGTTTTTTCATACGTTCCATCAGCTTAAAACAAAAAGGCTCCTTTACGAGGCGCACACCAAGCGTTTTATCTTCTGCGATTAGGTTGGCTGCCACATTGCGCGGATCGTCCAGTATAAGCGTCGTAGGCTTTTCAGACAGGTCTAAGATCTGCCACGCCACTTCGGGAATTTCATGGAATACAGTGTGCATCATTCTGTCGCTGTTCATAAGCACGATCATGCTTTTGCTTTCCTCGCGCTGCTTGAGTGCGTATATTTTTTTTACGGCCTCAACATTCGTGGCATCACAGCCTATTCCCCAAACAGTATCGGTAGGGTAAAGGATGATACCGCCATTCTTTATGGCCTCAAAGGCATTATGTACTTCGGTATTTACATCGGGTGTGCTCATTTGTAATTGTTTATGGTTTCTACCACTTTCTTTATTTCTTCCTCTGTCATCACCGGGCTTATCGGCAAGCTCAGCACTTCGTTATGTATCTGCTCCGTTATCGGGAACGACAAGTGGTGCATTTGTGGGTATGCTTCCTGTTTATGTGGCGGTATAGGGTAGTGGATGAGTGTCTGTATTCCGTTATCCTTTAGGTGCTGTTGCAGCCTTTCCCGTTCTTTGGTCCGGATGACGAACAGGTGCCATACATGCTCCTTCTGATTTTCAGGTTGCTTTGGCAGTATGATTTCAGGATTATTTATATTTTCAAGGTAGTACTTCGCTACCTGCTTACGCCTTTCATTTTCTTTGTCCAGGTACTTCAGTTTTTCGTCCAGTACTGCTGCCTGTATCTCGTCCAGTCTTGAGTTCAGCCCCTGTAATTTATTTATATACTTCTCTTCAGACCCGTAATTGGCTAATGCCCTGATGGTTTTTGCTAAAGTATCATCATTGGTAGTTACCGCGCCCGCATCGCCCAAAGCGCCTAAATTCTTCCCCGGATAAAAGCTGAAGCCCGCTGCATCGCCAAGATTTCCGGACTTTATACCATTCCATTCAGCGCCTATAGCCTGCGCGTTATCCTCGATTATTTTAAGGTTGTGCTTTTGTGCCAACGCCTTCAGTGCTGTAGAAAACACTATTCGCCCATACAGGTGTACGATCATTACAGCCTTTGTCTTTGTTGTGATGGCCGCTTCTATTTTAGCAATGTCTATATTATAGGTGTTAATGTCCGGCTCTACCAAAACAGGGACAAGCCGGTTATCAGTAATTGCAAGCAAGGAAGCGATATAGGTATTGGCAGGCACGATCACTTCGTCACCTTCCTGCATCACGCCAAGCTCTATGTAGGCTTTTAGTATCAGGCGCAATGCATCAAGCCCGTTGGCAACCCCTATTGCGTGTCTGCATCCGATGTATTCTCCAAGGTTTTTCTCAAACTGCTTCACCTCATCGCCCAGCAGGTACCAGCCGCTCCTGAAAGTTTTCAGCAGGCGTGCCTCTATTTCCTGTTGGTGCAGGAGGTTTATTTTTTGCAGGTCGAGAAATTTTATCATTGCCTAAAAAGATCAGTTAAAGAAGATAGTGTCCACAAAATGCTTTATAGTATATTTATTATACAGTTCTTCAGGTAAAGGGTTGTAGGGAGTTTCAAAAAACGACGCACTGATCGCTAAATTGTCAGGATCTATAACCAGTATGTTATTAGGGTTATAAAACTCATAATTTTTTATGGACGCATTAGTGGTAATAAGTTTTTTTTGGTGAGCCAGTGCTTCAAATACCCTAAAGCTCAATCCGTTGTGTCCAAGCCTCACGATGTCTAAAAACATCTCTGCTTTTTCAAGGTATCCGGGCAACTCTTCCGGGCGGATTTCTTTTTCAGAATATTCTATACCCGGATTGTTCTCAGGATCTGTTTTTTTAGTCACGCGCACTACAAACTTAAAGCTAACTTTTAGCTTGTTCAGTTCTTTTGCAATAGTATTAAGCAATGGCAGCCTCTCATCTGCGGACATGACTATGAACACCCTGTAGTCAAATGCTGCGGATGGCTTAATCTCATGCTTAGGGAGGTAAATGTAATTTGTAATGTGTGTAAAGCTGTATTTTGCAACATCATCTTCGTCAAACGAATAAATCGCATCGAATATATTTTCAAGCCTTGGCAAAACAGGGAATCTTTTTGTGCTGTCATACAAATAAGCCAGATACTTTTTTGTCTGTTGTTTAATGAGGATATGGGTATCCCTGTCCAGCAGGTCGGGCCGTATTACCAGTATAATGTCCTGCATGCCCAAAGCCTTAAGCTGCTCCAGGACATGTTCCTGCCTCTTTATCTTTTTGATGTTTTTTTTCAGGAACACCTTATTAAAGGTATTGGCGACCCTGTGCAGCGGTGAAGCATACTTATAGCTGAATTTGCTTATATCAATATGTGCTGCTTCAACACCTTCCCTTTGTTTAAGTTCTTTTATTATATGCTGGTCAAAATCCCAGTAATCGAAACTTATAAGGCAAACCTTCATGCGCTGTTTTTTTTGTAAAATTAAGCATTTGGCCCTTACAATTCCTGCCAGCTGCATCATATATATACTGTATGTAGAAAAAAAATACAGATATTGTGTAACTTGCGGCAAATTTTAAGCACCATTTCGCATGAATAAAATTCAGACAGGTTTTTTAGTTTCCTACGATTATAAGTTGATACAAAATGCATTGCCTCCCATTTATGCCGATAGCGACACCATTTTTTTAGCAATTGATAAAAACAGGAAAACCTGGAATGGGGAAGGTTTTGAGATCGACCCGGCTTTTTTTGACTGGATAAAATCCATAGACACCGATAATAAGGTTGTGATCTATGAAGATGAGTTTTATATCCCCGAACTTACCACCATGCAGTGTGAGGTAAGGGAACGTAAAATGCTGGCAGAAAAAATGGGAATCGGCAACTGGCTGATACAACTGGACAGTGACGAGTATTTTTATGATTTCAAATCGTTTGCCGACTATTTAAAATCGAAAAGCCACTTCCTGAAAAAGGGAGCCAAAAATGTACAGATATGCTCGTTTAAGGTGAATCTCTACAAGTATGTAGATGAAGGAGTTTTGTATGTGGATAAACTGGATAAGTTTATGGTCGCAACCAATTTTCCTGGTTACAAGGTAGGCCGCCATTGCAAGTGCAGGTCTATTTATACCAACAGCATCGCGCTTCATGACTGCCTTTCGAGGGAAAGGGGAGAACTGGTACAAAAACTCGAAAACTGGGGCCACAATACCGATATTGATAAAGATGCCTTTATGCAAAAGTGGGATGATGTAAACAAATCAAACTATAAGCAGATGGAAGGCTTTTTCTACCTAAACCCCATGCACTGGAAAACACTGGAGTTCATGCCAGGCAAAACAATACAGGAACTGCTGGAAAACTTTAAACGCTCAGGTAAATTAAATGTCCCTTCTTTTTTCCTGTTTAAAAAGAACCTGGGGCAATGGTTTAAATTTTTGTTCAAATAAATTTAGGTACTAAAAAATCCCAATGTCAAACATTGGGATTTTTTACATAACAGTATTCGGTTAATTTCCGGGTAATGCTTTATCTATAATTGCCTTAAAATCCTCAAACTTCATCAGGTTAAGATAGGTTTTTCGGTCTTTATCAAGTACATCAAATTCGTAAAAAGGATTGGTAGAAGGGCCTGTTATGCTGTTGCCTATAGCATAATTTTTAGCAATTACCCCCACACCCCAATCGGTGTCAATACAGCAGGAATGCACTGAGTTTTCATGCCTCCATTTTACAAACGCTTTCCACGTGGTGCCGTTCCAGTACACCCCCGCAGGGCTGTGCTTGTAGGCATAGTTCTCGCGTGCATGCCATTCTGTTGGCGGGCTGCAGTCGTGCATTACTATAAATCCGTCGTCTTTAAGATAGCGAAGGCAGTTGATGATATCGCGGTCTACCTGTTCTGCAAGGTGCAGGCCATCGATGAATACAACATCGAAAAGAATGCCTTTATCAAGTATCTCTCCTTTATCCAGCTTTGTAAAAAAATCATCGCTGGTAAGCTGAAAGCTCACAGGGTTATCTTTAAATTCCACTCCGGGGTCTACACCATATTTTTTATCCGCTTTTATGTGGGCATGGTTGTCGTTAGGGTTTCGAACACCTATTTCAAGGTAAGTGGTTTGCCTGTTCAGCTTAGACAGGAGATAGTTTATTATATCGGTACGGGTAGGCCTTTTGTTCAGCTCAGACCTGCTTTTTTCCTGTGCGTCCTTAAAAGCCGGATCATTCAGTACTTTTTTACCTTTCGAGAATTCTTTCCCTAATAATTTCATAGTATTTTTATTAGTAATTCGTGTTTTACTTTTGCGGAGCCAAATTAGCCTTTTTTTTTAAAATAAAACAAATAAGTTATTTGCGGTACAGCTTCAGGTATTCATCAGCGGCTTTATCCCAGCTAAAAAAACGGCCCCTTGCTTTTATTTTTTCAATATAATGCCATGGGTTTGTATTAAAATGATCCAGGTTTTGCAGTACAAAATCCCTCATATATTCAGGATCGAAATTCTCCCAGTAGAATGCTGCATCCCCACCAATTTCCGGCAGTGACGACAGGTTGCTTAAAAATACCGGCTTACCAAAATACATGGCTTCCACCGGTGGAAGGCCAAAGCCTTCGTTTACCGATGGAAAAAGAAAAGAAGTACAGTTGGCCATATAATACTGTTTGCCTTCCTCGCTCACTTTACCGGTAAGGAAAACCCTGTCCTGCAGGTTTTTTTGTGTGATATAATCCTTAATTTCCTGCCCGTAGCCCTTATCATTGTTTCCCGAAATAATGAGGTTGTAACCGTTGGTTATTTCGATCATTTTTACAAGCGCCATAAAATTCTTGCGTTCCAGGAAATCGCCTATGCTGTAAAAAAACGGTTTTCCGGGAGGCGTTTGCGGTTTATAGCTTTCAAAATTCACGGTGTGGGCAACGGGATTGCCGTTATAGATGATTACTTCCTCCACCTGCGGTACCTGAAAATGATTGTGTACCTGCTGCCTTGCAAATTCAGAGATGTAGGTAATAACATCGGCGCGCTTTAGCTTATCTTTAAAGAGCGTTATATTTTTTTGCCTGTCGGCCTCCTGTCCCTGTTCCATAAAAATAACGTCGTGTACAGTAAGGATGTATTTTTTAGGGGCAGAAAACGGCTCTATTTTCGTGTTCTGGTTCATGCTGTGCCACACATCAAATTTCTGGCGTATCCTGAAGAGGGCATGGCGCTGCAGGCTGCTGTATTTTTTATATTTAAAAGTATCCTTAAATTCGTCCTGTGCCTGCTGCGGATCTTTCAGGTTCAAATAAATTTCGAGATCTGCTGTTGGTTTTTCTGCAATGGCCTTAATGAGCTCATAATTGAAAGTGCCCAGTCCGCCCGCGCGGTTCTTCATATTATGCGATTCCAGGAAAACAGATTTCATGTGTTTATTTTGTAAAATTAGCAATGGATTTTTCGGACAAATGGCTTCCTATTTTTTTAATTTGTAGATGCCTATTGACTTTTTAAAAAGCTTGTTGAACAGCACCCAGTTTACATACAGCCTGTTTTTAAAGCTCGTCCACCGCCATTGGTTAAAGGGCAGCATTTCCCGCCTGATAGTTGCATCTATAGCGTCGGATACTATAAACTCTTTTTTCACGTCGTCCCAATTTATATTGCCGTAACCGTCGAACTCATTTACCTTATTTTTTTCATGGATGATCGAAAGCCACAGCCTTTTTCCGGTCATGTGCTTTATGCGGGTTTCTTTTTTCCAGTGGTTATGGCCTTTGGACCATACGGTCATAGGGTTGTCGTTCTGTTCTATAAGGCTGATAAAGGGGTTATAGATGTGCTCTTTTTTGCCCAGCATGATTACGGGCTTTATTTGTAACGAATAGCCTTTTATAAGGTCAATTACCATATAATCCTGCTTGTCAAACTGCTTTTGCACTTCGTCAATATAATTCCTGGATATGCAGTCGTCGTTATCCAGCATGGATGTAATAAGGTAAGGGCTGCCGGCGGCCTCAGCTGCAATATGCTTTTGTATCTCAGGGTAAAAAGCAGGCATTCCCTCGATATAGAAAATCCTCACGTTTTTGTTGTTCCCTATAATCCTGTCCACCTCTTTCCTGTAGGCTTCGGGCGTAGTTACATCAAAGTAAATAAGCCATTCAAAATTTTTATTTACCTGCGCAGCCACAGAGGGAAAGCAGAAGTTTTCAAACAACCATAAACGGTGCTCCAGCCATTCATCCGTAAGCAGTGTTTCGTTGTTTTTGGTAACGTCCCACATAGGGGTTTTCAGGTTGAAGCGTGTAATGAGATAATGGCTGAACATAGAGCGGCTATAGGTTTAATTTTGGTAAAAATAGCGCAATTATTTGAAGTATAAAGCGCAAAATAGTTACTTTTGTACAAAATTTGCATTTGCTGATGAATAAAACCATCCATCCTGAATTCCTTCCGCAAACACAAGAGATCACCCATATCATCGAAAATTTTGACACCGAAGGTGTTTTATTTATAGACGGCCGTAATAAGATAAAGCTGTTTCCCTTAGGTGGCATGACAGTAAATGTCAAGTCGTTCAGGATACCGAATATCGTTAACAAGGTGGTGTACCGTTTCTTCAGGAAAAGCAAGGCAAGGCGCTCTTATGAGTTTGCCAATATCCTTTTGAAAAAGGGAATAGGTACGCCAAAACCCATAGCCTATTTTGAAAACAAAGGCCCTTTTTCTTTCAGAGACAGTTATTACATGAGCGAACAAATGGAGGCCGACCTCACTTTTCGCCAGCTTATAGAAATCCCTGATTACCCGGAACATGAAATCATAGTAAGGCAGTTTACGCAGTTTACTTTTAAGCTCCACGAACTGGGGATCGAATTCCTTGACCATACGCCGGGGAATACTCTTATAAAAAAGGTTGGGCACGAACGTTACGAATTCTTTTTGGTAGACCTCAACCGTATGAATTTCCATAGCGGTACAATGACACTGAAGCAAAGGGTCATTAATATGGCCAAGCTAACGCCGGAGGTATGGCTGGTGGAACTGATGTCTGATGAATATGCAAAGCTTTACGGAAAGCCTTACGATTCAATTTTAACGCCTATGCTAAAATACACCCAGTATTTTAGTAACCGTTTCTACCGCAAGCGCCGCATTAAGCAAAAGCTTGGGCTGAAAAAAAGAACAGAATAAATATCTTTGTCTCCCAAAAAGTTTAGCCCCTTAAAAATGAAAGCATCGGTTATAATGAGCACCTACAATGCAGAAGAATGGCTTGAAAAAGTTATCTGGGGCTTTAGCGTGCAGACAGAACAGGATTTTGAGATCATTATTGCTGATGATGGCAGCGGGCCTGCTACACGCGAACTTATCGACCGCCTCAGGAAGCAAATCCCTATGGCATTAGTGCATGTATGGCAGGAGGATAATGGCTTTCAGAAAACGCAAATACTCAATAAGGCAATTGTAGCCGCAAAAAGCGACTACCTTATCTTTACGGATGGTGATTGTATTCCCCGCAACGACTTTGTAGCGGTGCACCTTGCCCACGCCAGGGAAGGGTACTTTTTATCTGGTGGGTACTTTAAGTTGCCAATGGCTACCTCTCTGGCTATTAGCAAAGATGATATACTGGCACAACGCTGTTTTGATGTAGCATGGCTGAAACAGCACGGGCTTGCCGCAAAAAAACTGGGCAAGCTCACAGCAAAAGGCTTTAAGGCAAAATGGCTGAATTTTATAACCCCTACCAAAGCCTCATGGAACGGGCATAACGCATCGGCTTTTAAAAAAGAGCTTGTCGCAGTTAACGGCTTTAATACCAAAATGCAATATGGTGGTGAGGACCGCGAACTTGGCGAAAGGCTTTTTAATAAAGGCATCAAAAGCAGGCAGATACGCTACAGTGCTATTTGTATACACCTGGACCATGCCCGTGGCTATGTGAGCGATGAGGCCTGGGAAAACAATAATACAATAAGGGAATATACCCGCAAAAATAAAGTGGTGCGTACACTTACCGGAATAGAAGAATTATAAAAAATTCCGTGGTACAGCTTTAACTGTTATGTGCCAATATTCTTTTCTAAAAAATCAAGCAGCTTATCTTTAAAAAGGGTAAGCTTTAATTTTTTATACAATTCCAGCGAATCTTTCTTGAATTCCTTCGGGTGCCTGTCGCCATATATTTCAGGGTAATAGTCCTGCAGGTGTACGGCACTGTGCTTATCGGTATCGGTAAGCATGTCCCATGAGCTTTTATTGATCCACGGCGAGAAAATAGTAAACGTAGGTACATTAAGCGCTTTGGCCATATTCACTGCGCCCCCTTCATTACCAACAAGTGCACTGCATTGCGAAAGGACAGCCATAAATTCGCGCAATCCCTTTATATAAAGGTCAAATAGTATTCTCTGCTGCGTTTCGGGGCGGCACAGGCTGTATATTTCCCGCGCCTGTTCTACCTGTTTTGGCAGGTAGTTGAAAAGCAGTTGTGCATTGCTGTTTTGTACAGTAAAATCCAGTAGTGCAGCCATTTCCGGTGCAGGCATGCTTTTAATTTCATCACTTCCCAGTAAGCTTATCATGATTACAGGTAAAGATGTATCAAGGCGGGCTTCAAGCACCTTTCTTGCTTCGGCTACTTCGCTTCCGGTAAGGTATATTTTGGGGTAAACAATTGGGTGCTGTTTGCCGGTAAAGGCTTCTGCAAGCTGCATGCGGTGTACCAGCGCCGAGTTGGGCGCCTTCCAGTCGGGTGAAATGGTTTTGTCGTAAAAAAATGACGTATACCATTTTTTGTAGCCTATCCGTATTTTTGCGCCCGAGAACAGCGTGATGATCCCGCTCTCCCATTTGTTATAGGCATCAATAACAGCATCGTATTCCGATTTTCGTATGGCCATGGCAAACCGGAACAAAGCCAGGCGGCTTTTGCGGTATTCTTCCTTAAATACGATGATGTTGTCTATATTGGGATTGTTCTCAATGACTGGTCTTGTAAAATCGTGTACTATATAATCAACCTGTGCAGTGGGGCAATCTTCCTTAAGCAAATCACAGATAATGCTGCTCGTGAGTACATCACCTATCATTTTCTGTTGTATCACCAGGATTTTCTCTCCGCCTTCAGCATACATTTCCTCCAGGTACACATAGCGCATGTACACATGGTGCCCTAGTATTGATGCGATCTCATAGCCGCGCCTTCCATTAATGAATCCGAATTTAAGCACATAATACTTAAAGAAGCGAAAGGCGGGGCGCACGGTGAAATGAAAGATATTCGGCTTTATGCCTTCTTTATAAAATTCTTTGGCTTTGAGTTTTGAATACTGAAGCCTTTTGCTCAAAAAGTCTTCTTTATCTTTAAAGGAATAATGCTGGATAGCATACTTCAATACCCTGCTTTTCCCATTGATAGTGAGTTGCTCATGCACCAGCTTGTCCGAATAACGGCATTTCGATTTGCGAAAAACCCTTGCCGTACGGTCTTCGTTCAGGCTGTTGTTTACCAATGGCCGTCCTTCGTAGTAAAAAATCCGCTTTACCCAAAATGCAACTTCCTCAGGATGGCTGTCTACCGTAGCTACTATTTCTTCAATACCTTTTTGGGTTACCCTTTCATCAGCATCAAAAAATATTACCCAGTCATTTTTGGCCAGGTCTATGGTGTAGTTGCGCTGCGAAGAAAAATCATCAAATACGCGCTGGTAAAAGCGCACATGCGGAAATTCTTCCTTTATGATCTGGGGGGTACGGTCGGTACTATACGAATCGACAACCACGATCTCATCTGCAAACGACATGTTTTGCAGATATTCACGGATATTATGCTCTTCGTTAAAAACTATCGCAAGGGCGGATATTCTTGTGTTGAGTTCACTCATAAGCTATGGTTAAACCGCTACGTCATATTCCCTTAAGGCGTTGTTCAGCGAAGTCTTTAAGTCGGTCGAAGGTTTGCGTTTCCCGATAATAAGCGCACAGGGCACCTGGTATTCGCCGGCAGCAAATTTTTTGGTATAACTGCCAGGTATCACGACACTGCGAGCAGGTACTACACCTTTCATTTCTATCGGCGTATCGCCAGTAACATCTATAATTTTTGTGGAAGCAGTAAGGCACACGTTGGCACCAAGCACAGCTTCGGTTTCTACACGAACGCCTTCTACCACGATACAGCGGGACCCGATGAATGCGCCGTCCTCAATAATAACTGGTGCAGCCTGTAGCGGTTCTAAAACGCCTCCTATACCCACACCTCCGCTAAGGTGAACATTTTTTCCTATCTGTGCGCAACTGCCTACGGTGGCCCAGGTATCTACCATGGTACCCTCGTCTACATAAGCACCTATGTTTACATAGCTTGGCATCAGGATTACGCCCGATGCAATATAGGCCCCGTGGCGTGCAACAGCATTAGGGACCACACGTATGCCTTTTTCTGCATAGCCGCGCTTTAGCGGCATCTTGTCGTGGTACTCAAATATACCGGCCTCAAGGGTTTCCATTTTTTGGATAGGGAAGTACATCACTACGGCCTTTTTCACCCATTCGTTTACCTGCCATCCGCCTTCAACGGGTTCGGCAACACGCAGTTCTCCGGCATCTAAAAGGCCGATTACCGCGCGTATAGCATTGGTAGTTGTTTCATCCTGTAACAGCGACCTGTCATTCCAGGCAGCTTCTATAATGGGTTGTAGAGGGTTCATAGCAATCTGATATTTTCGGCAAAGATAACAATCCGTAATTATTATGGATGCCAAATTTCAAGGAACAAAATACAAATATTTTTCAATGTGGTGCCTTGTTTTGTTATATTTTTTATCTTTATCGTAAACCGCACATAATGAAAGACAACTTCTCCACACAGGCGCAAACCTATGCTAAATTCCGCCCGGGTTATTCGCATGATATCATCAATTATATAGCTTCCTTTACTGCTACTAAAAATCTTGCCCTCGATATAGCGACAGGCAACGGGCAGGTAGCAGCAAAGCTTGCGGGACATTTCAAAACGGTATACGCTACCGACATCAGTGAGAAACAGCTGGAGAATGCTATTCCCGCAGACAATATTATTTACAAATTGGAACGCGCAGAGCATACATCCTTTGATGATAAGATGTTCGACCTTATAACAGTTGCGCAGGCCATACACTGGTTCGATTTTGATGCTTTTTATAAAGAGGTATACCGCATACTGAAACCGGATGGCCTCTTTGTAGTAATGGGTTACGGCCTGTTTTCAACCAATCCCGAAAGCGACCGTATTATCCGTCATTTTCATCAGGAAACACTGGGTGACTACTGGGATCCCGAGCGCAGGTATGTGGATGAGGATTACAAAACGATCCCGTTCCCATTTGAAGAGATCGTAGCAAAGCAATTCTTAGATACGTTTACCTGGACGTTTGAGCACCTTATCGGCTATATCGACTCATGGTCGGCTGTGCAGCATTATATCAAAAAGAACGGCAGCAACCCGGTCGACCTTATTCGCGATGAACTGAAAGAATCCTGGGAGAAAAGCGATGGCAAGGCTGTTTTTCCATTACTTTTGCGCGTAGGTAAATTACGCTTATGAAAAACTTTATACAGATGCTTCTCCTATTGGTATTTGCAACAGGATTTGCGCAGGAAACGAGTAGTCATATAGATGTTGACGACACTGTTGCTATTGAAATGCCGGGAGATGTATATGTGTTGGATACAATTCAGAATGGCATGAAGCTGCTACAATACAGGGCAGATACAAATAACAGTATTTTCCTTATACAACGCGTAAAGATTACGCAGATTTCCGAGCCGTTACCCAAAGAAAGGCTCATAAGCGTGTACAAAGGTCTTTTGGCCGGGCATGCAAAGACATTAGCAGATAATGGTTATGAAATATTGAGGACAACTGAAACGGAAATTAGCGGCCAACCTGCCCGCAGGGTACTTTACGGAAAAAATAAACAACCGTTAGCAGAATTCCTGTTCCTGATAAAAGGGCTGTTTATTTACACTTCGAGTTACTCTAGCGAACAATACTTTGATGAGAAAGTAAGCACGGCATTTCTTGCAGGCATAAAAATTAAACCGGAATAAAATGAGGATACTCGCCATAGACTACGGCCAAAAACGAACAGGGATAGCGGTAACTGATGAGATGCAGATAATCGCTTCAGGGCTAACAACTATTGAGTCGGGTACGGCTATTGATTTTTTGCGGAATTATTTTGCAAAGGAGAAGGTGGAGAAGGTGCTCATTGGCGAGCCTAAGCAGATGAACGGCCAGCCATCAGAAAGCGCACCCATCATTGAAGCCTTTATCGTAAAGTTTAAAGAGCAGTTTCCCGATATGCCACTTGTGCAGGTAGACGAGCGCTTTACCAGCAAAATGGCTTTCCAAACCATGATAGACAGTGGCCTCAAGAAGAAGCAGCGTCAGAATAAAGCGCTGATTGATGAAATTTCGGCAACGATTTTATTACAGGATTACCTATCGCGAAAAAATTTCCTGTAATTACTTCACTTTCGGTAAAAATGGTGGCGTTGCAATGGTAAACGTGCATATTAAGATAATTTTTAGAGAGTTTGGCGGTAAATTTGTGCATCCAAATTTACACGATGTCTACAACCATACAAAATGAACCCGATGTGGTTCTTATAGGCGCCGGAATCATGAGCGCTACCCTGGGTATGTTCCTGAAAGAACTGATGCCCGAAATTACAATAAACATCTATGAAAGGCTTGATGTGGCTGCCGCGGAAAGCAGCGATGCCTGGAACAATGCAGGCACGGGCCACTCGGCTTTCTGCGAACTGAACTACACGCCTGAGCTTCCCGATGGCAGCATCGATACATCCAAAGCTGTGAAGATCGCCGAATCCTTTGAGGCTTCCAAGCAGTTTTGGGCCCATTTGGTGGAAAAAGGCCTGATAAGCAATCCGGAACAGTTTGTACACACAATACCGCACATGAGTTTTGTATGGGGTGCGGAGAATGTGGAATACCTGAAAAAACGCTATGATGCGCTGCAGAAGTTTCCAATCTTCCAGGGAATGGAATATAGCGAAGATCCGGCAGTGATTGCCCAGTGGGCGCCGCTGATTATGGATGGACGCGAAGGCAATGACCCCGTAGCAGCAACGCGCATGAACATTGGTACTGATGTAAATTTCGGCGAGCTTACCCGCGACATGTTTGTATGGCTCGAAAAGCAGGAGGGGATAAACCTCTATTTTGAGCATGAGGTAAAAGGCATCCGCCGCTCGGCTAAGGCGCCCAAATGGAAACTCAAGATAAAAGATATGCATACCGGTGAAAAAACAAGGCCTTATGCCAAGTTTGTATTTATTGGTGCCGGAGGCGGCTCGCTGCACCTGCTTGAAAAAGCTGATATTCCTGAGGGTAAAGGCTTTGGCGGCTTCCCTGTGAGTGGGCAGTGGCTCAAGTGCAACAATCCTGAAGTGATAGCAAAGCATAATGCAAAAGTATATGGCAAGGCTTCGGTAGGTGCGCCGCCAATGTCTGTTCCACATATCGATACCCGGATCATCAACGGCAAAAAAGAATTGCTGTTCGGTCCCTATGCCGGCTTTAGTACTAAATTTTTAAAGAATGGCTCGTATTTCGACCTGCCACTTTCGATACAATTAAATAACATAGGGCCGATGCTTTCCGCAGGCTTCCACAATATTCCGCTAACAAAATACCTTATTGAGCAGGTTACCCAAAGCCGCGAAGACCGTCTTGAAGCCCTTAAAGAATACCTTCCTGAAGCAAAGATGGAAGACTGGGAACTGGAAACCGCCGGGCAGCGTGTACAGGTGATCAAGAAAGATGAAAAAGAAGGCGGTAAGCTGGAATTCGGCACCGAGGTTATCAACAGCGCAGATGGTTCGCTGGCGGTATTGCTAGGTGCGTCCCCGGGGGCATCAACGGCGGTCTCCATTATGCTTGATGTTATAGAACGCTGCTTCCCGGAAGAGATGCAAAGCGCCGAATGGAAAAATAAGCTTCGTGAAATGATTCCATCTCACGGGCAATCACTAAATGATAACCCGCAATTCCTTAAAGCGATGCGGGAACATACCAGTGAGGTGTTGGGGTTGGTGAATTAGCAGGAAGTAGGGAGGTCGGATGTCGGAAGTCCGATGCAACGTGGATGATAAAACGATGTTTCAGAGACGCATTGAATGCGTCTAATGTACTGTTGAGTGCTGTTGTGCGAAACGCAGGAACTGCGTCTCTACATAAATGTATCCAACAATTTCCAGCTTCGGACTTGCGACCTCCGACAAAAAAACTACTTCACCAATTCCATCTGCCTTGCAGCCTTCACGATCTTTTCCGATAAGCTATTCAGCCATACCAATTGCTCTATTACCAAATGGGCTTCCTCCATTTTTAACCTTAATTCTTCCTCTTCGGTCAAATGCTCCTCGCGAAGTTCGCGGGCGCGGATGTTTTTGAGTTCGGTAAAGCGCATGGCAAGCTCTTCGTTTTGGGATTGCTGCGCTTCTCGTACCTGCATGTCCATATTGAGCAGCGCAATAGCATGGTCGAGGTTGCGGATCACCGTATTTACAACCACATTAAATGCTTCGGAAGCTTTGTAGGTCTTATGAGATTGTATATAGGTGCCAAGCGATGCCAGGGATGATAGCAGCGTATGGTTGAGCACCGCCAGTTTATAGACCTGCTGCTGCTGTTTTTGCTTCGACTTTGGCTCCTGTACCATCCGTTGGTAGGACGACATGAGGTTGCCCAATTCGATAAAAGCACTCTTACGGGCAAGTCTGTAGGAGGTTGTTACATTGCCTTTGTGGTTATAATATTGGGAAATTTCTTCAAGGTAGTTCCGGTTGGCTTCAATAGATTTTTTGATGAATCCCGGCAGGTTGATAAACTCCCACGAAGGCCAAAGAAAGTAATTGGCGACAAAAGCCAGCAACGCACCCACGCCGGTATCTATGATACGGTATTGGATAACGTCGGTGAAGTTCGGATTCAGCATACCGTACACGAAGATCACATAGATCGTTACAAATGTAGCCCCGATACGGTAATTGATGGCTGTGAATGCAAAACCTAATATCATGCACACAATGGCCAGTGTACCTATAATAATGCTGTGATGCACAAAACTCAAAAAGGCAAACGCTATGACACCGCCGGTTATGGTACCAACGATTCTCTGGAACGACCTTTGTTTTGTAAGTCCGTAGCCGGGACGCATAATAACTACTATTGTCAGGAGTATCCAATATACGTTTTGCAATGGGAATACAAGCCCTATGGTGAACCCTATGGCAATAGTCAGCGTGAGCCGCAGCGAATGCCTGAATATCGTTGACGAGAAGCTGAGGTTTTCGCGTAGTGTATGCCACGGGTAATATTCAGGGGTAAGGAATTTTTCAAGGTCCTTATCACGCCCTTTAAGGTCTTTGAAGTCGATCTTATTGGTAAATGCCCGTTCAATGATCTTTATCCGCTCTATCTGTTTTTCGGCATAGTGCAGCATATTCGACAACATCCACACCCCTTCCGACGCGGCTTCTTTACCCAGTTCAGACTCATATCTGGCGATGGCTTGCTCCAGTGCTTCGACATCCTGTAGCAACTGATGCTTTGCAACATATTTTTTCCGGTTAAGGATGCTTTTTGAAATCCTTTTCAGGGTTGATGCCAGATTGTAGGCAAGGTTTTGGTAGGTATTCAGGACCTGAGGGTGCGCGCTGAATTTCTGGTGCAACTTGCTATGGTCAAAGGATGTGGACAGTGCCAGCTCCAGTATTTCCATAAGAGATATAAATACCAGCAGCATCTTTCGGCTGCGGTTTGAATTTCCGGCGTTATTCCGGTTACGGAGCAATATTTCCCGCAGGTTTTCGTGGGTGGTGTTTATCTCTACCTGAAGGTGCAATTGCTTTTCTACAATCGCAGCCCTGTTGGCATCAACATTCCAAAGGTCGCCGCGCAGCTTCATGTATTTTGAGGTCAGCTTCATACATTCCGCCACCTGCAGTTCGGTATACCGGTGCGGGCTCAGGAAATTGAACGTTACTGAAATAAACGTATAAAACAACCCACCGGCAAGTACCAGGCCCACATAAGCCGGGATCTCCCATCCGGTATGGATATGTCCTGAACCCAATGCCAGCGCCAAAAGGCCGGAAAAGGATACCATGTTGGCACGCTGCCCATAGACCGATATCATTGAAAGGAAAAAAACCAGTACGATTACCACCGGGTAGAAAACCCACGGATAGGGATGGAGCGTATTAACAGCCAGCATACATCCCGCAACAATAAACGAAGCCGTGAGCAAACCCTTGGTCCGGTGCGCAAGGTTGCTGGGGATATCAGCCGGATAGGTCAGGAAAGCGCCTATGGCAATAGTAAACCCTGTCTCAAAATGCCCGAACTGGGCGAGGATAAGCACAGGCAGCACGGCAGCGACCGTTACGGTCACAGCCTTGGTAAAATTCGTGCTGTCGGCAAATTGCCTTATCTTCTCGATCATGAAAAATGGGTATGCCGCAAAGGTACTAAATGCCGCATCATTCTTCCGGAGCATGCGTGAATTGTCACAAAACTTTAGCATTTCAGCAAGCAGCAGGGAATCATTTTTATTTATTACTTTTGCAGTCCGTAAAAGGGGCATTGCGACTGATTTAAAAGATATTTGAATTATGATATTACCGATTATAGGATACGGCGACCCGGTGCTCAGGAAAAAAGGAGTTGATATCGCTAAAGATGATCCGAACCTTAAGCAAATCGTAGCCGATATGTACGAGACCATGTATAATGCATTTGGTGTTGGCCTTGCAGCGCCGCAGGTAGGCCTCGCCATCCGATTGTTTATTGTAGATACCAGTCCTTTCAGTGATGATGATGACCTTCCGAAAGAAGAGCAGGAGCAGTTAGCGAATTTCAAAAAAACGTTTATCAACCCTGTAATGCTTAAAGAAGAAGGCGAGGAGTGGGGCTTTAACGAAGGCTGCCTGAGCATTCCTGAGGTGCGTGAGGACGTGTACCGCCACGAAAAGATCACGATAGAATATTACGATGAAGATTTTAATAAGCACACCGATGTGTATGACGGGCTTATTGCCAGGGTAATACAGCATGAGTACGACCATATTGAGGGTATTTTGTTTACCGATAAAATATCGTCACTGAAAAAGCGTTTGATACAAAAGAAACTCCAGAACATCATGGAGGGCAAGACAAGGCCGGATTATAAAATGAAATTTATCGCCAAAAAAGGCAGGTAATTTTTTGTTTTTAAAGCCAAACATTAGATATTTGCCATCCTTATAAAAAAAAGAAAAATGAGTGTTGAAAAAATATTAGCTATCTCAGGGAAACCGGGATTGTACGAACTGAAGATCCAAACGCGCACAGGTTTTGTAGCAGAATCGCTTATCGACGGTAAAAAAATAACTGTTGGTATGAGGAGCAACGTGAGCCTGTTATCTGAAATATCAGTATATACGTATGATGGCGAGATAAAGCTTTCAGAGGTATTCCGCGCCATCGCAGAAAAGGAAGATAACGGCCCGGCGATCTCGCACAAAGAAGACAACGCAAAACTGGAGTCGTATTTCAGGGAAGTACTTCCTGAGTTTGATGAGGACAGGGTATATGCGTCTGATATTAAAAAAATACTCAACTGGTATAACATGCTTCAGGCAAAAGGGCTTGTTTCGAAAGAAGCGCCTGCTGTTGCTGCCCCGTCTGCAGAAGAAGCGCCTGCCGAAGAAGTGAAAACCGAAGAATAATTCAATCTTACTTATATAATTAATTGGTCCTGCTTTTTGTTTTCAAAAGGCAGGATTTTTTATTGGGAAAGTCAGAAGAAAATGTCAGGATAATTTAGGAAAAGGAAGAACAGTCCTGTTATTAATATTATTCCAATAATGAAATACCAGTAAGACTGTAGCCTGTTGCGTAATATTAATTTTATTATTACACATATAACCAAAGTGATAAGTAACGCAGCTATCAGTACACCCATCATCAAAGACTCGATATTTCCGGTAAGTGCAATCATTTTTAAATTGTTGTTTCCAAATATAACATAAATAGGATTACGCGGTAAAGTTTTCTAATTTTGCCAAAATTCTCACCATGAACACACGCCAGCAACAGCTCGATGCCTTTAACAGGCTGCTCGATATAATGGACGACCTCCGCGAAAAATGCCCATGGGACAAAAAGCAGACCCTGCAAAGCCTTCGCCACCTTACCATTGAGGAAACTTATGAGTTAGGCGATGCCATCCTCGATAACAACCTTCAGGAAATAAAAAAAGAGCTGGGCGATATATTGCTGCACATTGTATTCTATGCTAAAATAGGCAGCGAGACAGGTGATTTCGATATTGCCGATGTGGCCAACGAGATATGCGATAAGCTCATACATCGCCATCCTCATATCTACAGCGATGTTGTCGTGGCCGATGAAGAGGAAGTAAAGCAAAACTGGGAAAAGCTGAAGCTGAAGGAAGGTAAGAAATCGGTATTGGAAGGCGTGCCCAAAAGCCTGCCAGCATTGGTAAAGGCGAGCCGCATTCAGGACAAGGCAAAAGGCGTTGGCTTCGACTGGGAAGAGCCGCACCAGGTGTGGGACAAAGTGCAGGAAGAGATCGAAGAATTTCAGGAAGAGGTAAAGAACGGCGATACCGATAAAATTGAATCGGAGTTTGGCGATGTGTTATTTTCCATGATTAACTATGCGCGGTTCCTCAACATCAACCCGGAAGATGCCCTCGAGCGCACCAATAAAAAGTTTATCAAGCGATTTATGTACCTCGAAAGCAAGGCAGGCGAACTCGGCAAGCCATTAGCCGATATGACCCTCGCCGAAATGGATGTTTTCTGGAACGAAGCAAAAAAGTTATAATTTAAATTTAAACCATATAGGCACATAGATTTGATCGTAAAAATGAAGGCACTCGTTTTTCATAGGAAAACATCCTGTTGGAGCGAAGCTTCAAACTATGTGAAATTATTTTTCCCGCTTCAATTTATGCAGTTAAGCCTATGTATCTGTGTGGTTAGTATCAGTTATGAGTAAGACATTATTATTATTACTATTTTCAGCATTTTCGTTCGGGCAAAAGATGCCCGTTGCCGATCTGCAGATCAAAATAGCGCCCGGCGCTACCGAAGAGCTTATGTATGGCTTCGCCGATGGCGACAGGATCATTTTTACAATAGAAGCTGATGGCAGTGTTATCAATGAGGTTACAGTGACAGAATATCCTGCTGCGCTAAAGTACAAAGGCCAAAATGTAAAGGAAGAAAAAAAGGAATTTACGGTACAGGGCAATTCGGTATATGTTTTCAGGTTTGCCAATACCACTAAAGGCAAGAGGAACTGCAACGTAACGATCCAGCGCGTACCAAAAAGATCTGAAAATAAGAATTTCAATACTGCTGTAAAATGGGTTAAGGTCCAGGATACGGTATGGAACTCTGTTACTAAAGATGTCATGACGGGTTATGATACGCTGTATGTACAAAAAACAAGGCGCGTTATAGCTCTCGAAAAGAAATACGAAGAAATGATCTTCGACAAAAGCCAGCGTGTCAATGCAAAGACAAGTCTTGGTGATACCAAGGCCTCGGTAAGCTTTTCGCTTCCTGTCAATACAATTACCAAAGATGAAACCAAAAAAGTGGTGGCATGGGCCTACTGGGTTGGTGTTGGCAAAGAAAGCAATGAATTCTGGAACCAGAACAGGAAAATGATAGCGGGAGCGGTACAGGGTGTGGCAACTTATTTTACAACACCATTGGGCGGCATAGCAGCAGGTGCGATCACCAATCTTATGATGCCCGTAAACGGTGAGGACGTAGAATATGCATTGGTAAACGAACAGAACAATAAACTGTTCCTGCAAGACAGGCCTTATAAATCCTTCGACAGCGGCAAAGGGATTGCGGGCTATAAGCGAATTACAGAAACCGACAAGTTACAGGGAAAATTTGTTATAGCACTTGCTAATGACAACTTTGTGCAGCCACTTGATGTAAACGTAAAAGTTTCAGCAATCATTGAGCATATCAAATATAAAGACGAAAAATATACCGACAAATCCATAGCGCCCAGATATGAAAAGAAAATCATGCGGGAGCCATCTATAGTTATGAGGGAAATACCTGTTCCGTATGGTAAATAACAAAGCCCGGTTATTTTGTGAAAATAGTAAGCCCTTTCTTATATGAGAGGGCTTTTTCGTTTTTTAGTGGGTCGTTTTAATGTGTATAATTATCTCATTAGCAATATTTAGCACATTTTGGATTGTAATTGCATCTTATCTGCAATGAATTTCTTTTTTTTGAACTAATACTGTAAAAAACCAACTGGTTTTGTTAATTCATTGAGTATTAGTTACCTTGAAATCAAAAATTACTACAGTACAATCAACAAAAATCTACCTGCATGAAAAAAAAATTACTTCAATCCTTTACTGTTTTTGCTTCGGTTTTATCTATGACTATGGAGGCTCAAACGTATGAACCGCTTCAGGTTAGTTCAGGCTTTACCCAGGATGTAATAGCTAATGGGCCGGGTTCGGCATTGAACTCTTCAACTATCGGTATTGATAATGCCAACATTTGTTTTATGGCTAATGATTTCCAGCCTGGCGCTGCACCGCCACCTGCCTATGGAATCCCTGCTACCGGGCTCATATCCTCGGCCGCGACAACCGGGCTTACATTTCAGCTGGGGCCACTGTCCGGCAACAATTCATTACGGTTGCAGGAAGAAAATGATAATGGCACCCTTGTATTTTCAAACGGTGTTCAGGCATCAAGGTTATATGTGCTTGCTACGACAGGAAGCGGATCGGCTACAATCAGCGCAACGGTACATTTTACAGATGATTCCGAACAGTTAGTATCCGGTGGCGTGATACCCGACTGGTTTTTTAGCAATGCACTCCCTGTTGCACTGTCAGGCATGGGCCGGGTTTACAGGAATACCAATGTTACTGAAAATCCTTCGGGAGATCCAAGGATATACCAGTATGCAATGGAACTGTTGCCATCTAACCAGTTAAAGACTATTGAGAGTATTGAGTTTACAAAAATATCAGCAGCTGAAGGGGCTCTGAATATCTTTGCTGTAACCGCAGAAGAGACAGGAACCTGTCCTTCTCCGGCAGGCATTAGCGCCGTAGCCACAGCTGATGCTGCGGTAGTATCATGGTCTCCGGCAGTGATCGTTCCGGCAGGTGGTTATGACTATTATTATTCAACCAGCAGTACGCCGCCAATAGCCACCACCACACCTTCGGGAAATGTAGGTTCGGCAATAAATACGGTTAATCTTTCAAGCCTTACAACAGGCATGCCTTATTATGCGTGGGTAAGGTCAAACTGTGGCACTACCGAAGCCGGTGGATGGATCATGGTTACCTTCACGCCCGGACAGCTTTCTGGTAGTGGCCCGTCAGAAATTCCAACGCTTTTTTCTGATGATGATCCGGATACAAATACAACAAACAACTGCCCGGGCACACTCACGATAAATGTACCCGCCGGCTACCAGATTGCATCAGTAGCTACATCCTATACAATGACAACAGCTTCTAACGGGTGGAAGTCGGAGCAGCGTTCTGTTTTAACTTGCCCCACAACAGGCACATCAGAAAATGCTGTATCAGCAGGGACAGGCAACTCAGGCGGAACCCAGGCCTATAGCCGTACGGGGCTTACTTTTGCCAACGGTGCTACAGGTACCGTGCAATTTGAATTAAGGGCATGGAGGATGTACGGAGGTTCAGATTGTAATACAACATGGAACAGGGTAGATCCTAACTGGACGGTAACCGTAACCTATTCTTCGCTTAACTGTGTAACTCCTGCCGATCCTGTAGCTGCTGCACAGCAGGTATGTACGGGATCTACACTTGCAGGCCTGCAGGTTACAGGGGAATCGAATGCAACTTTCAAATGGTACAGTGCCGCTACTGGCGGGACTGCGCTACTATCTACAACTGTTTTGGCGGCAACAACCTATTATGTATCCCAGGTTGTAGGCGGGTGCGAAAGTAACAGGGTTCCGGTAGCAGTAACTTTTACAACTGTTGCCACCCCTACCGCAAGCGCCCAGAGTTTTTGTCCGGGAGCTACGGTGGCAAATCTTGTGGCATCAGGAGCCGGAACAGAATTCAATTGGTATTCAGCAGCTGCAGGAGGTTCAGAGCTTGTTCCTGCGGCTATATTAGCCCAGGGGACTTACTATGTTTCGCAATCTATCGGTGGCTGCGAAAGCACAAGAGTTGGAGTCGCGGTAACAATTACAACAGTGCCGGTTCCTGTTGCAGGCGCACAGGCGTTGTGCCCGGGCTCGACAGTGGCTAATCTTACAGCTACGGGGACTGCGGGTTCAGAGATCAATTGGTATACTACCGCTTCCGGAGGTACAGAACTTGTTTCGACGGCTGTAGTGACCCAGGGAACCTATTATGTTTCGCAAACGGTGGGAAGCTGCGAAAGCACAAGAGTAGCAGTAACCGTAACAGTAGCTGCGCCTTCGCTTCCGGTAGCGGCAAACCAAAATTTTTGTCCTGATTCGGCAGTAACGGTTAATGATCTGGTAGCCAGCGGAACAACTACAGCAACTTTCAACTGGTATACTACAGCAACCGGCGGTACGGCATTAGCCGGGACTTTACCATTAACAGCCGGGACCTATTATGTTTCCCAAACCGTAGGTACATGCGAAAGCGCAAGGGAGGATGTTGTGGTAACCTTCAATGCAACTCCTGTTCCGGATATAGACGATACCGTTACAGGCTGCTACGGAATTGCCGTAAATGATGCCACCGGGGGATCTGACGCTTTTCATGTATATGCTGCTCCTACCGGCGGGTCGCCTTTGGCAGGAAACGTATTGTTCACGACAGGGACATATTATATAACACAAACGATTAACGGCTGTGAAAGTACAAGGTTACCAATAAGCATAACCGTTATAGAATTAGATGCGCCTGTTCTGCCTGCCGGCCAGGAATTCTGCTCCGGTGCCACACTTGCCGATATCGAGGCTGACTACACAGAAGGTGCTGTCCTGCAATGGTATGAGGAAGAAGGCGGCGTGATGCTGCCGGGCGCAACGGTATTAGTTACCGGCACAACCTACTATGCGACACAGGTCTCTAATGAATGTGAAAGCGGTGCAGCTGAAGTTTCAGTAACCGTTCATGCCACTCCGGCCATGCCGGGCGGTGACGATGTACAGGATTTTAATCCGGGCGAAACCATAGCGTCGCTTAACGTAACTACAGAGACAGGCGCAACGGTAACATGGTATATCATGGATGGGTCAGACTTTGTTGTTGCAGACACTGACACCGAACTTGAAGACGGCGTTATCTATTACTGCGCACAGTCGGCAAATGGCTGCGAAAGCGAATTCAGGGCGATAGAAGCCAATGAGCTGCTTTCTACAGGCGCTTTCGGACTTAAAAACCTCATGGTGTACCCCAATCCTGCCAATGATCTGCTTACAGTTTCCAATGATAGCAGTATCAGCCTCATAACTATTACAAACCTTTTAGGACAAAAGGTTATGGATGTTAACGGAGATAGTAATGAGATGAAAGTAAACGTGTCGCAACTCGCACAGGGCAGCTATATATTACAGGTATATTCCGGTAGTGGTTTAACCTCTGTAAAAATTGCAAAGAAGTAAGAATACTTAAATATTAGGAAATGCCGCATTGATCGTTTGAGCAATGCGGCATTTTTTTATTTGGGCGTGCCGGCTCCGTGCCTACGCCGCCGGGCTATCGCCTTTATCTGCCTTCTCCCGATTGCTATCGGGACCAGGCAGGATATCGTCTCTATCCCGCACGCGAGCTTCACTCTTGCGGATGGGGCTTGTAGACACGTGTTCAAAAAGCTTCAATGAAGTTTTAATATGCCATTTCTCCAAAACTCATGTACGCATCGGCTATTGTTTGCGGTAAATATGTCTTCCGTTTGGGACTTATAAGCATAGCCCCAGCGGGGCGGTATGTTTATAGCGTTCGTTATTATTAAGCGTTCAGAGCTCCGGCGGAGCGGTATATGAAAATCCCTGTGTCTTCCTAATTTGTTTTGAAAACCTTTCTGGTCAGTTATACGTCTGCGTGAGGGACAGAAGCGGCATCCCCCGCTTTTTCAGCGGGGATACAGCGGTTGGCCCGACGGTGGAGGCACGGAGCCGGCACGCCCAAATGTCCTTAATCGTTAATTGCCTATTCGTGAAATTGATGCAGTTACGCGTAGTAAGCAAAAACCCCAGCTTTACAGGCCGGGGTTTGTTATTATTGCTTCATGCTTCGTATTTGCTTAAGCTTGTCTTTCCATGTCTTGAGCTCATCTTTGTGGCGCTCAATATTCTTGCGGACTTCCTTTACAAATGGGTTATCACCTTTTGCATTAGAGAAGAACTGGATGTTATTCTCCAACTGGAAGATCTCCGCCTGGATCTCATCGATCTTGCGCATAATGAACAGCTGCTCGTTCTCCAGCCTGCGGGTATCGTCACCTTCGGCCATCTGCTCAAGGCGGTTGCTGAATTTCACCATGTCTGTCTCTTTTTTAGACAGGCTCAGCTTATCAAACAGTGCATCGAGTATCTTGTTGAATTTGCCTTCAATGTGCCTTCTTGCCTGAGGTACACGACCCATACCTTTCCAATTCTCAATATGTTTTTTAATAGCATCAAGGTCGGTTTTGTGGTCGCCTGTAAGCTCGAAATCCTTCATGCTGTCCAGGTATTCCTTTTTCTTGTCAAAGGCATCTATCTCTTCTTTATTGGCTTCGTTCCTGTTGGCATGCAGCCTGTCAAAGTAATGGTTGCAGGCAGCCTTGAAATCCTTCCATACAGTATCCGAATATTTCCTTGGCACGTGGCCAATGGTTTTCCATTCGTCCTGTATCTGCTTCATTATTTGGGTAGTGGCTTCAAAATCTTCACTGTCTTTAAGCGAATTTGCCCGTTCTACCAATGCAAGCTTCCTGTTGAGGTTGTCCTGCTGGTCTTTTTTAATGTCTTTATAAAACGAGTTCTTTACAGTGTTGAAATTCCTTACGGCATTCTTGAAGGCAGCCCAGGTATCTTCATTCACTTCAATAGGCACTTTCCCGGCTTTAAAGAATTGCTCCCTCAATGCTTCGATGCGGTCTATCTGTCCCTGCCATGCGCTATGGGCTGTTATTTTTTCGGCAGCTATGGCATCGATCTGTGCAATGATATCTTTTTTCCTGGCAAGGTTTTCCTCTTCAAGCTCACGGCTTTTAGCAAACAACGCTTCGCGCTTGTCATGCAGCTGCTTGGTAAGCTCGCTGAAACGGTTCCATATCTCTTCTCGGTGGTCGCGTGATACCGGGCCTATCTCTTCTTTCCAAATTTTATGCAATGCCTGCAATTCGCGGAAAGCCTTGTTGATATCTTCTTCTTTTACCAGTTCCTCAACACGTGTTATTATCTTTTGCTTCTGCTCCAGGTTGTGCTTAAAGTCCATATCGCGGGCCTCCCTGTCAAGGTGCAGGTGGTCATAAAAACGCTCTATATGGAAGTGGAAGTTATTCCACACGTGGTTGTATTTATCACGTGGTATGGGGCCTGCATTCTTCCAGCGCTCACGGAGTTCGGTTACCTGCTTCAGCGCATCTTTCATGCTCTCGCCACCATCAGTCAGGTTTTTAAGTTCCTCTATAATCGCTAGCCTGTTTTCGAGGTTGCCTTTAAGGTCGCCCTGTACTTTCTTAAAATGGCTATTCTTTTTGTCCCTGTACTGGTTGTAAAGGGTATCAAACTTATTTTTTAGCGGGAAATGGTATTCAAAATCGGTAGTGTCGCCATTGTTTTCATGGCTGTACTCGTCTTTTTTCTCCTCAATAAAATGATTGTACTTAGCATAAAAGGCTTTTCTTATTTCCTCAACATGCTCTTTTACCGACATCACTTTTTCATTGCCCATCAGTTTTTCAAGCTCGTCGTGAAGCTGATCCATGCTCAATGCGTCATAATCCTGCATTGGTATATCGTGCCTTTCGGCCAGCGATTCATCTTCGCCTTCTTCGGCATTGCTTTCAGCAATCGACTCTACTGCCGAAAGCGAAGTATCTTCTGTTTCAGCAGCCGGAGCCGTAGCTTCGGCAACCGGTTCGTCTATTTTTGTTTCATCGGCAACTACTTCGGGAGCATAGCTTTCCTTATGGGCTTCTGCCATTTCTGCAGTAGCTTCTGCCGCTGCAATCCCGGCACTGCTATCGTCAGCTTCTTCTTTAGCAGCTTCACTTTCCGTAGCAGGCGCTTCAGGTTCTGCTACCTCCGCACTTTCAGCAAGCGGTGTTTCAGCCTTTTCGTTAGCCTCAATAGTTTCATCTTCATTTTCAGTAGGATCTTCAGCTACTTTAGCGGCATCCAATAGTTCTTTCGGAGCAAAAGGCAATTGTCCTTCTGTTTCGTGAACAACGGGCATGTCGTCACCATCAACTGCACCGTCTTCAGGCACAAAGTCTTTGTTTACGGTACCGTTCACTTCGTTCAGTTCCTCTCCATCTGCGTCATGCAGGTTATCATTCTTTTCTTCTAACATTGTGTAAATGCTTAAGGGTTTACTACTTTAATGCCGAAAGATAGTAAAGCCAGTTTAAAATTCAAAGAAAAACATGAATTTCTGCCCTTATGTACAATAATTTTAAAAGAAAGCTAAGATTTTATTAATCAGGAGATGAAGTGTTTATTTCTCATTCCATATTTTCCAAGCCTTTTCAGCCTGGTGTACCAGCATGGCATAACCGTTTTCAGTAACAGCCCCATTGGCCTTTGCCAGTCGTAAGTATTTGGTTACCGACGGATTATAGACGAGGTCGAAAGCAATGTGTTTATCGGTAAAAAGGCTGTAATCTATTGGAGGGCACTCTTCAATATTTGGAAATGTGCCGAGTGGGGTAGTGTTAATGATAATTTGGTATTCGCTGAATATCTCTTCATCAAGGTTATCATAAGAAAAAACAGTGTCGGTTTCTTTGCGCGAAACAAAGTCATATTCGATCTTCATTTTACGCAGGGCATAAGCTACCGCCTTGGAAGCCCCACCCGTACCTAAAATGAGGGCTTTTGTGTGATGCGGTTGCAGCAAAGGCTGTAATGCTTTTTTAAAACCATGATGGTCGGTATTATAGCCTTTCAGCTTGCCGTCCTTGGATATCTTTATAGTATTCACGGCGCCTATAACCTTGGCGGTTTTAGATAGGGAGTCTAACAATGGTATGACTTCCTCTTTATAGGGAATGGTCACGTTAAGCCCTTTTAGTTTAGGTGTGTTTTCTATAATTCCGTGTATCTGTTTTATATCCTGGATATCAAAATTAGTGTAGGTGCAGTTGCCCAACTCTTTTTTCGTTCCGAATTTCTTAGTGAAATATCCTGCGGAAAATGAATAGCTGATATTGCGGCCAACCAGCCCGTATATTTTAGTTTTTGCCATTTTGATAAACAATTGGTAGTGATACTTTATACCTCACTTTTTTCCCGTCTTTCTCGGCGGGCTTCCATTTTGGCGATTTAAGCAAAGCATTTATCAGCGTTTTCTCAAGCCGGTGTGAGTTATCGCGGACTTCAGGGCTGGAAACTGTCCCGTCTTTCTCTACGATGAACGAAATATGTAGCATTGCTTTAAATGGTTCATCAGTGGGAGTTCCGGTTTTAAGTTTGGAAATAAGGTATTTTGTAAAGGCATCTTTTTCAGGGGCAAATTCCGGTTGTTTATCAACACCATAGCTGTAAATTGTCTCGTCTTCAGTTATTGCGTCTTTACCTGTAGCCTTTGGAGTACCCAATGTTACCGGTATTTGTAACAGGTAACGAACTCTTACCATCTTTCCGTTCAGTATTCCTGGTCTCCATTTATATTTCATGCTCTTCAGGACCCTAAGCACCTCTTTTCCTATTCCGTATCCCGGATCCCTCAGCAATGTGGCATTTGTCATACTTCCGTCCTTTTCTACTATAAAAGTAACATGAACTTTATACGTTCCATCAGGCGCATCCACAAAATCATCTTTCCTGATATTCTTGTCAAAAAAAGCCATGCATGATTTTATGCCACCGGGAAATTCTGGCAGTACTTCTACACCTGAAAGTTCGTAGATCGTATCTTCATTCTGAAGTTCCCCGGGTTGGGGAGGGACAACATCAGGGTAATCATCATCAAGTCTTATGAGTTTTTCTTCATCTACCTCCCGGTTCTTTTCAACAGGCTTTACCTGTCCGTAAGAATTCACGGATATAAGAAGTGACAAAATACCAAAAGCCAAATACAACTTTTTCATTCCTATGATGTTTTCAAAGTCATAAAAAAACCCGGCAAAGCGTGGGCTCTGTCGGGTTTACCTAAACTAAGCGGTTATTTTTTCTTTTTATGTTTTGCAATAGCATCCTGAACAACATCCGAATACCATACCGAAGGGAAAAACTCCTCAATCAGGGTATTGTTCTTATAGTTAAGCCTTAACCCGTTGCTAAGGTGGAATATCGCTTTATCTGATTCCTGCTGCGTAAAATACAATCCCGCAAGGCGGTACTCGATCTCATACTCTTCAGGAAAATATTCGCAGGCCTGCAACAATGTAATAATGGCTGTATCATATTCGCCCAGCGTTATAAGGCTGTCTGTCCAGAAAAGCCATGTGTCCAACTGGTAATCGCCAAACTCTACAGCCTTGCGATACCCTTCTTCAGACTCCTCATGAAAGCCCAATGCTTTATTGATGATCGCATAACGTTTCCAGTACAGTTTGTTCTCATTGTCGATACCATTGGCTTTGTTTACATAATATAGCGCTTTCTGGTAATTTTTACGACGAATGTAAAAGTCGGTAATGGCAATCCATGCTTTATCCAATAGCGGGTCTTCGTGAACCGTCCTCAGGTAAAATTTCAATGCTTTTTCATGGTTACCAAGGCGTTCATGGCATTTCCCCACACGTAGCAATGCATACGATGTCGGGTCGTCAAGCTCCATGGTAATGTTATAGCACTCAATGGCATCTTCATAGCGTTTCAGCCTTTCCAGCGTTTTAGCCCTTTCCAGGAATGCACCAAGGAAACTGTCATCTATCAGCGTTGCGTAATCAAACGCACGCAATGCTCCGGTATAATCTTTTATAGCATAATATTGCCTGCCCAACTGGTGCCATGCCACTTCGCTATACGGGTTCTTGTCTATGAAGCCATTAAGGAATTCGATAGCTTCAAGGTTCTGGTCAAGAAAATCGAAGCAATACACTACGTTATATAAGGCGGAGTGGTCTTCGGTATCCTCTTCAAGGCACTTGATAAAATTGTCTCTTGCCAGTTCCAGGTTGTCCATAAACAGGTATTCCATACCAATAAGCGAATAAACATCGGCAAAATCATCGGTATATTTCAGGGCTATCTGCAGGAGTTCGACCGCTTTTTCATGGTCGTCCCTCTTAGAATAAATGTTGGCTTTCTGGATATATATTTCTTCGTTAGTAGGCTCTATGGCGTATAATTCATTCAGCAAGCGCTCGGCAATTTCGAGCTTATCGTCAAAAACTAAAATCTCTACTTGTACTAATTTTAAGCCTGTTGACCTGGGATGCTGTTCCAAGCCGAGTTTTAAGGCCTTTTTAGCTAAATTGATTTTTCCGGAGTCGAGGTAGTGAAGAATAATGTCCTCGAACTCTTCGGAGTCAAAGAAGAATACTTTGTTGGTCTTCAACATAGATTCGAACTTTGATAAGGATAAACTGTGATCTTCTTCTTCGTGACTCAAATTCATAGTCTTTTGTTTAAAATTATCCTTCTTAAAGTTACGAATAGTTACCGTAAAAAGGAATTAATTAAGATATCTTTTGAACAATTTAATTAACACTTAAATAGCGTTTTTATTGCCTTGCCAATATCTCATTCATAACTTCAATAATAATGCCACATCCCTCTTTTATTTCTTCTTCCGATATGGTGAGGGGAGGCGTTATCCTTATTGCAGTGCCTTCAAACAATAGCCAGAACAATATCAGTCCTTTTTCCTGGCATTGCAGGATCACTTTATTAGTGATATCGGCGTTTTCGGTCATCGCGGCCAGCATCAGCCCTTCGCCGCGTACTTCTTTTATAAGCGGATGTACCAACAGTTTCCTGAAGAGTATTTCTTTTTGCAAAGCCTGCGCCATTATGTCAGTTTCCGTTATTTCCTGCAATGTTGCAAGACATGCCGCCGCAATTACAGGATGGCCCCCAAAAGTGGTGATGTGCCCAAGCTTAGGATTATGGCTTAAAAGATCCATCATTTCAGCCGATGCAGTGAAGGCGCCTACCGGCATTCCGCCACCCATGCCTTTACCCATTACAATTACGTCGGGAACGACATCATAGTTTTGGAAACCGAACAATTTTCCGGTTCGCCCAAAGCCGGGCTGTATCTCATCGAGTATCATCAGGGCGCCCATTTCGTCGCAACGCTGTCTTACCTTTTTAAGGAAATCGTTATGGGGCTGTATAAACCCGGCGCCTCCCTGAATGGTTTCGAGGATAATGCCCGCGGTCTTTGTAGTTATCTTTTGCAGGTCGTCTTCGTTATTGAAGGTGATAAAATCCACATCGGGAATCAGCGGCCTGAATATTTGCTTGCGTTCCTCAAATCCCATTACGCTCATCGAGCCCATCGTGTTGCCGTGATAGGCGTTGAAACACGAAATAAGCTGACTCCTTCCGGTTACCCTGCGTGCCAGTTTCAGTGCGCCTTCTGTAGCTTCAGTGCCTGAATTCACGAGGTAGGTTTTGCTAAGTTTTTCAGGTAGGTGCTGTGCCAGCAGGCGGCAGAATTCCGTCGCGGGATGCTGTGCATATTCACCGTATACCATCACGTGCGAATATTTATTCAGCTGGTCTATTATAGCGCCATTTACCCTTGGGTGCTGGTGGCCTAAGCTTGCTGCCGAAACCCCTGCTACAAAGTCGAGGTAGGCGTTGCCTTTCGTATCGTATATATAGGAGCCTTTGGCATGAGAAACTTCCATTCCTAAGGGATAAGGGGAAGTCTGTGCCTGGTATTTGTAAAAATCTTCAATCATGGTTAAAAGTGCCGGTTACTTCTTAGGCTTTTTCTTAGGGGCCGCTTTCGGTGGGGCAGTGGCCGATGAAGGTTGCTTTACGGTTTCTGGCTTTGAGGTTTCAGGTTTAGGTGTGGCCGGCTTCGGCGCCGGGTGGTCTTTATCATAATTTACTGTCTGCGGGAGCGGCTCCATAGGAGTGTCTTCTTTCAGTTTTTCCTTTTTGCTCTGCTCGACAATTTTATCATTGAGTTCCTCTTCTTCGGGAGGGAAAATATCCTCTTTGCTCTTTATGATCTCATCACCGCGCCAAAGGAATCCCCTGAGCTTACGTACGTTCTCGGGTAGTTCTTTATCCGGGTAGGAATTGCTTTCAATATTGGTAAAGGAGGTTACTGCAATGATCTCATTATTCTCAATATCAAGGTGTATCCTGCTGCTTACGCCTTTGTCGATTCCAATAAGCTCATCGTCATCATCATACATAAAGTAGATCTTTTCAGTATTTTTTACCAGGTCAACTTCCGATAGCTTGTTGTCCTTAAACTTCCCGTACAGGTTCGCGCCTTTAAGCTGGTTATACCCCGTGCCTAATGTATCTTTTTGGATTATAAAAGCATTGTTTAATACTTTAAGGGAGTCGAGCTGTTCCGTTTTTGCATTGGATATGAGGTGTATAACATCGCCCGTGATTTGGTTAAGCCCATTGAATACTACCGGCCTTCGTATGAGTTGTGTCAGCCCCTTTTCCTCATCGGAATGGATGGAATCACACTTGCCATTCATATCGATCTTGTAGAAACGTGCATTATTATACCCCCGTACGATCCTGCATCCCGGTTTCCCGGTCACGATCATTCTTTTGGCATGAGTGAAAAGCGTATCATTTTCGACGACTGTAGCTACGAGCGCGCGCTGGGTAAACATGACCGAGTCTTTCGCACGGTACACTTCAGCATAATGGCCTGTCCCCTTAAATTTATTTACAGTATCAATAACGCTGACGTTCCGTTTTGCCGTGGCAAATTGCGTAACCTGGTCATAATACATCTCATCACCCCGGATAATCTGGGTGTCGTACTTTATGTAAGAATTGGTATAGAGCTTAGCCTGCTTTTTACGTGTATCGTAAAAACCTTTTTCGGTGTAAACGTAATCTTCTTTGCTGGTGATGGTACTTGGCCCAAATACATACGAATGCCCGGAGTTGGTATAATAATCAAGGTTGTTCGACTTGAGTACGTGCTTAGGGTTGGTCATTGTAACCGCCGTCCTGAACTCGTATTTTTTCTCCCCTACAATATACCGCCCCGACTTGCTTTTTAGCACATTGTCTTTGTTGACGATAGTGCCATAGGAATTGTAGTATGCCTGCTGTATCGCCCTGTCAAGATTAATGGTATCTGTGGTGAGGGTCATATCCGGCGAGCGCATCACGACATTGCCGGTAGCATAGGCAAATTTCTTGTCTCCATTATATTCCGCATAGCGGCTGTCCATAAACAGGGAGTCACCCTGGTTTAGTTTTACATTACCAAAGAGCTTTATATAGTTCTCGTCTGTAAAATGGTAGGCCTTGTTGCAGGTGATCCTCACACCGTCGTGTAATATTTTTACATTTCCGGTAAGTATCACAGCTCCGGGAACTTCATTCTGGTTCATTTCAGTAAAATCAGAATTTTCAATGATGATCTTCTTCTTTTCCTGTGCGAATGATGCTGTGCCACATACTACTATTAGGCTTATGATAAAGAAAAACAGTTTTTTCAATGTCTAAAAATTTGAGGCAAATTTACGCAAATAATATCACAATAGCTGTGCCGTGTTTTATTGTATTGTTAACGCATGAGTTATTATTTCATTGCAAACAAAGACCCCAAAGGTTTTTAAACCTTTGGGGTCTTGTAGGGAAACGCCCTTATGTATTTACTTCATTATCGTCTGTGTCCTGTCCGGGCCTACCGATACAACTTTAATAGGTACTTCCAGTTCTTTTTCGATAAACTCTATATATTCTTTCAGTTCAGCAGGAAGCTCTTCGTAAGTTGTCATTCCTGTAAGGTCGGCAGCCCAACCTTTTTTCTCTACAAATACCGGGGTTACATTTTCCGGCTCAATGTTGTAGGGGAGGTAATCGGTTGTTTTGCCTTTATATTCGTAGGCTGTGCATACTTTCAGCGTATCGAATCCTGAAAGCACATCGCCTTTCATCATGTACAATTGGGTCACGCCATTCACTTGCACCGCATATTTCAGCGCAACAAGATCAAGCCATCCGCAGCGCCTCGCACGCCCTGTTACCGACCCGAATTCGTTCCCAACGCGGGCCATAGTAGCACCATCCTCGTCGAAGAGCTCAGTAGGGAAGGGGCCGCTGCCCACACGGGTGGTATATGCTTTGAATATCCCGAACACGTCTTTTACTTTATTTGGTGCAATGCCAAGCCCTGTACATGCTCCGGCAGCCGTAGTGTTTGATGATGTTACAAAGGGATACGTCCCAAAATCGATGTCAAGCAGGGAGCCCTGAGCACCTTCAGCAAGAATAGTTTTTCCTTCCTTCATGGCTTTGTTCAGGTATTCCTCGCTGTCGATGAAGGTTAGTTTCTTAAGTTCTTCTACGGCAGTGAAAAATTCTGTCTCCAGTTCTTCAAGGTCGTATTCAAGCGCAACGTTATAAAAGTCGATCATTGCCTGGTGCTTGTCAGCAAGCGCACGGTAGCGGTCTTTAAAATCTTCAAGCTCGATATCGCCTACGCGGATGCCGTTCCTTCCGGTCTTGTCCATATAGGTTGGCCCGATGCCTTTCAGCGTAGAGCCTATTTTCGCTTTGCCTTTCGATGTTTCCGATGCTGCGTCAAGCAGACGGTGCGTAGGGAGTATAAGGTGTGCTTTCCTTGATATCAGTAGCCTTGATTTGATATCGATGTTGAATTTCTCCAGGCCTTCAAGCTCTTTCTGGAAAACCACAGGATCCATTACCACACCATTGCCAATAATGTTGATGGAATTTTTGTGGAATATCCCTGATGGAATTGTTCTTAGTACGTGTTTTATGCCGTCAAATTCCAGTGTGTGCCCGGCATTCGGGCCGCCCTGGAAACGGGCAATAATGTCATATTTGGAAGTAAGCACGTCAACAATTTTTCCTTTGCCTTCGTCACCCCACTGTAATCCTAGCAGCAAATCTACAGTCATTCGTTTAGTTGTTAGTTGTTTATGTTGTAGTTATGAATATTCAATAAAAAATAAAAACCAATCCTTTTAGGGTTGGTTTGTGGCCGGTGTCGCTTCAGCATCGGTCTTCACGTCGTTCACATCGTCCGCTACAGCGACAGGGACTTTTCTGTGGCCGTAAAGGTATAAAGAATGATTGTGAATTTCAATTCCAAAAATCTCCTCTATCGTTTTTTTGATCGACTGGATGCGGGGGTCGCAAAACTCGATCACCTCGCCGGTATCGGTCATGATAATGTGGTCATGCTGCCTGTCGAAGTACGATTTCTCATAATGGCTCTGGTTCTGGCCAAACTGGTGCCTCCGTACAAGGCCGCAGTCCAATAGCAGCTCTATCGTGTTGTACAGCGTTGCACGACTCACACGATAGTTCTTGTTCTTCATTTTTATGTACAGCGACTCGATGTCAAAGTGCTCCTGGCTGTTGTATATTTCCTGGAGAATAGCATAGCGCTCAGGTGTTTTCCTGTGGCCTTTATCTTCAAGGAATTTTGTAAAAACATTTTTTACAATGTCCTGGTTTTTATTATTTTCCATGGGTTTGGTATCAATTAGGCAAAGATAATCTAATTTTTGGGAAGTGGAAAGGGTTTGGCAAATAGCTATTCAGATTTCGAGGCAATCTTGTGTTTCCCTCGTTATGCTAAACTATAATCTGTATTTTTGTCAAAAGAATGATTTCAACAAATTTTTGCACCTTGCGGTTCAATTCTGCATCGCAAAGTTTCTGTTGGGTAATTGAATGAATGATACGAATTTTTTATGCCTAATTATTATAAATCCGCGTCACTTTATCAATCCCGTCTATCTTTTTAATATTCTCCATCATCTTTTTAAGGATGGTGTTGTTCTGCACCACAACGGTAAGCTGCCCGTTGAATATTCCCGCATTACCACTAAGGGAGATGCTCTGGATATTTACATTCATATTGTTCGAAATAACTTTGGTAAGCTCATTGGTAAGGCCGAGTGAGTCCATACCCGTAATTTTCAATGTTGCCTTAAACTCTTCCTGGGAGGAGTCGATCCACTTCGCCTGGATAATGCGGTAGGCATAGTTGCTTTGCAGCCTTATGGCATTCGGGCAGTCTTTTTTATGCACTTTTATGCCTTCATTAATCGTTACAAACCCAAAAACATCGTCACCCGGAATGGGGTTACAGCAATTCGAAAGCTTATAATCCAGCTTGTCTTCATTCTTTCCGAAAACCAAAAGATCATAATTACGGCTGATCTCTTCTTTCTGCAACTGCTCGGGAGGCAGGTTTGGCGTACGCTTGATCTTGCCTTTAAAGAAGTTCATGAACGAATTGCTCTTCAACGCTGCATAATCCTTGAGCTGCTGGTTTTCAATTGTACCCACGCCAACACGGTAAAACAGGTCGAGGCTGGTTTTTAGCTTAAAGTAATTCACAAGCTCATTAACCGTAGCTTCATTAAGCGTAATTTTAAGGTGGCGCAGTTTTCGCGTAAGCAATTCCCTTCCGTCTTCGGCTATTTTCTTGGTGCTTTCGTTAAGCACGTTCTTTATTTTGTTCTTGGCCCTTGCTGTGGTTACATAATCCAGCCAGCTCGGGTTGGGCTTTTGGTTTTGCGAAGTGATCACCTCTACCTGGTCGCCGCTGTTCAGTACGTGGTTTAAAGGCACCAGCTTACCGTTTACCCGCGTGCCCCGCGTCCTTATACCAATCTCCGAGTGGATGCTGAAGGCAAAATCGAGCGAGGTAGCTCCTTTGGGCAGCGATTTTATTTCGCCTTTTGGTGTAAATACATAGATTTCTTTGGCGTACAGGTTCAGTTTAAAGTCTTCCACAAAATCCACCGCATTGGCCGATGAATTTTCGAGCGCTTCCTTCAACAGGTTGAGCCACGTTTCGAGGCCATGCTCTTCGTTATTGCCGCCCTGTTTGTATTTATAGTGGGCGGCATAGCCTTTTTCCGCCACTTCGTCCATGCGTTCACTGCGTACCTGTATCTCTACCCAGCGGCCTTTAGGCCCCATAACGGTAATGTGCAGCGCCTCATAGCCGGTCGATTTGGGCGAAGATATCCAATCCCGCAGCCTGCTTGGGCTTGGGCGGTAATGATCTGTTACTATGGAGTATATTTTCCATGCGAGGAACTTTTCTTCATGCGGGGTCGACTTATAGATGATGCGCAGGGCAAACTTGTCATACACCTCGTCAAAAGTGACACCCTGGGCAAGCATTTTCCGGCGTATGGAATAAATGGATTTTGGCCTGCCCTTGATGGTGTATTCTATCCCTTCGGCATCGAGCGAAGCCTGCAATATGTCAGAGATCGCCTTGATATAGGCATCCTGCTCTTCCTTGGTTTCCTTCATTTTGCTTACAATGTCATTGTAAACAGCGGGTTCTGTATATTTCAGCCCAAGATCCTCCAGTTGTGTCTTTATGTTATAAAGCCCCAGGCGGTGGGCCAGCGGCGCGTAGATGTATAACGTTTCCGAGGCGATCTTGGCCTGCTTATAATCGGCCATAGAACCCATTGTCTGCATGTTGTGCAGCCTGTCGGCGATCTTTATAAGGATCACGCGTACATCATCATTAAGAGTCAGAAGCATTTTACGGAAGTTTTCCGCCTGCATCGATATTTCCTGGTCAGTCTTTACCTGGGCTATTTTCGTGAGGCCTTCTACGATCTTGGCGATCTTCGGGTTAAACATCCTTTCGATGTCCTCAACGGTAATGTCGGTATCCTCAACAACATCATGAAGCAGCGCAGACGCAATGGAAGTAGCGCCCAATCCGATTTCCGATGCCACAATTTTAGCCACGGCAATAGGGTGGAAGATATAGGCCTCCCCCGATTTCCTTCGCTGGTCTTTATGGGCATCAACAGCGACATCAAATGCCTTGCGTATCAGCTTTTTATCATCTTCTGAAAGTGTCTGGTAACTGATGCGTAGCAGTTCCTTATATTCTTTGGCAATTGCCTTATTTTCCAGTTCTATATCAACGTCAGTCATAGTATCATTCATATATCACTAAAAGTAAAGAAAAGTTTTATGATTTGCAACAGATGACTCACATATTGTTAAATAGCATATAATAAAAAACAGGCAGAAAATCTGCCTGTTTAAAATAGTGCCTTCAGGCGATTCTTATTTCATTCCGCCTGCAGTTGTAATGCGCTCACCTGTAATCCATGCCGAATCTTCGGATGCCAGGAACGTAACAACGCGGCCTATATCTTCGGGTTGCCCAATGCGTCCCAACGGCGTTTGAGCGATTAATCCCTTTTCAAAATCAGTGCCCTTAAGTCCCAGTGTTGCAAACCCTTCTGTATCCACCGGACCGGGTGCCACAACATTTACGCGGATATTTTTCGGTGCAAGCTCCAGGGCAAATGTTTCCGAAATGATGTCGAGTGATGCTTTTGTAGCCGAATAAACCGCAGCACCGGGCATTGCTTTCCGGGCGGATACCGAACTTACGTTTATAATGCTGCCGCCTTTTTCGCCAAAATGTTTTGCTGCTTCCTTTGTGGTTAGTATTGGTCCATACACATTGGTGTCAAACTGCCTGTCAAATTCTTCACGGCTGATCTCCTCCAGTGACTCAAATTTGTAAACACCGGCGTTATTCACAAGGATGTCCAGCCTTCCGTAATTTTTAATTGTTTCTTCAAAAATGCGCTGCACATCGCCTTCGCTGCCTGTATTTCCCTGAACTGCAAAAGCCTTCCCGCCGTCAGAAATTATCTGGCTCACTGCTTTATCAGCGCCCGCTTTATCCGATACATAATTAACGGCTACTGCTGCGCCTGCTGCTGCAAGGCTTTTAGCTATCCCTGCGCCGATCCCTTTACTGGCTCCTGTCACTATGGCTACTTTGCCTTCTAACTTTAAATTCATTTTCTTTAATTTAAATTATTTATATATTTAAATATTTCGATATATTTGGAAAAAAAGTGTTTGTTCGAAATATGAAAGACAAAGGTAATTATATTAATTAATATATTTAAATATATCTATATATTTTATTTCCCTAATGATTGCAAATACGTAATGTATTCGTTAAGTATAGTATTGTCAATAGTATAGCTGATGTTTCTTCCTTCTTTGTGGGGTATAAGGAGGCCGGAATCAGTAAGCTGCTTGATGTGGTGCGACACGGAAGGCTGTGCCAGGTTGAGAAAATTTATGATACACGCGCAAGCCATGTTACCCTGTTCTTTAACCTGCTCAAGTATTTTCAGGCGGTTAGGGTCGCTCAGGGCTTTCGAAATGCGTTCTATATCTTTTGGGTTCATGATGTATTTAAAAATGCAAATTTATCAATTTAATTTTTAAAAGCCTAATCGCGTGAATTAAAGCTATGCCACAGAGAGGCACAGAGGGATCACAGAGATACTCGGAGGATTTTAAGATGATACCTTTGGTGTGAGAACACAGAGCATTACGGTATATCACACAAACTCTGTGAACTCGTGCAGAATGCGCAAACTCAAAATTTCTCTGTGTATCTCTGTGGTAGTTCCTCTATTTATTTTGCATACCTCTCCAAAAGTTGCTTATCAACTCCCATACGTATTGCTCTTGCATAAAACAGCGTCACCAATGGCGAAAAAAGCCTGAAGAATGGGTTTGCCAAATGCGTATCGCCCCATTCGTACATTACGGCGATATGGTAAATATTTTTGGGTATCTGGTTCTTTGTGATGGTCTTCCCGTCATTTACAAGGCCGAACATAACTTTTAAAAAGTCTTCGAAACCGGGCTGTCCGGGGCTTAGCATTACCCTGAAAACTATCGCTTCATCAGAATCATTAAAGAACCTGTGCGGGATGCCTATGGGAACCAAACGTGTTTCTCCCGGTTTAAGGTGCAGTTCCTGCTTTTTGTATTGCAGTCCGAGGTTTCCTTTTACTGCTGTAAATTCTTCGGTGAAACGGGTGTGGTAGTGCACTGGGTTGCCGCCACCCGGAGAAAGGCTTACTTCCAGCAGGGAGTAAGCGCCATCCGTGTCTTCAGACGATTCCAGTATGCGCGTATATTCGCCATTTACAGGGTTATAATATGTTTTGGGTTCTGCCATCAGTTGCAGGGAAACCAGCATTCAAGGAAAATCAGCTTTTCATCCCGGAAGTAAAAGCGCCACTCATAATCTTCGGTGGTGCCTTTAGGAAGGATCGCGACCATTTCCAGGATATCGCCATCAGCGTCGGTAACATCTTCAACAAAAGAGGCAGAAGCGGGGAAGTCTTTTGTAAAGCTTTTTAGTGTAGTCGTACGATCGAACCAATTATCTTTAATAGAAAACCAGGTATTCCTGTTTTTAGTGAAATCTATACTTCTGAAATTCATGATGCCGTTATCCAGCTCAAATTTAGCGCCTTTATAATGCACCATTTTTACAGTAGCTTCTTCCTCACGGCCGCATATTTCCTTGTCTGTAGGGTCGGTAATGCTGTCGGCCTTTTTAAAGCGCTTGTCGAATTCCGCCTTGGACAGGGTAAGCGTCATCTTATCGCTGATCTTCGCCTCGTCCCACGAAATACCTTCAATGTCCTGGCTGAATATTGGCAAGCTTAAGAATAGAATTATGTAGAGCAAGTATTTCATTTTAAACTTTATTTAAATCCCCGCTGCCTTTTTGCCTCGAACATCAATATGGCTGCAGCAACAGAAACGTTCATAGAATCTATAACGCCCTGCATTGGGATTATTATATTTTTTGTCGATGCTTCGCGCCATTCATTGGAAAGTCCCGTAGCTTCAGTACCCACAACCAGTGCCGTTGGTGCGGTATAGTCCTGCGTATGGTACTGTGCCGAATCCTGTAGCGTAGCGCAGTAGATATTTATATTTTTAGATTTCAGGAAAGCGATCACTTCTTCAGTGCTTCCGGTCGCAATGTTAGTGGTAAATAGGCAACCCACGCTTGAGCGCACGATATTCGGGTTATACAGGTCGCTTTTCGGGTTGGCTATGATGACTGCATCCAGGTTGGCCGCATCCGCAGTACGCAACAATGCTCCAATGTTTCCGGGCTTTTCTGTGGCTTCGGCAACCAATATCAGGGGGTTATTGCCCAATATCAAGTCTTCCAGCTTCAGGCTTTTGGTTTTGGCTACAGCGATCATTCCTTCGGTGGTATCGCGATAGGCCAGTTTTTGGTACACTTCGCGGCTGATTTCGATCAGTTCGGTCTGCCTTCCGGCGATGGATCTTACCTGTGTTTCGGCGATCATTTCGGGAACAAATAATACGGTTTCTATTTCATAGCCGCCTTTGCGCGCCAGCTCTGTTTCACGCTGGCCTTCAATAAGGAAGGTGCCGGTTTCCCTGCGCGCCTTTGCCTTCTCCTGCAAAAGCACAAGCTGTTTTATATACGGGTTCTGGGCGCTGGTTATTTGTTTCATGCTTTACTAATAGAGCTGCAAAGTTACTCGCTATCTCCATACGGTGTCGTGTCGAGGCCCATATTTTGCTGTTCTTTGTTTATTATCTCAGACAGCTCGTCATGAGTGCCGGTATTATTGATCACGATCTGTATCAGGCGGGTAGTGGGACTCTCGGGATATTTGGCCACGAACTTTTTAAAATCATCCAGGTTTTCCTTGTAGAGTTCCCTTGTCTGATAATCTTTTACAGGCGTATTGTCAAAACCAAACAGATAAGCGTCCTGATAGAAGAGGTATATTGATTTTGCACGTTCAATCAATTTGCTGTCAGGGTATTTTGCGATAAACTTTTCCCAATTGATTACACGCCTGCCTGCTTCTCCCAATTCTACAGCCAACGCAGCATCATTTACAAACAACTCCTTGTCCTCTTCTGCATTTATGGCTATGAATTCTTTATAATCTTCCGTTACACGACTTTTAAAAATATCTATATAATAGCTTGGAAGGGTACGTATCTCTACTATCCCTTCGCCTACATCCCAAACTTCCAGTTTTGTTTTGGTAAGCAGATCAACTTTTTTCTGTATGGAATCCGGCGGGGTTATTTGCTTCTCCTCATTATAAAAGTAACTGTAATAGTTGTTTATAAAATGCTCCTCAAGCTTTTCAATGGCTAACAATTCTGCGCCGTTTTCTTTTACCAAAGCTTCATAAAGCGCGTTGGCTTCCAAAGGGGCTGCCTTCTTGAGCTTTTCCTGGATTTCCTGTTTTCTTTTTATAAAATCGGAGGTCAGTTTTTCAAGCTCTTTTTCAGTACTCTTTTGCTGCACTTTGGTTATGGTATCGACTTTGATTTCAGTTACCGTTTCATCTACTTTTTCTTTTTTACAGGATAAAAGAAACAGTGTAGCAGACAGGCAGAAAAGATGGTGTAGCTTCATGATAATGTAACTAAGTATTTTTACAATAATCCCCTTGCCTTTATCTCAAGATATTTATTGATGCTGTCTATCGTCAGGTTTTCAGGTTTCGTAAGTACCGAGTATATGCCGTACTTTTTAAGCTCGTTTACGATCAGCCTTTTCTCGAAAGCAAATTTCTCAGCGATTACCTGGTCGTATATTTCCTGGATGTTGCCTGCTTTTTTTTGCATCAGCTCTTCAAGCTCTACATTTTCGAAGAATACCACCACCAGCATGTGGCTCTTGGCAATTCCTTTCAGGTAGGGCAGCTGGCGCTTTAGCCCGTCCAGCGTTTCAAAGTTGGTGTACAGCAATACCAGGCTTCGTTGGGTGATGTTCTTTTTTATATCGGCATATAGCCGTCCAAAATCACTCTCAAAGAAGTCAGTTCTTATATTATACAATGTGTCCAGTATCCGCTGCATTTGCGACGAGCGCCTTTCGGCTGCCACGCGGTTCTCCACCCTTTTTGAGAAGGTGAACATCCCTGCCTTGTCCTGTTTTTTCAGGATAATATTCGACAATACAAGTGTTGAATTTATGGCATAATCCAGCAGGCTAAGCCCGTTGAAAGGCATTTTCATAACGCGCCCTTTGTCTATCGCCATATACACGTTCTGCGATTTCTCATCCTGAAACTGGTTTACCATCAGCTGGTTTTTCTTGGCGGTAGCCTTCCAGTTTATAGTACGGATATCATCGCCGCCTACATATTCTTTTATCTGTTCAAACTCCATCGTGTGGCCTATCCGGCGTATCTTCTTAAGCCCGTATTGAAAGAGCCTGTTCGAAAACGCCATCAGGTCATATTTGCGAAGCTGTATGTAGGATGGGTAGGTAGGCACCATCTGGTCTTTATCAAATACAAACCTTCTTGCCACAAGGCGCAGGGGAGAGGAGGCATATATATTTAGGCTGCCAAAATAATATTCGCCGCGCTCTGTTGGCCGCAGGAAATATTCAAAAGTACCGGTGCCGCCTGCATCCAGTTTTCGATATACCTCGAAATTTCGCATCTGGAACTGTACCGGTATTTCGTCAATTATCTTCAGTGAAACAGGGAACGAATAACCGCTTTCCAGCTTTATTGTAACAGGGTTGTCATCGCCGTTCGATAGCTTTTCGGGCATGTTCCGGGAACCGTCAAACCTCTGGTTGCTTGCAAAGAGCAGCAGGAAGTCGATCACGGTAAAACCTATAAAAATATAGGTAATAACCCATGAGGCATTGTATAGCGACGGGAAAAAATAGGCCATCACGAAGCACACCATGATGCCCATGAGCACATAGAAAAAGAAATTGTTGAGGTATGTGCGCTTAAACCACTTCATTAGCGTGGAATTTCTACGGTGTCAATGATCTGTTTGATGATCTGTTCGCCGGTAAGGCCTTCCATTTCGCGCTCCGGCGTTACCATTACCCTGTGCTGTAATACCGGTATGGCCGATTCTTTAATATCTTCCGGCGTAACAAAATCCCTGCCCCTTAGCGCCGCAAAGCCTTTAGCAGCATTCAGTATGGCGATAGAAGCCCTTGGTGAAGCCCCAAGGTAAAGGAAAGCGTTCTCGCGGGTGCTGGTCACGATCTTGGCAATGTATTCTATAAGTTGCGGCTCGATAACGATCTGTTTCACGATGCCCTGGTATTTCAGGATATCCGATTGTGAAAGTATCTTCTGGATGTTTTCCAATTTGTTCCTGTCCTGCAATGCATTCTCACGCTGTAGTATGGCAATCTCCTCATCCAGTTTCGGGTAGTCAATAGAAATTTTGAAAAGGAAACGGTCCAACTGCGCCTCCGGCAGGCGGTAAGTTCCTTCCTGCTCAATAGGGTTTTGCGTGGCAATGACAAGGAAAGGCGCTTCCATAGTGTGGGTAGTGCCCTCAATGGTTATCTGGCGCTCTTCCATCACCTCGAAAAGGGCAGCCTGCGTTTTGGCCGGGGCCCTGTTGATCTCGTCTATTAGTACGAAATTTGAGAATATCGGCCCTTTTTTGAAATTAAATTTAGAGGAAGAAAGATCAAACACTGACGTTCCCAAAATATCCGAAGGCATAAGGTCTGGTGTAAACTGTATCCTGCTGAAATCCAGTGTCAGGGTTTTTGCCAGCAACTTTGCAGTGATGGTTTTTGCCACACCGGGTACGCCTTCCAGAAGCACGTGGCCGTTGGAGAGTATCGAAACCAAAAGCTGGTCGATCATCTTGTGCTGGCCCACGATAACCGAATTGATCTCCGCCTTTACCTTCTCAATGCTTTGCTGCAATCCCGAAAGGTCAAGCCGCGACGTGAAGTTTATGTTCTCGCTTTCCGAAGGGTTATTTTCCGTGTTGCTTACCGATGCGCCTTTTTCAAGGTTTATTTCTCCGGGGCTGTTGTTGAATTCTTCTGTCATAACCTTAATTTTTCAATTGCTTTATTGATTTCTATCACATCAGCCTCGGTGCTCTGAAACTGGTGCCTGTGTTTTTTTATCAAACTTACCGATTTTTGGATGTCCTCGAAAGATTTGCCCGATTTCAGGTGCAGCTTTTCGATGAATTTTTCATCCAGCGAGTAGGTATCTATCATGTATTCATTCCTGATATGCTCCAGGAAATAAATTATTTTCTTCTCGATAATGGTATGGTGGTTGCCCTCCTGGTAGTACAGGTTACCAATGGTTTTGGTAAAATCTACCGTAGTGTTTTTAAGCGGCGTTACCTCAGGGATGATGCGCTGCTTCCTTTTGGCATTAAAAAATATAAATATAAAGATAGCGATGAGTCCGATGCGGAACGCCCATTTCAGCCCCGGCTGGCTGTTGATATAACGAAACGGGCTGGACGAGATATTCTCACCATCCCGAGAACCCGAATGCCAGTAAATAGTACCTTTGGGAAAGTAAGACAATACATTTTCGGCATATTGGTAATGATCGCTTTTGAGTAAATGGAAATTACTGAATGCTGCGGGTTGGGTATGCAGCAGGAACTGGCCTTCGCCAAAAGGAACCCTTATAAAATTCGGCTGGGCCTTATCTGAGGAATCCTGATATCCAAGCGCTGTGGCCCCCGACTTTTCAATAGAATCGAAGCAGGTAAAGCCGATGCCTTCATTAAACCAGTATTTTTTTGCGGGCTTCCTGCCCAGGCTCATCTGTATGGAATCTTTAAGGAAGTATTTGCCTGTAACATCTATTTGAAGCGTATCGAGCAGCAAAGGCGGAAAATCTTTCATACTCAGAAATACGGTATTGCCATGCTCTGCAAAAAACAGCAGTTCCTTTGCCGACTCATTGTCGATCCTGTTTTCTTCGCTGATAGCTAAAAATGTGCCTTTTGCCTTATAAGTTTTCGTTTCATAATCATACAGCCCGTCAAAGTATTCGTACGGCGTTATGGCAAATTTCTTTACTGCCTGGCCTTTAAAGAAATCAGGCGCTTCCTGGTCGAGTATGTACAGCCCAAGCGGAATTTTATCCCTGGTGTCATACGTTGGTGTCCAGTTAACCGGTTTTGGCCTTGAGGCATCTATGAAAATGATAATGCCAATGACAATTGCAAGCAATACGATATAAATGGTGAGTTTCCTGTTCATCTTATAGCGTATTTAATGTTTTCTGAAATGCTTTTTCTGCCTTTTCAAATGCCTTTTCGTCAAGCGGGAAATCGCCATACCAGCTATAATCATATACATAGGACAGGTATTCGAAATCCTTTTTCAGTTTGTTGTCGCGTATTTCGTACAGGTAATCGCTATTAGTCTTGTCCCAGTGCCAGTCGATTATCTCACGGTTCGAGAGCTTTTTAAGCACCCAAAGGAAGTAATAACGAACGGTAAGCTTGTAATCGCCGGTTTGCTTTGTCTCATCTACCAGTTTTCGGAAATCCATTTCGTGGATGTTCTCGTCGCTGATATCGAATGCAGCTATTTTTTTATTGCCCCTGCCAAAGATCCAGTATCCTTCTTTATTGAGTATAGCTCTTGCGATTAGGTAAACAGCGAGGCCAATTACCCCAAAGGCAAGTATCCTGATAAATATGGTGAATCCGTCTGCTTTTTGTGTTTTGTCACCAAAATTGAAAATCCGGTCAATTACCCGGCCTACCCATTCCCAAAAACGTTCCCATTGCGATTTTGCAACGGTCTTGGTTTCATATTGAAACTCCCTGTCCGAATATTTTTCTTTAAGTCCTTTGTCAAATTTACGGTCCTTATAATATACAGTTTCAGCAGCCTGTGCTGTAACTACGGGCGCCATTATGCTATCCTGCGTTGTCGCACCGGATATGCATAAAGGGCTGCCAAGCAATAGTATGTATAGAAGGATCTTATTCAAAGTCGGTACCTATTAAGTCAATATCAGAATGTAGTGTGTGGCGTTCATTGTCTTCCCTGCAGCTGTAATAGATAAGTCCCTGATTTACCATCAGGATATTGCCCAGGAAAAAAGCCAGTACAAAATAGAGCATGAATGTAATCAGCATCAAAATCCCTAAAAGCGATATATTTTCGTTATCCATTTTGCCATTACTGCCGAAAAGCATGATAACTATTCCAATCATGTACGGGATAAACGACAATATGCTCTGCGCTATCGAAATGATCACATAGATGATGGCTGTCGAGCCCATGTGCGGCCAGAAGTTTTTGAAGAGCATTCGCATACCCGTGCCCATAGCGGCAAAATAGCCTTTATCCGTATTCAGGTAATCATAAAAGCTAAGGAATATCCAGTTAGAAAGCGCTGCGAACAGGATGATGGCCACCGGTATACCAATCAGTATGGCAAACATCAGCATCCCGAACAGACCCACTATTATGGTTATCGGTACAAAAGTTACAAGGGATAAAAGCGCGAACAGCAGAATTTTACCGATCTTCTTTTTAAAAAGGCCAAGGACTTCGCGGGAAGTTGGTTTTTCATTTTTTTCTGCCAGGCTGAGGTATAATACCGGATAGCTATAATTCGTTATGGTAAGGAGCAGTACCAGTATACCACACACAACACCGGCGGCGATAAAGAAACCGGTATTTGCATTAAAATAATCGTTGAGCATTTGCTGCGACTCAGGAGAACCCATCCCCGAAAACATGTTCTCAAAGAATATCCTGCTCACAAGAAAGATAAGCAGCAGCAGCAACAGCATCATCCCGCCATTGATTATGATGTAGTTGCGGAAATAATTTTTACCGGACACCCTGAAAAATATAAAGGTATCGTTTATCAGCGCACTGAAGTTACGTTTCTTATAGAGCTGGAACATGCTGGTTTTTTATTTTTCTGTTAACGATAAACGGATATACCAGGTAGTAAAAGGATATAAGCGAAAGTGTAAACAGGATGATGAAAACATTCAGGGCGCGGGGCATATCCGGCGCATAACGGGTTACAAACCCCTCGAGCATGCCGGCAGCAAATGTAAACGGCATGGTACTCAAAACAATTTTAAGGCCATTTTTAAAGCTTATCTTCATGGAGGCAAGCCGCGAATAGGTTTTAGGGAACAATATCCCCGCCCCAAATATAAAGCCTGCGGCAGCCTCAATTACCATCCCGAAGATCTCCATACAGCCGTGTATCCAGATGCCACGGACGCTTTCCCAAAAAACGCCCCTGTCATAAAAGAAGTACTGGAAAGCACCCAGCATAAGCGAGTTTTGGAATAATACATAAGCAGTGCCAAATCCGCCGAACACGCCCATTATAAACGAAAAAAGCCCTACTTTAAGGTTATTGAGGGTTATCCCGAAGGCGCTGCCCCAGTTGCTGCCGCTTTTGTACACGGCTACAGCATTCCCCTTCTCAATATTTTCAAGTGTCATGTTTACATAGTCGTCGCCCATGATAAGGCGAACGAACGAATCATCGTTTATAGCCGAGATAACGCCTATGCCTAAAAAGATAAAAAACATCAGGAACGCGTAAAGTACGTAGCGCCTGTTTTGGTAAACGATAAGCGGGACTTCGGTTTTAAAGAAATAAACCAGCCTGTTTGTTTCCTCGCGCTTTGTTTTGTATATCTTCTGATAGGTGATAGAAGCAAGGTGATTCAGGTAGACAACGGTCTTGCTTTTAGGGTAATAGGTTTGTGCATACGACAGGTCGTTTACCAAATGAATGTACAGGCTGGCCAGTTCATCAGGATTTTTTTTAGCTTTACCGAAAATAGCCTGCTCAAATTCAAGCCATTTTTCTTTATTTTGTTTTATAAACGCGACCTCTCTCATACGAAAGCTAAAATATAAAATATGTCAGAACTATCTATCACAACTACGCAAAATGTGAATATAAATTTTAATACGGCATCCGCAGGCGACCGTATGCTGGCCTATCTGCTTGATTTAGTGATATGGATAGCCTATTACATTGTTATTTTTGTTGTTATCTTCGAGGTTACCGGGTTCAACGATTACCTTAGCGAATTCGATCCATGGTCGCAAAGGGCGGTATATATGTTCTTTTTCCTCCCGGTCATGCTGTATACCCTGGTGCTTGAAAGCCTTATGGAAGGGCAAACCCTTGGTAAACGCATCATGAAAATAAAGGTGATCAAGATTGATGGGTACCAGGCCGGTTTTGGCGATTACCTTATCCGCTGGCTGTTCCGATTGATCGAAGTTACGCCGCCATTCAGTGTTGTTGGGATCATCTGCCTTATGGTTACCGGCAAAACACAGCGCCTGGGCGACCTTGCAGCGGGGACGGCGGTAATATCCCTTAAAAACGACATTACGATAAACCATACGATACTAAAAGAAATAAACGACACATATATCCCTGTTTACCCTTTGGTTATAAAACTAAGCGACAACGATGTGCGCATCATCAAAGAAACCTATGAAGCGAGCATCAGGGCGACCGATTTTGAGATGATCTCCAAGCTCCAGGACAAGGTAGAAGCTGTAACAGGAATCAGGTCGGTGTCTGCAAATGCTACCGCGTTTATAGATACCATTTTGAACGATTATAATTTTTATACGCAGCGGATGTAGGTCATTCAGATTGTAGATTTCAGATTTTAGAATTCAGATTGAACTTCACTCGGAGGTGCTTACTCGAATCCTGAGGCTAACAGCAGGAGTGTAACTCAATCTGAAATCTACAATCTACCTTCTGAAATCTGAAATTATCGGCATATGGCCCATTCAATAAAAGGGAAGTTTTCAATGGCATTACTTTGTAAGTATATCTCATTGCTTACAAGTCTGAAGAAGATAATCTGGTTTTTGGCTCCTGACTTTATGATCTTACCGTCTTTCCTTTTTATGAGGACATAGGGCACAAGGGCATCATCATAATAAAAAGGCTTATCCGGTTTAAAGAGCATCCAGTTTTTTTCGCTTCCAAAATCCATTCTTTTTGTAATAGTGCCTTCTAAAGGTAATATATCGCTAAGGGAGCCTTCGCGGAATTCACTTATGGTAATTCTTTTTCCAACTAATCTAGATGCCCTGAGAATAACTATAGTGCTAAGTAAAATAGAGGGTATTATATTTATTACTATTTCTGAATCATTTGCACCAAGTGATACGCCCATGTTAAAGAATCCCTGTGTGAGATTAAAATAAGGCTCAACGGAAATAATCTGAACGATGATCCAGATATAGAGAACAGGGATCACAATTCGCATATGGAAATCAATGAAATACAAAATCGAGCCAATGATACCAATAACGGAAACTAGCCCCGAAAGGCTCAATAAGGCTCCGGGATTGGTTAAATTGACCAGGCTGAATATAAGTGCGACAACAGGTAAAATACTCTCTGTGCCAAACAATGGTTTTTTCATAGAAATTGGTATTGAAATTTTTGCGAAATGTAATGACGGAATGAGTGTAGCTAAATCTGAAATCTAAAATCTGAAATCTAAAATCTACAATCTAAAATCTACAATCTAAAATCTACAATCTGAAATCTACAATCTGAAATGATTACCTTACCATCGAGAAATGCCCCTTCACAGTCCTTCCGTCGTCAAGGGTTACTACAAACCAATAGTCGGTGGCAGGAAGCCTGTGTCCGTTGTATGTACCGTCCCAGCCCGGGCCTTTGGGGTTTACATCTGCAAGCAGCTTGCCATAACGGTCGAAGATATAGATCTTGCTGTTTTCATAGAATAATGTATTTACACCTATGATGTCCCAGGTATCGTTGATGCCATCGCCGTTCGGGGTAAAGAATTTCGGGATTGCGAGTACTGCTACTCCCTGTAGCGATACGCCGCAGCCATTCGTGTCATACACATAGACTATATGTATTCCCGCAGTTACGTTGTCAAAGAAATTCGATTCCTGCCACGGCCCATTTGGTGCGTCGAGGCTGTAGAGGTAGGAGGTGTCTACATTATTGCCGGGGTGTACAAGCACGGTAATGGTGTTATCTGTGCGAAGGTCTTCTACAACAACTGCGTCAAATACGGCTACATCGCTTGGTACAACGGTAATGGTACGCGTTTTTGAGCAGCCTGAAATATTGGTGATATTGGTAACCTCTACCGTGTAGGTGCCCGGCTGGTTTACAAATATGGTATGCGTTGTCTCACCGGTTGACCACAGGAAGGTATAATGGGTGAGATTGTCCAGTTCCCCTGCATCGATAGGAATAAAGTCATGAGTGTTAAGACAAACAATGGCGGTGTCGTCAATGTCGATATTTGGCATTGGCCGTACTATAAGATATAATGGCTGGAGCGCCGTACAGTCGTTGTCGTTTTCTACGCGGGCATACACCATCTGGCGGTTGATGGTGGTATTTGTAAATACTGCGGGTATGGCATTTTGCTCCAGCAGCGCATCGGTTACAGATGGGTAATAAAGCACACTGTCTGCACCTGCACCAACCCCCGTTAACGCAAGGTCAAATTCTGCAAAACCGTCTTCGCTGCCATCATCGTCACAGCGTTCCATTGGTATGGCGGGCAGTATATCGGTTGTCACTTCCAGTGTTAAAGGTAAGATTCGGAAACAGCCAGTTGCTGTTACGACCACACGGGCTGCAATTACCTGCGGGCTGGTGGTATTGGTAAAAGGTGTCGTTATTTCGTTAGTGCCATCTTCTGCATCGGTTGTAGTAGGGTAGTAGCTCACGCTGATCCCCGCATTGCCGCCTGAAATTTCGGCATCAGCCTGTGTTAAGTTAAACAGGTTGGCACCATTTGGGTTAAGGCATTGTACTAAACGGGCGGTAGTTATCGCATCAGGCAAGGGATTTACTGTAAGGGTAATCGGCAGGACGGTAACACAATTAGTAAAGGTGTTATTTACAATACGCGCATATACCACTTGCTCGTCCCTTACCGTATTATAAAATTGTGCAGGCAGCGCGCTTGTTGTCGTGTTGGCATTTGCCTGGCTGGCATAATAGGTGGTCGTGTATTGCGAACTGTTTTGCACCAACGCAGTTGTAACGGCTGCCATATCAAAAGTAGCTTTGCCGTTGGAATCATCACCGTCAGTGTTGTCGTCGCAAATGGAAAATTTGTTAGTATTTAACAAGGGGGCAGCCGTTGCGCTTATCTCAAAAGAGGTAGTGCTATAGCATTTTGTATTAGACCTTTGGTGTACGCGTGCATAAATAGTCTGCGGATTTGAAATATTGGTATAGGCTGCTGCATTAAGGGCATTGGTATTGGCATCGGCATTTTCCTGCGAGGCAAAATATTTCACTTCAAAAGTGGTAGCGATCTGCGTTCCTAATATTGAAGCGTTATTTGCAGCCAGATTAAATACTTCAACCCCATCATTTTCGGGGTCGCATTCATTAATGGCTGGGGCGGTATTAGCTACCGGTATCGCATAAATGGTTACATCCTCGACTATGGTATACACATCGCCCTGGTTGGTTATGGTCGCTATTACATTATAGTCACCCGGTGAAGCATAGACATGTGTAGGCGCCAATTCTGACGATGGTGCAGCACTATCACCGAAATCCCAGGATACGGTTTGGAACGTACCGGCAGCGTTAAGCGAAAATTCGGTAGTATCGCCAAGGCAGGCATTGGCAATAAGTACATTTGCCGAAAACAGGGATGTTATAAATGGGGGAAGTCCGAAAATAGCAATTCTACCCGAGCCAAGCGATACAGCGTTATCCTGAAAATTACAGGCGAGCCCGTTTTCATCAGGTGCGTTTACTACATCCAAAAAAGATGCGCCGTTTACTGCCCTGTATATTTTTCCGTTAGGCCCCAGTTGTAGTGCAGTTGCATTAGTGCTAAGGGCTGTAATGAATATATCAGAAGCTCCTACATCGGCAGCTTCAAGGTTATACTGATGTAAACCTCCCGCTACAGTGGGAGTAGCATCATAGGTAACGTAGAGTTTTTTTGACTGCGGAGAAAATTCGATTCCATACGGTACTGAATTATTGCTTACCATTACCGCATTGGAAACGATGCCGTTGGAGTTATTAAAATCGTATAAGTAAACTGCCCCGTTTTGTGCTGTGCCACCGGTAATTGTCCCGCGCTGGTTGTGAGCAACAGCCAGTTTTTTCCCATTGGGCGCTGCTTTGAGGTATCCTATGGCACTACGCCGGTAGCCGTCGGTATTCACTACAGGGTCGAGCTGGGAAATTACAGGTGTTTCATTAACTCCGGCCCCGTCTACAAAAAAGGAATAAAATTTATCAATAAACTGAGTGACTACCCAAAACCCGGTGCCGGTATTGTTTTTTACAGCCGTTATTTTTTCAGAGCATTTGTATTTTATTTCATTTAAAACAGTGGGATCGTAGGTTATAAGATGCCTGTTGCGTGTCACAACATCACCTATGCTGCCATTCGAGCCTGTAACAGAAAGGTCGACCACAGAGTAATTAAGGCCGTTATTAAAACCGTCATCTGTCTCGGGTACACCAAGGTTAGTGTCCGAATAAATACTATTAAACTGCGCGGGATACACCTGTGCATTTTCATGATGCGGCTCATCTACGGTAAAAATGTAATACGTATTCGGGTCGCCTTTCTTCGGGACGATAATGCCGGACTGCGTACTCGATGGGTCGCCCATAAGGCCCGTACCCGCATTATAATTGCCATTAGGCATCTTCACATGGTTTCGGTCCCACACATTACGGCCATCGGTATAAAACAATAGGTTGCCATCAGCATCCGATATCGCGCTGCACCCTTCATTGGTATCTATCTGGCTTCCGCTCAGCGCCACGACAGACCCGTCATCAAGAAAACGGATGCCTGCCAGCCTGCCAAAAAACCAGTTATTAGCTTCTTTCTGGGCAAATACACTTAAGGAAAACAAGAGCAATAGCAGAGGGACAAACTTTTTCATATCAAACAAATAACCGCCAATAGTAAACTTAATTTTATCGAATCATAGAGAAGTGGCCCTTTATTTTCCTGCCACTCGTAAACACTACTTCAAACCAGTAGTCGGTAGATGGGAGCCTGTAACCATTATAGGTACCATCCCATCCCATTTCCTTGCCAAGGTAACTTTTAATGAGCTTGCCATACCTATCGAAAATATTCACGGTGGCGTCCGGGAAAAAATAAATAAAAAACACGTTCCATACCTCGTTGATACCGTCGCCATTCGGGGTGAAGAATTTAGGGTAATTCAGCACAGGTACCAATGTTTCAGTGTCACTACAGCCATCTTTAGAGCGTATCCTGATCTTGTAAACACCCGGCTCAAGCCCGTCAAAAAAAGGCTCAACTGAAAAGTCCCCGCCATTTATAGAAAATTCATAATCAGTAATAGAGGCTTCTGTCATCGATAGGGTAATGCGGTTGCTGTTTTGGGTAAAGTCCTTAACATCCACCGCATAGTTTATTTCAGGCACGGGCAGGATATTTATAGAGAATGGGGCTATACCATACCGGTAGCAGCCATCGGTACCCGATAGCCTTGCCCATACTGTCTCGCTAGCATAGGGCTGTTGGTTCCGGTAAAAGTAAGGCAGTGGGTTTTGCTGGCTTTCGGCATCTTCTTCGGAAGCATAATAATTCACGACACTTCCGGGCCTTCCATCCTTTATCAACGCATTATTCTGCGAAAGGTCAAAAACAGCGAGTCCTGTGCCGTTATCGCATTTAAATAAATTATCAGGCGTACCTGTAGTAATCATCGTGTCTATTACGATGGTAAGAGTCTCATTAGTGTAACAACCTGTTACCGAATTGGTCATCCTGATATAGACCGTCTGCGGATTGGAGGTATTTCGGTAGTTTTGCGGTGTACCAATAGGATTTGCACCTGTGAGCATGTCATCGGCAGTCCGGTAATAGGTGAACGTTATATTAGCCTGGCTGCCTTCCAGCATGTCTTCAAAAACAGTAAGGTCAAACGTCGTAGAAATATCGTTTGCATCATCGCTGTCGCATTGCGTTGTTTGCAGGGGTGTACCAACGGGAAATTCGTTATTTCGCATCATTTCCGGCAGTCGGTACACACTAATAGTAAAAGAGGTTATACCGTAGCGGAAACATCCGTCATTACCTTCAAGTCTTGCCCAAATGGTTTGTGCTGTGTAAGGCGCTTCATTCTGATAGAGGCCCGGCAGCGGGTTTGTTTCATTTTCAGCATCTTCTTTGGTAGCATAGTAAGTAACAACCGTATTTTCGTCCCCGTTACTTATCGCGTCATCATTTTGTGTCAGGTCGAATTCCCTAACGCCATTGTTAGCATCATCACACAGCGCAAGTGCAGCAGGAATGCCCGTGGGCATGTCCACATCAGTCCTGATAGTGAGGTTTTCGGTAACAAAACACCCGGTTGCAGTGTAGGTCATTCGTGCGTAAACCGTCTGCGGACTGGATGTATTCACAAAGGCTTGCGGGTTATCTACAGGCTGTACACCATTAAGGGCATTATTGTAGTCCAGGTAATAGGTCAGGGCCACACCGTTCTGCGTGCCAATAAGCATATCTTCAAATACCCTCAGGTTAAATGCTGTAAAACCGTCATCATTACCATCATCATCGCATTCAACAATTTCAAGCGGCGTTCCCGGAGGAAGGTCTTCGTTACGCAGCATTTCCGGAACCGGGTAGATATTTATGGTAAAAGGAGTGATGCCGTGGCGTATGCAGCCGCTCGTGGTGTCAAGCCGTGCCCATATCGTTTGTGCCACATCGGGATTCTCGTTCTGGTAGCTTCCGGGTAACGGGTTATTTTTATTTTCAGCATCTTGTTCCGATGCGAAGTATGTCACTGCGGTATTGGGCATGCCGTTTATTACAGGCTCATCATTTTGTGTCAGGTCAAATTCCCCAAAGCCATCGCCATCGGTATCGCATAGCAGCAACGTTTCCGGTGTGCCTACAGGCAGGCTGTGGTCTATGCTTATAGTGAGTGTTTCCCTTTCAAAACATCCGGTAACAGAATTTGTCATCCGCAAATAAATCGTTTGCGGGTTTGCGACATTATTATAATTCTCCGGATTTTCTAAAGGATTATTACCCGTCTCAGCATCGCTGTTTTGAATATGATAGGTGAGGGCCACATCGGGTTGGGCGCCTTTCAGCATTTCTTCAAAAACGGTAAGGTCAAAAGCAGTTGCATTATCATCAACGTTGTCATCGTCACATTTTATGATCGTTAGCGGTACGTTGGGCAGGAAGTCATCCGTACGCAGCATTTCAGGTACAGGCAGCATACTAATGGTAAAAGAGGTAATGCCATAACGGAAACAACCACTCGTCGCTTCAACCCTTGCCCAAATGGTCTGTGTGGTATAGGCCGTGGCATTCTGGTACAGGGCAGGGAGGGGGCTCACCTTGTTTTGGGCATTTGCTTCCGAAGCATAATACGTTACCGATGTATTTGCATTGCCATTGCTTATTAGCGTATTATTTTGTGCAAGGTTAAATTCCCTGAACCCGTTACCGGCAGTATCACAAAGCGACAATGCTACAGGTTCGCCTGCAGGCAGGTCATGGTCAAGCTTTATAGTGAGGGTTTCCGTGTCAAAGCAGCCCGTGACAGGGTTGGTCATGCGCATGTAAATGGTTTGCGGGCTGGACACATTGGCGTATGCCGAAGGGTTGCCCAATGGATTTTCCCCGGTAAGCATGCCGTTGCTGTCGAGGTAATAGGTAATGGCAACATCGGTCTGGCTGCCAATGAACATTTCTTCAAATACAGTAAGGTCAAACGCGGTAGAATTGTCATTTACGCCATCGCCATCGCACTGAACTATTTCCAAGGGAATAGCATCAGGATTGTAGAATACCGGTATCTCGTGAAAGGTAGCCGTTCCTGTCCATTGCATCGAAAAATTAGCCTCGCCGTGCGGCCGGTCGATTATCAGGTAATAAATTTCATCATCATTCACCTCAATCCAGTTGATCCATGCATTCCCATCGCCATTTGGCCCTTCGGATACATCGGTTTCCGTACCGTTCATCCCTGTAATATTGGAGGTAAGCCCTGCCGCGCCGGGATTTGTGGTAGAGCACCGGATGGCCGTACCAAGATTTCCGCACGTTACATTTGGCCCATAAACCCAAAAGTCAAAATCAACTACAAGATTGTCGTTTTCGGGAGTGAGTATAAACCCTAATGTGCCGCCATCTTTAATCAGTATCTTCAGCCACAGGCTATTATGCTCCTGGCTGGAACATGCGTTCTGGATGTTTAGTTCCTGCGTTCCCACACCCGTGGCATTCAGCCCCGAGTAAGTCGCGTTTCCGCACACAATTATAGCGTCCGGGCAGTCTGTCTGGGCGTTCAGGTGTACAAATGGGAGCAGGATGAGTGCCAAAAGCCATCTCCTGAAGGTACTTTTCACAGCATTCGGGTGTTAATTTTTTTATAAATTTATGAAAAACTATCGTAGCATTGCAAAATGCCCCTGAATTTTTCTACCGTTCTCGAGTTCCAGTACAAACCAATAATCGGTTGAGGGCAAAGCTTTTCCGTTCAGATTTCCATCCCATCCGGGGTTTTCGCCCCTAAAGCCATCGATCACTTTACCATACCTGTCAAAGATGGTAACACTTGCCTGCGGGTGCAGCGAAAGGTACGGAATGCGCCATGTGTCGTGCAGCCCGTCGCCGTTGGGTGAGAAGTATTTTGGGTAATTGAGTATCACCACGTTTTCATGAATGGTTTTGCACCCTGTTTTTGCCCTGATAAAAACAACATGCGGGCCGGCCTCCAGGTTTTCAAAAACAAAGCTGTCGCTAAACCCGCCGCCATCAATCGAAAATTCATACGATTCAGGGTCAGGCATTACAACGGTAATCGCGTTTTCGCTGTCGCGGAAATCCACGATATCCAGCTTATAAACAATCTCCGGCAGCGGTATGATATTGATTGTAAACGATACCACATCATACCCAAAGCAGCCGCTTATATTTTCCAGCCTTGCCCAAATGGTTTCGGCAGTATACGGAACCTCGTTGGTGTAAAGCGCAGGAATAGGATTGGTTTTGTTATCGGCATCTTCAAGTGTACTATAATATGTTACCATCATATTCAGGCCTCCGTCTTTTATTGCTGTATCATTTTGGGATAGCGTAAACTCCTGTTTCCCATCCTCATTAAAATCGCACAGATAGAGGTCAACAGGCTGCCCTGCCACAATCGGGTTGATGACTTCTATCGTAAAGGCGGTACTGTTAAAACACCCTGTAATCGAATTGGTCATACGGGTGTATATCGTCTGTAGCGCGGAAGTATTGGCATACGCCCCCGGACTGGTAATCGGATTGCTACCCGTAATTACATCATTCTGGTTTTCATAAAATGTAAGGGCAACGTCTGTTTGTGTATCCAAAAGCATTGCCTGGTGTGTAGTAAGGTCAAACAGCGAGATCTTGTCGTCGATGCCGTCATCATCACACTGCTTAAGGTCAAGAGAGATGCTGTCCGGATTATTGAAAACCGGGGTATCGTGAAAAGAAGCTGTCCCGGTCCATTGTATCGAAAAGTCGCTTGCGCCTATGGGCCTGTCGATTACCAGGAAGTACGATTCGCCATCCTGCACGGTAAGCCACCGGATAAAGTTGTTGCCCAGCTCGCCGGGTCCTTCAGCGGTGTCGGTCTCGCTATCGTTCATACCGGTAAGATTGCTTGCAGATCCCGCAAATTCAGGGTTAGTGGTAGAGCAGCGTATGGCCTGGCCTATATTGCCGCAGGTAACATTCGGCCCAAAAATAAAGAAATCAAAATCAACGTTAATATCCGGGTTGCCGGGTGTTATCGTGAAACCCAGGGTTCCGCCTGTCTTTATGTGCAGTTCGAGCCAGATGCTATTATTCTCAAAGCTTTGGCAGGTGTTTGAGTTATTGAGTTCCTGCCGCCCGGGGCCGTTGGCGGTAAGGCCGTCATACCCCATATTCCCGCAGACGATAAGTGCATCGGAGCAGTCGTTCTGCCCGCTGGCTGTGAGGAAGAAAAGCAGTGTTAATATAGTAAGGGTGAATTTCATAGCAAAGCAAAAATTTTTGTAAATATAATTTACATTGCCTTACCATTTAAAAATGAGGGTGTATTTCTTAACATGATTTATTAAGTAGCGCCCTACGTTTAGAAATGCAGTAGTTTCATCGAGAATGCATACTTTGAAGCAGGGTAGCCAGAAGCAGTAATCTAAGCGCTTATTGCTATACTTCGTCCCGCCCTTCGCTTTATCTGCTCCGTGCCTCCGCAGGATATCGCTACGGTCGGGGCTAAGGGGAGGGGTAGTTTTGTATTTGGAGGCTTACTTCTCCGCAAAGTCCGGCGCTCCGCAAAGTCTCTGACTTTGCGGAAGCGTTGGCATGTCTCTGACATGCACAGTAAATGTCAGAGACCTTTGAACACACCCACAAAGTCAGAGACTTTGCGGAGCGGGATGTTATTCATTATTAGGCTATTTCAACTTTGTATTTGATTCCCCAAACCAATACTTCCTTAAAAAAATCCAACAATTGATTAAATACCCCAATAAAATAATACACGGCATAATTGTCAACATCTATTCCGTCAATATTGAAATTGTCGAAAAAACTGCCCTGATTCATTAGAAATGCTTCTAAATCCTGTCCAATATTCCATTCATCAATCATATTAAGCTCCAGCGGCAGGATATTTAAAGAGGGAAGTATATCATCAGTGATAAAAGATATTACATTTGGAATCTGATCAATGGGTAAACACACGTTTATGTTACTATCTGTAAGATCATTAAGTGGCAGACCATAACCTAATGCGTATTGATATTCATTTACCATTGCCTTATAGAGCAACATGGCCTTTTCCCGGTTAACAGTAAAAGCATAGTAAAGTATAACGCCGTAGTCATCAAAATTTGTTAAAAAACCAGGAGCATCGCCATTTTCTTTATCAACATATAATTCCAATCTTCTTGCCATAGTTAATGAATCAATTTTATTATCTCAACATCGCAAAGTGCCCTCTTACCTGCCTGCCATTCTCCAGTTCGATAAGGAACCAGTAATCGGTAGCGGGTAATGGTTTACCATCATACGTGCCGTCCCATCCCTGTTCATAGCCATTAAAGCCTTTAATGATCTTGCCGTAACGATCGAATACTGTTACAAAAATACCGGGGCGGTTGTAACTGTAAGGTATCCTCCAGGTATCGTTAACTCCATCGCCATTCGGGGTAAAGAAGGCAGGATAATCAAGTACAAAAACACGCTCCGAATATGCCGGCCCGCAACCCTTGGTATCCCTTATATAAATAGTGTATTCTCCTGCTGTGAGCTGATCAAAAACCGGACTTTCCTGATAATCAATACCGTCAATGGAATATTCATAGGTTCCCGGCCCAACAGGCGACACCGTAACAGTATTATTGTTTCCTGTAAGGTCGTTTATTTCAAATGTAGCATCCTTCGCCCGCCCCGATGGTGTGAGGGTAAAAGTCTTGCTGCCTTCGCAACCGAAGGTGTTGGTTAGGGTTACTGTATAGATTCCGGGTTCATCGACTGTAATTGTACTTGTAGTTTGTACAGGATCAGTATCCCAGCTGTAGGAAGTAAAGCCACTGCCTGCATCCAGAGTCTCCGAGGTATCGGCGCATAAAGTCAGTTCTTCATCAGTAAGGCCTTCGCCAAAAGTATGCACGATAAGCTGTAGCGGCATGATGGCAACACAGCCGTCCAGGTTGGTCAGCCCTACATAAATGGTTTGCCCTCCTGAAACGGTATTCGTATAAGACGAAGGTGTCTGTATGGCAAACGAGTAGCTGCGCGCATCTTCATAAGTTTCAAAATAGTGCACCCACGTTCCTGAAGGCGCTGTTGCCAGGATGTCGGCGGTAAGCTGTGTGAAGTTAAAGGTGTAAAGGCCGTTGTCGTCGCATACTTCAATGGGTGCCAGTGCCGGTGCGCTAAATGAAGGTGTAGATAAGGTTGTCGCCACAATAGCGATACACCCCGCATCGCTTTGTACCCGGGCGTATACTACCTGATTGGGAACGGTATTATAAAAAGGGGTCATAAGCCCATTGCCCAACAGGTCGTTTTCCCCGGTTTGTGCTTCGGCTTCCGTCAGGTGCCATGATATCACGTTAATGTCCATGATTTCTACACGGGTCCTGGTCAGCTCGCCGCCAACGCGGAAAAGGTAAAAGCCCGTAAGCCCATCGTCATCGTCATCGCACTGGTTAAAAAAGAAAGGCTCGTCCTCAATCGGCAGGTTATATTCAATCCTAATTTCGCCATTTGCATAACAGGTAGGTGTCAGTTGCGCCTTAACGCTATACGCACCGGCGGTGGTAACGCTATAAAGGGCATTCGTAGCTCCCGCTACAGGCAGCCCGTCCCGGTACCATTGATAACCGGTAGCTCCCGGGATACTGGCATCAAGCAATAACGCATCCCCTTCGCACAGGGCATTACCATTTGCAATCATCCTGTTTTCGCCTAAATCCACCACGCTCCCAAAACTTTTTGCTTTCAAAAATACCGCGGCATCATATAATGTGTCGCCCTGATCGGCTATAACAAGCTTTATATGGTAAAGGGTTCCGGCAATAACATCAGATTCTGCTGTAAGCACCACAGTTTGCCCGTTGTAGTTGGTCGGGGAATCGGAGCCATTAAAGGCACCGAAATACTCCGGATTGGCCGCCGGGCAAAAACCCTGCCCGCGAACCGTTGTCACCTTTACAGGAGTGTCTGTGCCCGGAATTACAGCAAGGTTCTGATAAGGGTCGGCGCTTCCGGCCTGCTTTAGCAAAAAGGCAAAACCATCGCTATAATCACACCACTGCTGTTCGCCCCAGGAGGTATACTCTTCGGAGGCAAATATATAATCAAAGCTGATATGATTGGTAGCAGGGACAAAATCGAATTCCATTATTGTGGCATTCAGGGTGTTGCTGATGTTCAGTACCTCTTCCAAGTCACTATCGCCGGCCCATCCATCGGTGCCGTTACTCAGTATTTCAGTGTTCGGCCCCGGCGATTCCATAGCGTAGCCGGTACTCAGTATGATGCCGCTGTCGAAAGGGAAATCCGTGCCCGATGTAAAGTAACTATAGCTTCTTTGTGCTGCGCTTCCGCCCGATCCGGATATCCTTATATTGCTTATGTTGGCACAGCCATTATCTACCAGCGCATTTACGAGTTGTTCATCTGTTAAGTTATTTACCACTTGTATAGGATCCTGCGCCAGGGCAGCTGATGAAAACATGAGAAGTAATGCAAGGGGCAGCCCCGAAATTATATTGGTGGTAAATTTCATAGATCAAAAAGTAAAATTGGATCAAAATTAGGCTAAATTATCGCAGCATTGCAAAATGGCCCCTTACTTTTCTGCCATTTTCCAACTCGATAAGGAACCAGTAGTCGGTTGATGGCAACGGCCTGCCGTTGTACGTGCCGTCCCAACCTTGTTCGTACCCTTTAAAGCCCGTGATGATCTTGCCATAACGGTCAAAAATAGTTATAAAAATACCCGGGCGGTAGTAGCTGAAAGGTATCCTCCAGGTATCGTTTATCCCATCGCCGTTTGGCGTAAAGAAAACGGGATAATCAAGAATAAAGAGGCTTTCGCGGTATACAGGTCCGCAGCCGTTGGTATCCCTGATATAAACGGTATATTCGCCGGCCGGGAGGTGGTCGAACACCGGGCTGTCCTGATAGTCTGACCCATCAAGGGAATATTCGTAGCTGCCTGTTCCAAAAGGGTTTACGGTGATGGTATTATCGTTGCCGGTAAAATCGTTAATATCAAAAGTGGCATCTGTTGCCCTGCCGGATGGTAAAACAGTAAAGGTTTTACTTCCTTCGCAACCGAAAGTGTTGGTAACGGTTACGGTATAATCACCCGGTTCATCTACTGTAATCCTGCGTGTGGCCTGTACCGGGGTGGTATCCCAGCTATAGGAAGTATAGCCGCTTCCGGCATCCAGTGTCTCGGTAGTATTATCACATAAGATCACGTCCTCATCGGCAAAGCCATTGCCAAAAGAATGTACGATCAGCTGCACCTCCGCAATGCCGTAGCAATCGCTTGCATTGAAGATGCGGGCATAGACCGACTGGCTGTCTGCTATAGTATTGGTAAATGCTTCGGGTGCTGTAATGGCGTTTTCAAAGGTAAGGGCATCATTATACGATGGATAAAATATAAGCTGTAGCCCTGCCGGAAGACCCGCCAGTATATCGTTGGCGGTATCAGTAAGGTCGAATTTAAATAAGCCGTCGTCAGTACCGTCGGTATCGCATTCCTCCAGTGGAGCCGGATTGGTTACGGTGTTAGCCGATACTGAAAGCTTAACCATTGCTATACCCGTACATCCGTACCTGTTTTCTACAAGCACATAAATTGTCTGGTCTGGTATGGTATTCTGGAAAGCAGTTGTGTTTTCTATGGCATCGACTGCGTCCTGTGCATCACTGGCCGAAAGGTAATAGCTGTGCGCCTGCAAATCGGGGTCGCCGTTTTCGGCAAGTTCACCGGCCTGTTCAAGATTGTAGGTCGTGAGGCCGTCGTTATTGTCATCGCACTGCAACAGGTTATAGCTACCCAAAACAAGTGGTGGGGCATACTCCAGCCTTATTTCGCCGGTTGCCGTACATGTGGCGCTAAACGTCACATCTACACTGTAGTCGCCCGGTGTGGTAACGGTATAACTGCCATTTGTTGCCCCGGCAATCGGGTTGGTATTTTTATACCATTGGTAGGCTGTAGCCGCAGGGTTTGTAGCATCTATAGGGAAGTTTTCGCCGTTGCATAAAGGGTTACCGGTGGCCAGCAGCCTGTCGGGGCCAATATCTAAAGTAGCATCAAAACTGCCGCCGCCCAAAAAGATTGCCGAATCATACAGGTTATTCCCCTGGTCAGCCACTACGAGCTTTATATGATAGGTGGTTCCTGCCACTACATCCGATTCTGCCGTCATTATAACAGTCTGCCCATTATAATTCACAGGAGCGTTAGTGGGATTAAAGCTGTCAAAGTATTCTTCATTGGCAGCAGGGCATACGCCGGGGCCGCGCACCGTGTTTACTTTTACAGGAGTATTTGTTCCCGGGATAACAGCAAGGTTCTGGTAGGGATCGGTGGATCCTGCTTTTTTTAGCAAAAAGGCAAAACCATCGGTATAATTACATTGGTTCGGCGAATTTATACTGGTGAGGTATTGTTCTGAAGCGAAAATATAGTCGAAGCTGATGTGGCTTGTAAAAGGGACAAAATCGAATTCCAGTACCGTTGCGTTAATCGTGCCGCTCACGCCAAGCGCCTGTTGCAGGTCGGGATCGCCGCCCCACGATGTGTTGCCTTCGCTTAGAAGGGAATTGTTAGGTCCCGGTGCCGATGCCGCAAATCCTGTGCTTAGTATGATGCCATTGGCAAAAGGAAAGCCCGACGTCCCTGCTGTAAAATAGCCGAAGCTAGTACTGCCTGAACCTCCCGACCAGCCGTTTACAGCTATGTTGCTCACTTGCGCGCAGGAATTGCTCACCAGTGCATCCGTAAGCTGCTGTGCTGTATAATTATCGTTAACCTGAATGTTTTGTGCCGATGCCATGGTGGCAGTGAGGGAAAAAAGAAGTGCAAAGAGATATGCAATACGTGTTTTCATAGCATCGGCAAAGATACTATTATAGATCTCTCTTTTTCAAAATTCTGTACGACATTAACATAAAGAAAATGGTCCATCCTGTTACGATAAGCATTTCATACCACTGAACGGCATACACTTTAGCGGTTTCAGCGCCCGATACCTGCCCTTCAATGGCCTTGTAAGCCTGAAACCTGCTTATCGGCTCCTTGATAAGGTTGCTCATAGCTTCCAAAGGGAAAAACCGGAGTGGTCCATGGATACCGTCATAGGTATCGGTTCCCCAACCTATAAGCAGCTGGCATATCTTTTCGAAAAAGAACCACACCACAATAAAGCCTATTGCAAATGCCGAACGTTTTATCAATATCCCTGCAAAAAGGCAGAAAGAGAAAAAGGCAACCAGCTTAAGGAAAAATGCGGCTATATAATCAAGGTCGGTAAATATTATGGAAGGCTCATCGTATGATGAAAAGCTATAGCCCAGTACAAGGCTCAGCAGGAATATGAAAACAGTCGAGGCGCCGGCAAAAAGGAATACGGCCAAAAATTTCGATTTGATAAATTCTTCCTTGCTCATCCCGTCTATAAGGTTTTGCTTAAGCGTACCGTAAGTGTATTCGTTTGCCATCATCGAGACAATAACTACGGCAAGGAAAAATTTGCCTATCGAGGCTACCCAGGTATTAAAATGCCAGATGTAAGGAAAATTGAATATGCCCTGGTCGGCTATCCTGAATTCCACCCCGAAAAGCGTAAATTTTATAGATGCTATAAGAGCTATGAAAGATAAAAGGATAAAATAGGAAAGGATGAGCACTCTGCTGGCCCTGTTTTTCCACAATTTCTGGAGTTCTATACTTAAAAGTCGTTTCATGGTGATGGTTAGTTTGAAGGTTGGTTAGAGGTTAGCAGCAGGAACTGCTCTTCGAGGCTGTTGGTCCTTTTTACAAGATGGTTAAGCGTTACCCCATTATTAAAAAGGTAGCGGTTAAGCTCGCCGGGTTCCAGCGGGCCTTTCAGGTAAACCGTCAGCTTGCCTTCGATCTCTTCAAACCTTTCTACAGATGTGTGTTGTTGCAGCAGGTTTTTAAGGATAGTATTGTCATCGGCCTGCAGTTCAAAAAAGCCTTCGCTGCTCAACATTCCATGTACGGTTCCGGCATAGAGCATTACCCCATGGCGCAGTACCACTACATGGCTGCATACTTTTTCCACTTCATCCAGCAGGTGGGAGGCCAGAAGTATAGTCGTTCCGGTGGCCGCAATATCCCTGATGATGTTCCTTATCTGGTGGATACCCTGGGGGTCAAGGCCATTGGTAGGCTCATCGAGTATCAGTATTTCAGGGTCATTGAGCAGGGCAGAGGCAATGGCAAGGCGCTGTTTCATACCCAGTGAAAAAGTTTTGAACTTGCTGTCCTTCCTTTCAAGGAGGCCTACAAGTTCCAGCTTTTCGTCTATTTTGCGGAGTGGTGCGCCTTTAATGGTACATACCAGTTTAAGGTTGTCATAGGCAGTCATGTAAGGATAAAAATTAGGGCGCTCTATAATGGCTCCCACTTTTTTCAGGGCATCGTGGGTTTCGAGCTGTCCCCCAAACCAGCTGTAATCGCCGGAAGTTTTGTTTACTACATTTAGTATGATGCCAAGTGTAGTCGATTTTCCGCTGCCGTTAGGGCCCAGGATGCCATATACATTGCCTCTTTTTATTTCAAAAGACACGTTTTTTACAGCGTGTACTTTCCCAAACCTTTTGTCGAGGTTATTGATGGTTAAAATGGTTTCCAAAGTAATTGATTTATCGGTTGTAACATTATGACGAGGACCGACAGGTTTTGTTACCGGAAAATGCAAAAAAGATAAAAATGAATAGGACGGATTAGAGATAAAAGATGACCGACAGGGGATAAGGAACCATAGAAAATAAAATATCAAAAATTACTGATAGGGCACCTCGACCGGCCTGCCAACCTCAAAATTCGGCAGGGTGATATCGGTATTCTTAAAGGTGTTGGTCCTGAAAATACTTGTACCCTGTCCAGGAATGCTTGGGTAGTAGGCAAAGGATAACTGGAAGCTGTTAAATACAAGGTAGTCATTGTAAATTAACAACCCAAGCCCGAACTTTGTATAAAGTTTACTTTCGTACAGGTTGGTATTTTCATCGGCTATCACGCCCATTGTAAAATTCGCAAAAGGGTTCAGGCGGAACCCGAACACATTCCATGGCGAATAACCCTGTGTCTGCAAGGTAAGCAGTGCTTTTTTGGTGCCCAGCGGCCTGCGGATGTCAAACCCTGATATGCCATTGTCGCCGCTTAGGTTAAGCTGGTCGGTAAATATCGGAATGCGGTTATCGCCAAAAATTAGCGCCGGTTTTATAAAATGCCGGAAACGCCACCGTCCCCAGTCCCTGATATCGGTAAAGTACAATCCTTCAAGCCTGAGGGTATTCTGTTGGGTACGATTCCCACTAAAATAAGACCCTACCTGAATGTTGGCACTCAGGTAACCCCAGTCGTAATAGTTACCAAAGGCATACCGCCCGCCCAGATATATCCGCCGTTCATTGCCTTTATCCTGTATGCCTCCGGTAAGCGAATATACCTTACCTATGGGTATATCCTCTACGATGTCGTAATTGAAGAGGAATTTATCCTGTACAAATTTCCGTGAAGTTAAACCGATGCTGGCCAGGTAGAGCTTTTCATTGCCATAGAAACCTACAGAGTCATATTCTATAGAGGGGCGCTGTTTGTAGTAGCGATTAAAGAACCTGCCTGTGGTTACGAGCCTTGTTGTACGTGCTTCTTCCGTATCGCCTTTGTATATTTTAAACGCATACCCTGCCCAGTAATCCTGCGCATCCGACCGGTAATCCTGCATGGCCCATTGTTGCTGCGCATTGGGCAGCGAATCCCGCTCCTGCCGCGACTCTACATATATTCCACCGGCCCATTTGGTATAGGCCGAAAAGAAATTACGTTCTGCACCCACGCTCTTCAGGGAGTTATTACCCGCCCATATCTGATAGTTTATGGTAGAGGTAATGTAGGTATTCATAATATTGGGTATGGTATACCGTGCGAGGTATTCGGTTTGCCCTGTAGCAAAACGTTTGTCGAATTCGTTGCGGAATTCGTGGCCCAATCCAAAGAAATTCCGCTCCGTAAGCTCCAGTGTGGTACCTGATGTAGAGGCCGACCCATTCGGGATAAGGCTCCACGAATCCAGCACCCTGATGTCTACATCTACCGAATCTTTGCTTCCCGCAACAGGCACAGGCCTGATTACGACCCGCCTCACATACCGCTGGCTCCTAATAAGGCGCTCCGATTCCTGTACCAATAAGGAGTCAAGTGGCTGGTTCCGCTTAATGAGCAGCAGATTTTTTATGGTGAGCTGCTTGGTCTTCAGGTGGATTCCGTTGCCAAATTTTTCAAGCCAGGCATCCGGCTTTTTGTTTGGGTCGTTTATAGAATATCCGAAAGGATCCAAGGTTTCCACATTAATCTTGCGCACGATCTTCCCTTCAAATTTATCATATGTAACCGTCATTTCCGGAGCTTTGCTTTTTGTCCTTTTCCGTTGCTGCGACGGCTGCTGTTTTTGCACCGACCTGAAAATAAGCTTATGCAGGAATTTGGTGAATTTCTTACGTTTGGAATAATCTTCCAGATTTTGGTACATCTGGTCCCGTTTCTCTTTCACGGTGTCTTTTTTCACAGGAGTAACCTGCGCCGCCATGGGGCCAACAGCTATAAATGCCAGTAACAGCAGCAGCTTTATTTTTAAGGTCATTCCTGTTAAATAAATTAGTTTTGAAAATTAGGAAATATAAACCTAACAAAAACTTAAAATGGTAAAGGCTTTATTTTTTTACGAATGTTTTAACAATAAAAAAGAGGCCATGGCTGGCCTCTCAATTATATTATGGAATTCATATTAGCTTTTCTCTTCTTTATTGAAGTAAACCAGGTAATAATACATCTGTTTTTCCTCGTCCCAGCCTTTTTCTACAAATTTCTCGGCACTTTCGGGATTGATGAAGTCCAGCTTTATCTGAATATTGGTATCCAGATTGATTACGTTCTTCATTTTTTTGCGGGCATCTGTTACAGCTGCATTGGCAATAGGGAAGGAGGTCACGTCTTCAATGCTGTATTTCGGCGCTTTCTCAACCTTGTAGTTCTTAAATTCGGGGATGAGGTCCGGGTTGTCAAGGACTTCGTTAAGGAAGTTGGTCTCCTCAAAATCGTCGTTCTTGGCAAAATAGTTTACCGAACGGTTCATAAACATTACCTCTTCTTTTTTGTCTTCGGCAGGAAGCACGACATCCTTCGCAAAGTCCTGGCAGAATTTCAGGTATTTCTTAGTGATGAAGTTTTCGTCCTGGAATGCATCTACCGAAAGGAAATGCTCGAGCCAGTAGCGCGCATCATAGCGGTTGCTGTCTATGGTGAGTATTTTATAACCGTCTTCTTTTTTGTAATTGAAGATGATACAGCCTTTATCGAGCTTGTTCAGGTTAACGCCCTGCTGTAGCATGATCTCAAGGTTGGTACCTTTTTCCTCAAACTGAAGGAAATCCGTTTTTATCTCGCTTTTAAAGATACCTATAGCATCAACCGGATTGTTGTCGATAGTAAGATGTGTAAAATAGCTTATATAAACCTCGCCATTCTTGATGTGGGGGTGGTTTGACTGCTCAAAAAGGTGCTTTGTTATTTTTTTCGACACTTCATGCACCGATTCCGGATTGGTAAATATCTCGGTAGCGAAGTTGTACATGTCATGGTAATCCAAATGCACATCGTGTGCGAACTGGAAATAATTCTCTTCCTTGTCCCTGAAAGGTTTAAAGAAATATTCCTTCAATAGCGGAACGATCTCATCATTAAGCCCATAAGGCTGTTCTGATAAAAAAATAGCCTCGTTGCGGCTCTTGTTGCCCACACGGTGTACCGAGAGGCTTTCAATGTGCGTGTTGAATAGGTTGATCATTTTTTGTAAGTAGCAAAGTATCAAAGTTGCAGAGTAACAAAGTTGTCTGCAACTGTTTTGGTTAATTATATAAATAGGATATGTGAATGGCTTTTAAAACTTTGCAACTTTGTTACCTTGTAACTTTGCAACTCAAAAAGCTTAATTCCAATTATGGTCATCAAGGCCAAGGTCGCCCATATTATGGTCGTCGTCAAACATGTCCATGTCTTCCTCGTCGTAATCATCATCAAATTCTCCGTACAGGTCGTCATCAACACCATCGGCCCCAAAAGCCATATCAGGAGCGGTAGCCGGCATCACGCCATGAACGAAAAGCAGGTCAGGGTAGGTGACGCCTGCTTCGGGTTCCTCAATAGCGGCAAGCTCCACAAAGAAGGTCCACATATTCAGGAAATCATACACATATATGATTTTGTTGTTATCCCTGTCCAGTGTACTGCTAAGGATGTAATCGGCCATGGTTTTTTGCTCTCCCGGAGTATCACCTGTGTCAAACAACGGTATTTCCTCATCCTGTATCCATTCATCATCGCAGGTATAGAACGAAGCGATCTCAAGCCCGTCAAAGCCAAAAGCGTTCACTATGGCATTATGCAGGTCTTCCAGTGTATCTTCTTCAAGGATAGCAATATCCCTGAAAATATCCTCTTCCGTGTCGAGTATAACCCTAAATTTATAAACCATAAACGTACTGTTTTAATTAGGCCAAAGGTAAGATTTAAAATTCCAAATATCAAATTCCAATTTCCAATAAGCAACGGATCACAAATATCAAATTCTAAACTTTTTGATGCCATGGAGTTTGAGATTTAGGGTCTTAGATAAACGTACTACGCTACCGTTTAAAATAAACAGCCCCGAAAGATATCTTCCGGGGCTGCTTGTAAGGCCTGGCTATAAACCAGTTACTGTTGTATTAGTCGATACCGCAAAAATTTACTTCAAACGTACCGTTAATGCTGTTTTCGGCTTTATCAAAGCCTTCGCTTATCACCCTTCCTTTAACGGTATTTTCGGTTATGGAAGTAATTTCCACACGCTCGCCAAAACCGCCTTCGAAACTCTCTGTAGCATCATCACTAAATTGTACGCTTGCTCCGGTCTCAGATGTATAGCTGCCTACTTCAGCAGGTACAATGATCCAGATAGGGGTATCTGTATCAGCGCCGCACGTCATTGCTGTACGGCTAAGATGTATGTAAAGCACATCTTCTCCGTTAGATGTCACCGGATTGGCAGTTCCGCCGCCCGTTGTAAAACTCTGGCTGTAAACAACACCTGAAACAGGATTGTTGGAAAATCCGTTGGTCGTCGTTTTTTCAGCATCATCTGAACTGCAGGAAATAAGGAAAGATGCAGCTACAACAGCGGATAACATAATTTTTTTCATAAAAATTGATTAAAGTTTGAATTAGTTTTGTGTAAAAACAGGAATTATTCCTGTCCGGTACAAGAATAAGCAACTATGATGCCAGTAAATGCCAATGTTTTGCCAAAAGCATATTGCTGTCTTCAATTATTTTATAAAAATTACATTAACTTACTTTATATCAAAAGTTTATGTTTTTTATTGTAGTTAATTTATAGTGACTGTTGCCATTTAAAACAAATGAGAACTTTAAATTATGTTTCAATCCCTGTCTTAAAACCCTATGAATATTTACAATGAGTGGCAGTATATGGTTTAGGCGGGGCTAGTTTCGTAAAATTCGATAGGCAGTCCGTCCGGGTCGCTTATAAAGGTAAAGCGCGCTGCTGTAAATTCATCAATCCGCACCGGTTCCGATTTAATGTGGTTTTTGCTTAGCCACACAATAGTTTCGTCTATATCAGCAACAGCAAAAGCAAGATGTCGCAGGCCGGCCGCTTCAGGGAGTGATACCCTTGCCGGGGGTGCGGGAAATGAAAAAAGTTCTATGGCATAGGTTCCGTTTACTGCCAGGTCCAGCTTGTACGATTGCCGCTCTTCGCGATAATGTTCTGCAATTACAGTAAAGCCAAGTATTTTGGTGTAAAAATGCTTTGATACCTCATAATCGGAACAGATGATGGCTATGTGGTGTATTTGTGAAATGGACAGCATACCTTACGCTCCCTGGGTTATCCACCACTGGTTGCCAAAAGGGTCTTCAAAACCAGCCGAATACCCATAATCCTGCTGCATAGGTGCATAGAGGGATATGCCGCCTTGTTCGATACCTCCATTATAAACGCTGTCTACATCTTCTACGAATAAAAACATCCCGCCTGTTTTCTGTTTCCATGTGTCATTGCTTTGCGCAAACATAATAACGGCATCATGTATCCTTATTTCGCCATGCATAATGCTGCGTTCCCCTTCGCCGGGAACGATCATCTGTTCTTTGGCTCCAAATACTTTTTTGGCATATTCCAGAAATTCCGGAGCCTTCTCCAGGATGAGGTAAGGCATTACGGGAAGATAGGTTGACGGTATTTTCATAGGTTGTAAATTTCTATAAATATAAAGCGAAATGCAAAATCCCGCAGAAAAATAGAGCATTATTATTTTGTTGCTGCTAAGCTGTAAACGGTATATGGGTAGATAGATTTTGCGGTATATTTTGAATTTAGTTCGTTACAAAAATAACCATTGTGATACTCTTGCCGCCAAAACCAATACTAAATATGCTGTTAAAATAGCTTGTAGCCCAATATCAGCCCTGCCGAACTGTAGGTGGCGCCCCACGTATCATGCAAATCCGTCAGGCCGCGCCCAAACCCATAACGTACTTCTGCACTGTATTGTTTATGAGCAAAACCTACTCCTGCTGCAAAATTGGATGATTTCGAAATGCCGCGCTTCACTTCATTATACTGAATGTAACAGTCGCCTACATTTAAAACGGCTGCAAATGCGATATCAATAAACAATTTTGAATCGTTGTTCAGGAACATATAATGCCTTGCGCCGAATGGGAGCTCGATGAATTTGTATTGCATCGTCCAGTTATAAACGCCCTGGGAGCCATCGTTTTTGTAGAATTGAATGTTCGGGTCGGTAAACAAAGCCCATTTGTTATTGTTAAATGGCATGATATATTCAACTTCAGCGCCGATCCTGAAAACGGGTTTGGATTTAAAGTCAAATTCTATACCGTTGCCCAGCCTGTCCTCTATAGTTACCGACCCCATGCTGATACCCGGAGTGATCTTAAAGTTGACGCTGCTCCTGTTTTGTGTGGCTGTGAGATCCTTCATTTCGCCGGTGCCTCCATTATATTCTACAAACAGTTTACTGAGTGCATCTTTCCGGTAACGGATATTTTCAAAGTCTTTTGTGTCTGCTAATTTATCCCTCATCAGGTTGAAAAGCTGCTGACGGAACTTGGTATTTGTATTTATAACACCATCCTCTTTGTATTCCCTGTAAAGCAGCTGCTCTGCGTTGCTGTGGTCTCCGGTGCTGAAAAAATATTTTACAATATTGCCGTCTTCATACTGGTACAATGTAACTTTTCCTTCTACCAAAACCTTCAGGAAAAGCGTTTCAGTTTTCCATTCCGGTACGGCGCTGGTACTCATTTGGTCCATGATCGTGGAAGACCGGTCGACACTGGCACGAAAGCGTTTGAATTTATAGCTTTCAACACTAAACTCCGAAACATTTTTTATCAGTCCTTTTTGTGTTTCAGCCCCCTCATTGGCTTTATAGTCAAACTCCACAGGGGCGTCCTTCCAGGCAACATTACGAATGAGGCACTCTGTTTTAGCGCCATTGTTACTTATAAAATAACCGGGCTGGTAGTTGATTTGTGCAAAGGCTGCCGATATCATAAAGAAAGCTACTATGGATAAAATTTGTTTCATTATAAATTGTGATATTAAAATAATTTATAGGTTATGATCATTCCAATAGAAGAATATTCAGAATACCAATAGACTTTATTTCCTATAATATCTCTTTTGAAATTATAGCGTAGCTCTATACTGTACCGATCGTAACTATAACCAGCCCCTAATGCAACATTTGATGATTTCGAAGCTTTTGCATTACGGACATATTCGATGCTGTTTGGCCCATCATAATGATAGGAGATATTATTGTCTTTCATGCCAAAGACCACATTATATCCTGCATTTATAAACAGTTTGGATTTGTCCCCAAGGTACATGTAATGCCTGATTCCTATCGGGATCTCAATAAAACTGTATTCGATGGTCCAGTGTTGTGTCAGGACATTGTCTTTTACAGTGGTGGTATTATTGTAGCTTTGATAGTTCGGATTCGCAAAGAAAGACCATTTTTTATTATTGAATGGAAAAACAAGCTCTGCCTCCAGACCAACGCTAAAAATAGCTTTTCTGTCGAAATTAAATGTATGTATTTCATCGAATGTTTCCTGTTCCAGAGTTACTTTGGCCAAATTAGCTCCTGCGGTAACTTTAAGATTGAAATCTGTTTTATTTTGCTTTGAGCTGAAATTTCCGGCTTCTTCCAAAGTCATTCCATTATATTCCAGAAACAGTTTTATCAGGACATTTTTTTCATACCTCATATTTTCAAAGCGTTTCCGGTCAGATATTTTACTTTTCATTACTTCAAATAGCTGTCCTCTGAACTTGTTATTATATCCAATTGAAGTACCTACTTTATAAGGCTTATATACAAGCTGTTCTGTTACCTCATTCGCAGTGTAAAAGAATCGTACTATATTTCCTCTTGTATATTCATAAAGCGTTGCGTCTCCCTGTACAAGTACTTTTAAAAATGCGGTTTCCTTTATCCACTCAGGCTCTTTATTGATACTCATAAAATTAATATCATTTGGCGATAAGTCCACTAATATATCAAAGCGTATGAACTTATAGCTATTATCCACACTAAACTCTGAAACATTTTTTATCTGTCCTTTTTGTGTTTCAGCCCCGTCATTGGCTTTATAGTCAAACTCCACAGGGGCATCCTTCCATGCAACATTGCGAATGAGGCACTCGGTTTTAGCGCCGTTGTTACTTATAAAATAACCGGGCTGGTAGTTGATTTGTGCCAATCCGGGAAGTGTAATGAACAATAGTAACAGTACAAGTTCTTTTTTCATGATATACTTAAAGGAGTTTATAGCCTAACAGCAGGCCAAGCGTTGTATAGGATGCATTTCGGCCGGAATAATTAAATAGCTGTCTCTTAATGCCGTATCGGAGTTCTGCAGAAAACGGCCCATAGCAGTAGCCTGCGCCGAGCGATAAATTTGGGAAATTACCAATATCCAGCTTCGTGGTAAAATTGCTTTTATATTCTAAATAAGAGTCTCCGGAATTTATCCCCAGTACATAGGCCGCATTAATAAATAATTTCGATTTGTCGTTAAGGAACATATAATGCCTTGCGCCAATGGGTATATTAACCGATGTATATTCGACTTTGATAGCGTGTGCCTGATTTGTTCCGGCTGCACTGTAGCTCTCTACATAGGGCGCTGTAAAGACAGCCCATTTGTTATTATTAAAGGGCAATATATATTCCACTTCCGCCCCTATATCAAAAACGGTTTTTCCGCCAAAATCATAATTATATCCGGGCACAACAGCATCAACTTTTAACGAAGCGATTGCTGCGCCCGCTGTAACCTTTATGTGAAGGGCTCCTTTAGTTGCTCCCGAAAGATTTGTGGCAGATGCAGTATCTCCATTATAGCTGCGAAATAATTTTACAAGATCTTCTCTCTCGTACCTCAGCTTTTCGAATTCACCGGGCGATTTGGAATCCTTCATAAGATTATAAAGATCCTGTCGGAAAGCATTATTTTTCCGTATCGATCCGTCAGATTCATATTCACGGTACAAAAGCTGTTGGGCTTTACCATCATTAGCTGTAGTGTAAAAGTATTTTACAAGGTTTTCCTCTTTATATTCATAAAGTGACATCTTTCCTTCAACAAGCACTTTTAAAAAAAGGACTTCCTTTTGCCATTGCGGTTCAGGGCGGTTACTCAATTGGCTCAGCGATGCCGAGGAACGGTCTATCAGGACATCGTATCGCACAAACTTGTAGCCGTTCACATAAAATTCAGAAACACCTTTTTTCAATCCTTTCTGAGGTTCGGCTTCAGGGGTAAGCTTAAAATCAAAGTCAGCCGGGTTATTTTTCCAAGCCAGATTTTTTATCTGGCATTCCGTTTTAATGCCGTTGTTGGTTATAAAATAGCCGGATTCATAGTTGATCTGGGAAAAACAGGGAAGGGCTGCTAAAATTAGCAACAGGCGCAGGAATAGGTTCATTGGTATAGCTCGTTGGTTGGTGCGAAAATAGCGGTTTTTTCTATATATTTCCTGTAAGATGTTTTTTTAATGCTAAAGGTTGGGACACGATGTAATTTTCCCTGTAACGACTCATCCTCAAAATTCTGCAATTCGGTAACCTTTTTTATGAAAGCCGGTATTCCTGTTGCAATTTTGACCCAACAAAACCAAAGCAATGAAACCAATAATTACAATCGTATTTCTGTTAGCAGGCTGGCTGATGGAAGCCCAGACCAAAATATCGGGTACTGTTACAGATGATAAGGGCCAACCTATTGCGGGGGCAAATATTTATATTGATGGTACTTATGACGGCGGTACTACAGCCGCTGACGGTACGTTTTCCTTTGAAACTGCTGAAACCGGTACACAGGCACTTATTATCACCGCCCTTACCCTTGAAGACCTGAGGCAGGATATTGTTGTGGAAAGCTACCAGCCCGTTACATTCAAAATGCATAAGAGCATTAATACGCTGGATACGGTTGTTATTTCTGCCGGCACTTTCAATGCAGGCGACAACAGCAAGGTAAATGTGCTCAACCCATTGGATATCGTGACAACTGCAGGTGCAGCCGGCGATATTATAGGTGCGCTCAATACCCTGCCCGGCACGCAGACCGTAGGGGAGAGCGGCAGGCTGTTTGTACGGGGGGGCGAAAGCGACGAGACCCAAACCTTTGTAGATGGTATCCGTGTGGCACAGCCGTATAACGCATCGGCCAATAACCTCCCTACCCGCGGGCGGTTTTCACCGTTCCTTTTCAAAGGAATGACATTCTCAACAGGGGGCTATTCCGCTGAATTTGGTGAGGCGCTCTCGAGCGTACTTTTGCTGAATACGATAGAAGAACCGGTACAGGAGCAAACTGATGTCTCCCTGATGACCGTGGGCCTTGGCCTTGGGCACACGCAAAAATGGGAGAAAAGTTCCCTGAGCTTTAATGCTGCCTATATGGACCTGAAGCCCTATCAATTAGCCGTTCCCCAAAATGTAGACTGGAACAAGCCGTACCGGTCGCTTTCCGGCGAAACAGTGTACCGCTATAAATTTGAGAACGGCATGCTGAAGGTATATGGCGCTTTCGACCATGCTACTTTCGATCTTAACCAAAAGGATATTAACAGCATTGCGCCTGTACGCGTAGCTATGGCTAATGATAATTTGTACTTAAATACTTCCTACAAAGGTATGTTCGGCACACAATGGACGATACTAACCGGTGTGGCATACGGCTATAGCCATAATAATATAGGACTCGATAGCGATAAATTGACCAATGGCGAACACAGCTCGCACATGAAGCTGAAGCTCGGTAAAAAATTCAGCGACCATATCAGGCTTACTTTTGGGGGCGACTATTTCATTACCGATTTCAGCGAAAAATACCGCCAGCCCGGCAACCCAACATTCAACAGTGGCTACACTAATTCTATTGCTGCTGCTTATGCCGAGGCCGATATCATTTTCACCGAAAACTTTGCAGTGAAAGCCGGTGCCAGGGCTACCCATGCAAGCGTACTGGGAAAAGGAGCGCCGGAGCCACGCATGGCACTTGCCTATAAGGTAAGCGGCAAAAGCCAGTTCTCCTTAGCCTATGGCGATTTCCACCAGACACCAAAAGTCGATTACCTTAAATATTTTCAGAATTTCGAATACGAAAAGACTTCCCATTATATCTTTAATTACATGTATAATGGCAATGGGCGCACCTTTAGGGCCGAGCTGTATGACAAAGAATATGATAATCTTGTAAAATATAATACTGCTGTGGTGGAGTACGATTCGCAGTTTAATAACAACGGTACAGGATATGCCAGGGGGCTTGACCTTTTCTGGAGGGACAACAAATTAATAAAGAACCTGGAGTACTGGGTATCCTATTCGTATATCGACAGCAAAAGGGACTACAGGAACTACGAGCATAGCGTGACACCCAGCTATATCGCCAAACATAATTTCTCGGTTGTAAGCAAATATTTTGTTACCAGCCTGAGGTCGCAAATAGGGGCTACCTATTCCTTCAACTCCGGAAGGCCGTATGACAATCCCAACGAAGCCGCTTTCATGAACGGGAAGACCGGCAGCTATAACAACCTGAGCCTTAGCTGGGCCTACCTGGTAGATGCTCAAAAGATACTGTACTTTTCGGTGTCGAACGTTACCGGGGCCGATAATATATTTGGCTACGCGTATGCCAATAATCCTGGTGCCGACGGGCAGTTTGCAAGGCAGGCCGTTACGCAGCCGGCGAGCCGCTTCTTTTTCATAGGTTTCTTCTGGACGATTAGTGATGATAAAAAGTCCAATCAGCTGGATAACCTTTAGGAAACATGCAAAAGCAGGCCGGCATTTTATTTATCGTTGGCTTTCACATACAGCACATACTCAAAAGTCTCAGGATGGAAACCATACGGTGCCCTGAACTGTAGTATATTTGCCCTTAGCTCGCCTATGGTAGTTTTGCCGTCATAAGTGAAAAGCACGACAGCCTGCGCTTCTGAGCCTCCTGAACTGGCCTCACCAGACCCGGAATCCTTTACCTGCCATTCACCGGTTATACTTTTCGTAGAACCGTCTTTTGATGCCAGTGTAAACGTATGGTTTTCCAGTAGTGTAAGGTCTTCAACAGCGGGCTTGCTTTTACCCGGGGCAGTGATGCTTTTGTCCTGACGGTACGTTCCCGGAATGTTTATATCGGTTACTTCGTTACAGCCGGTTAGTATAAAGAGGGAGAAGATTAGTGTAAGTGTTTTCATGATGTTTGCTATAGGGATAATAGTCAAAAAATTGTCGCCATTATTCTTATTTTAAATTAGAGTTCTTTAAAAGTGTTTGTTTTCTTAGTTCAACTAAATCTTCAGCATAGTTTCCATAAATGGCGATGGCTTTGTCTCCCCTTACTTCATAATAGGGGGCAGGGTACATTTGCTCGATCCATTCTCTTGATGTGTTTTTGATGTCATATTCTAAAGGTTTTGCAAAATCGATCTTTTCCGGCTTTACCGTTGCTGAGCCTACGGCAAGCTTATCCGATAGACGATAAGGTGCTGCCCATCTTCCGTCAGTTGTTTGATAAACATCTGAAAATTCTCCCTGAACACTTACAAGTTCGCCACAGTTGTCAGCGAGGTACAGCAGAACAGTGTTATACTTTTCAAGATCATGATGCCCATAATTTTCGTAAAAAGTGAAGTTGATGGTATCATTAGCATAATCGCCATAAACATTTTTGAGGACATTATAAACCGCATCATATTCAGGTTGCGCATCTAAAGTTATAACATACGGACAGTTTTCGCGCCTGACCCTTTTAAGTTTTATTTTACTGGCTACTACAGCGTAAAGCCTGTGGTGTTCTTCCCTGCATTTTACAGTGTCACAAGGTAATTCCCCTAGCGTTATATTTACACTTTTGCGTTTTACAAGTTCCGCCATCAGGAAGGCCTGTGTTACATATCCGGGCGCTATAAAGTATATTGAATCTGTTTCCTTAGCTCTAATGTTAAATTGATGTTGCGGATCTGTTTTTACGGTGTATCTTTTATTCTTAAGTACGGCATCAATTTGTTTACGGTTATCATTATATTCATCGTAAGCCAGTTTTCGCAGCGTATCATTAACAGATACGACCACATTACTGTATTCCGCAACGGCGGTACCTGATATTGCGACGCGTTGTGCACAGCTTGCAAATAACAAGGCTATCAAGATTACAGTGATTTTCATTGGGTAGCATTTTTTATGGAGTAAATGGCACTTCGGGTATTTGCACATATTTAAGGTTGCCTAAATCGATTTTTTTTGAATAAGGCTTAAAACTTATTCGTTTGGTTAAAATATAAAGCTTATTAGCATAGACATTGAGATCTTTGGGGTCTATATCACCATAGAAATAAACCCAATCTTCAGTTTTTCCTTTTCTCTTTAGGAACTTTATTCCGGCACCATCCATTAAATTTTGTTGCAAATAAAAGGTGTCATAACGCGAAAATTCTAACTTTTTTATGATAGCTACCAAACTATCCATGTCGGCCTTTTTTGGTACAGCATAATAATTGCGACCTGTTTTCATTTTGAATCTGTTCTGGTAATAAACGGTATCGCTATTATCTATTTTTACAGAAAAGTCTTTGGTGTAGGAACCGACTGAAAAAACGAACATATCAAAAGGCACTTCCTTTTTAGTGCAGGATGTTAGGGCGAAAAATAATATTAGACTTAGAAAGCGATTCATTTAGCTTAGTTAATTAGATATCCCCGGATATTGTAAGCTGAGCCCGTAAGAAACCGGTAAAAGAATTTTCCGTGGTAAAATCTTTTGAGCCTTCAAAAAAATAATATACAGTCGGGTCATCACCTTCATCAAATTTAAAAAAAGCTATTTGATATCCCTGATGCATCCAGAATACGAAACAATCATCAGATAGGTGAGGTAATCCATCTTCTTCAAGCAACTCATTTGCTCCATCCTTTAGTCCATCTATCCTGTCATAAAAAACATCTGAACCTCTCATGAATTTTCCTGCTCCCTTACTCATAGTCGAAAGAAATTTTCTGTAGGTCTTCGGAAATTTTCTGCCTGCATGCTTTTCCATCCTTTCTATTTCATCTTCCTTCATTGGCTTTAAAGCTGCACCTGTATGTATCAACATGGCAATTATTTCATCCATTGTCTTGTAATTAAAAATCCAACAATCTACTTACTCACATAAACCCATCCCACAATAGGTTCCGGGTAACCGGGTTCATTCAGTTCCAGTACAAAGTAGTACGTACCTACGGGAACGGTGGTTCCTTCGGGGCCTACTTTCTCTACATCAGCAACGCCATCCCAGTCGGCTTTGCTGTGGTCGCCGGTCCATATCAGGTTACCCCAACGGTTATAAATACTCATTTTAAAGTTCAGGAAGATATTGCGCAGCCCTTCTACAAAGAAACCGTCGTTGTAGCCATCGTTGTTTGGAGTAACATAGTTGAACGTAATAGGCGCACACTTTTTAGTGGACAGCAGGAACGAGGCTGTTGTGTGGCAGGTACCGTTAAAGAGCCTCACGAAAATACGCTGCGGGTTCTCGGTCGATACAAACTGTGAAGTGTTGTAGATGCGGTCAAGGTCCTGGTCGGCATTTTGCTGGGTGAGGTAGAAGGTAACTGTTTCGTCAGGGTAATTTTTCAATGATTGTTCATAGGCAGAGAAATCAAATGTAGCCAGCCCGAAGCCTTTGTCACAGGCAACGATATCGGCAGGCTGCTGCAATACAGGGGACAGCACAAGGTTTACAGGCAGTGTAGAGCTGTTGTTGGTTTCATCGGCTTCCACAATAATGCCTGTACCATCGCCGCTGTCATCGGCAACGAAAGTCAGGTCAAAACCAAGCGGTACGCCTACAGGGATGGTAAGGAGTATAAAATTGCTCTCGCTTTCGCCAATGGCAATATCCTCGAGCGTTTCGGTATATTCCAGAAACTCGCCATTCACGTAGATGCTTACCGGGGTTCCGGCAGGAAGGATATCGGCACTGCCGGTGTTATACACGGTATAATGCACGTGAATGATGCGTGAGTTACACTGTTTATACACATCGTCTATGGTCACTGTAGCATCAGGAAAATAGCAATCTACCGCGGTAATTGTAAATGAAGCCGTGTCGAAACAGCCGTTCACATCTTCGAGGCGCACATAAATTTCCTGCACCAACCCGTTTGAAATGTGGGCAGAGGGATCCGGTATGTCATTATCGCCGGTGTTGGCATCCTGCTGCGAGGTATGGAATGTTACTACATCCGTTGGGTTATTCTTGAGCGTTTGCAGGTAGGCTGAGAAATCAAACTCACCCACGCCCGAATTGTTGCTGGTCTCGCAATCGGTAATGTCGGCAGGCTCTTGTAGTATAGGCGAAACCCATAAAGTGACCGGCTGTGTAAACGCATTATTGGTTTCAATCGTTTCCACTACCGAACTAACTCCGGTGCCGTTATCATCAACAACAAACCGCAGGTTAAAACCTAACGGAATTGAACCCGGAATAGTAAGCGTTATTGTCGCGCTGAGGCTGCCATCGATAGGTATAGCAGCAGCGGTTGTGGTAACGGTTAGTAATGTAGTATCGGCATAAATGGCAACCTGTGTTCCGGCGGGTAATACATCGCCGCTTGCAGGGTTGCTTACAGTGTAGTTTACGGTTATTGTCCGCGAGTCACATGTTTGCGCGACATTGGTTACAGCTACAACACCATCGGGAAAAAAGCAGTCGATGATGATGAGGCGAAAGGATGCGGTGTCAAAACAGCCGTGTGCATCGGTAAGCCTTACAAATATTTCTGTATTATTGGCGGCACTATAGGCTTCGGGATTGCTTATTCCTGCCGTATTGTTTATCGCATCAATTTGCGTTGGGTGAAAGGTAACTACATCCGTCGGGTTATTCTTAAGCGATTGCAGGTAGCCTGAAAAGTTAAACGACCCTATACCCGAACCATTGAAGGTTTCGCAGGCAGTAACATTAGATGGCTGCAGCAGTACCGGCGATACCCAAAGCGTAACCGCCAGGAGTGCCGTATTATTGTTTTCGCTTATCTCTTCTACCTGGTTGTTATGGTCTACACGCAGGATCAGGTTAAAATTCAGGGGTATTCCCGCAGGTATAGTAACTGTAATTGTTCCCGGCTGTGTCCCGCCAACAGGGATATCGGCTGTAGTGGTGGTAATGCCAAGCAGCGTAGTGTTAGCATAGGCCGCGACTGTAGTGCCTGCTGGTAATACATCGACGCTGTTGGTATTGGTTACGGTAAACTGTACTGTAATGGTACGCGAGTCGCACGATTGCGCTATAGTATTTATAAACACACGTGCATCGGGAAACTGGCAGTCATCAACAATGACAAGGAAAGAACCTATTGCCACACAGCCTGCTGCGCTTTCTACCCGTACATATATAGTGGTTGGGGAAGTTGTGATGGGATAGTTAGTCGTATTGGTAATGGCACCGGTATTATTTTGTGCCGCCAGAAGAGTAGGGAAGAAGCTTACCGTATCTGAAGGCTCATTTTTCAGGGATTCTGTATACTCAGAAAAGTCAACAACACCTGTTCCGGGAGCAGATGGGTCTTCGCATATCGTAATATCGGCGGGATTGGGTGTCGGCATAATCAACAGCGAACCATTTACAATAGTGCTGTTATTGGTTTCATCGGTTTCGGTCACTGCGCCATTATGGTCAACCACAAACATTAATTCAAAATCGTTTGGCGCCCCCGCAGGGATGGTAATGTTTATAGTACCACTTTCCGATCCGCCTATTGGTAATTCTGTAGTGGTTGCAGTTGTAGCCACCAGGTCGCCATTTACATAAATACCCACCGTAGTTCCGGCAGGAAGCACATCGGTGCTGTTCACGTTATAAACCGTATAATCGACATTCACTACACGCGAATAACAGGCAGCAGCTACGTCATCTATAGTTACTGTGGCGTCGGGCAGCTGGCTGTTCAGCTTGGTAATAATGGCGTTGATCATTACAAAATCGCGATTCGACTCCAATATTATTTCAGCCGTTTCATCGCCGATATTGATGTTATCCTGGATGTCATATATATCAAGGTCCATATTGTACATTGTGGTAGAGCCCGTTATACTATTGGTACCATTGAATGCGTTATCCGATGGATTGAGGGCATTGCTTAGTAAGTTGCCATTTATAAAAAGACTTTCCCCATCATTAAGGTCGGCATCACCTTCCCACGCTACAAATCCTATTTTGGCCCCAATATTGTCAATAACGTTAAGACTGGGAAGCGTAATGTCTATAGCGGAAGGAACATACTGCAGGCCGTCGTACAGGTTAAGCTGATTGAGGGGCAGCGCCGGATTCTCATAGATTATGACGATTGCCCAACCGCCAAAGTTTGTTTTTACTTCGCAAAACATATCTTCGCCCACGACAGCAGTAAGGTCGAGATCAGATACAGTATAAACACCGTTCCCTGTAGCCTGAACCTGGGCTGTAACATCGGCAAAAGCGCTGAAATAAGTGCGCCAGTCATTACTGGTAAACGCCTGTAAAGGGAAATTGCGTTCCGCTGCTATTGGCTGCCCGTTAAGCTTTATATCGAAATCACCTGCTCCCGAACCCGCCCAGTAGAGATAGGCGGCTATGATGTTATCTCCTGCATTCAGATTGAGGTTTTCAGATGATGAGGTATTTATTGTACACGTAGCAGTAAGGTTATTTGCAGACGGGTTGAGTGTATTGCCCACAAAAGTAAAGTCATAACGGCCGTTAAATTGTTCGTAAAGGCTTATGTTCTGACAGTATGAACTATACGTGACCAGCGCCAGTAGTAAGGTGAGTAATTTTTGTTTCACGGCAATTTTCTTTTTTTGCTTAAAATTAACAATTATTTGCTTAAAGCCAATTTTTTAACTAAAACAACGGCATTTAATAATATGCGTTATAAATGGACACCTTTACGAAAGGTTTCCGATTAATTTTCTATTTTTACCCCTTATAAAAAATTGTTATGAGTATACTACCATTATATTTTGATCCCGGAACTGGTGCCCTTATAGCCCAGGCTCTGGCAGCAGTTGGTGCGGGCGTTTTACTTTTTTATAAAAGGATAAAGTTTGGTATACAGTCGTTTTTCGGGAAGAAACAGGAAACCGGATTGATGGGCGATATTGATATTGAAGACAAGACGGATGCAGAAGACAACAAATAGGCATGCGGCTTCGTTCAGGGATCCTTCGGGGTTTATGCTGATGAAGGATGGCGTGCTGTTGCGACAGGTAAATCCCCTTTATTTTGAGCAGTACCGCTCACTGACCGACAGCGGTTTTTACAAAAAGCTCTTCCATGCCGGGCTGCTTATCCCGCATGAAGAAACAGACGTTACTGATGCGTCAATTACTATAAAGCCTGAAATGATCCCGTTCTTTTCTTACCCCTACGAATGGAGTTTCAGCCAATATAAGCATGCGGCACTGCATACACTCAAGCTACAGAAATACTGCCTCCAAAATGGCTATACGTTAAAAGATGCCACCGCATTTAATGTGACGTTCCATAAAGGCAAGCCTGTTTTTGTAGACAGCCTTTCGTTTGATAGCTATAACGAGGGAGAGCCATGGCGGGCCTACAAGCAGTTTCTTATGCATTTCCTGGCACCCCTGGTACTGGCAAAATACTATGGGAATGATATGCTAAAGCTGCTCCAGCAATACATAGACGGCATACCGCTCCAAAAGGCTGCAAAGCTGTTGCCGTTTACCGCGAAATTTAATCCGGTGCTGTATACTAACATTTTCCTTACTGCGAAGTATGATGCAAAATACAGCAACGAAGCGCCCGGAAGCGGAAAAGAAATTAAGATATCGAAACAATCGCAGGAAAAGATACTCGACTCGCTTTATAATTTTATAAACGGCCTCGATCTGAAAGAAAATACCGAGTGGAAGGATTATTATTCGATTACCAATTATGATGATGCCGCCTTTGAATATAAAAAGGTACTGGTTCGTAAGTGGTACCAGGCCATAGATGCAAAAAAAGCGGTTGACCTTGGAGGTAACGATGGCACATTTTCGCGCGTGCTTGCAGACATTGCCGATGAGCTGCTGGTTACCGATATCGACCCTAACGCGGTAAACTATAATTACCTGCAGGTACTACAAAATAAAGAATCAAATATACTCCCACTGGTAAGTGACCTGCTGAACCCGGCGCCGGGAATAGGCTTTAATAATGAGGAGCGCTCACCGCTACAGGAACGTATAAGGAAAAACAACTATGATGTAGCGCTTGCCCTTGCATTGATACACCACATATCGCTCACCGGCAACGTGCCTTTTGCCATGTCGGCAGAAATGTTTGCATCGCTTACACCTTACCTGATTATCGAATTTCCGGACAGGGGCGACTCGTGGGTGGATTTCCTGCTGAAGAGCAAGCGTGAGTTTGCCGGGCATTTTGATTATTACAACAAGCCTAATTTTGAGAACGATTACGCCGCTTTTTTTGATATTATCGAAAAGCAGCAGATACCCAATACCGAAAGGACAATGTACTTATTAAAGAAGAAATAATATGTTCGAAAAACTGCGCAATAGGTTTAAAATATTTTTGGACAGCCCTAAAGATGTCCCTTTGCTGGCAGGATTTATAAGTGGTTTTTATCCCTTCCTATTTTTTTACAGCAACAATTATCCTTCTGTCAATACATGGCAGCATACCGGATTTTTCTTCCTTTTATATGTCGTTCCTGCTGTTTTTATTACGGTTGTATGTTATATAATTTTCGGCGTTATAGATAAGCTGAAAACTTACAGGAAGCACCTTCTTTTCGTGCTCCCTGTAATTATTACGTCAGCTTTGCTTTCTTACATCATGTACTTTACATTTAAGAAAAAGATATTACTTTGTCTCTTGATCATTATGTGCCTGCTGTCTTTAAAGCTACATAATCACTACAAGCGTATTCTTGTTTTGATTTTGGTCATGGCATTGTTTCCCGTATTCAGGATTGCCATTCATATTTATCAAGACACAATGCCGATGCAATGGGTAAAGCAGGAGGATGATATATTGAATATAAAATTCAGGCACAAGCCCAATATTTATATGATACAGCCCGATGGCTATGCGAGTGAGCAAATTATGGAAAAACCGCCTTATTCCTATCAGAATGATTTTTACGGCTGGCTCGAAGGAAGCGGTTTTAAGGTGTACGATGGCTTTAGAAGCAATTATCCGGCGAGCCTTACCTCAAATGCCTCGATATTTGCCATGAAGCACCATTATTTTGACTATTTATTATTTCCTTCTATAGAAATGCCAAATGCACGTGAGGCTATTATGGATAATAATGCTGTGAAGGTATTAAAGGGCAACGGATATGCTTCTTTCTTTTTAGCTGAAGATGAATATTTGCGGCAAAACCGTACCAAAGGCAATTATGACTATTATAATTTCGAAAGAGAAGATATTCCACTATATACTAAAGGTGATAAACTTGTGCGTGAAGTTTATTACGATCTGGAAAAAGTAGTAAAGAATAAAACAGGTAACCCGAAATTTGTTTTTGTTGAAAAAGTACTGCCGCACCATATCCACTTCGACGGTACAGGCAAAAAGGCCGAAAGAGATGAGTATATAGCCAAGATTAGGCAGGCAAACGGTTGGCTGAAGAAAACAATAGCTACTATAGAGGCGAATGACAGCAATGCAGTAATAATTATCCTTGCCGATCATGGGGGCTGGGTAGGAATGGAGAATTATAACGAATTTTGCAGCACAAAAGATGAAAGCCTGGTTCGCTCTACCTTTGGTACCCTTGCGGCCATAAAATGGAACGGTCTTGAGCACAGTGAGTATGATAAGAAACTAAAGACAAATGTTAATGTATTCAGGGTTTTGTTTTCCTGCCTTGCTGAAAATACTTCGTACCTTAACCATCTGGAAAAAGACACGAGCTATAATATCCGCTACGAAAGTTTTATGGATGGGGTTTATGAGCTAATTGATCAGAATGGAAAAGTAGTACGCGAAAAGCAGTAACTGATGGTATATACAGTAAGAAAATATGGTAACGCCGACTCCGGTATCTGGAACGACCTTATAGAAAAGTCAAAAAATGGTACATTCCTTTTCAACAGGGATTTTATGGAATACCATAATGACAGGTTTGAAGACTTTTCGCTAATGGCTTTTGAAGGGGCGAAACTCGTTGCGGTATTGCCAGCAAACAAAACGGGCGATGAGGTTCATTCCCACCAGGGACTGACCTATGGTGGGCTTGTATTGACAGATAGTATAGGCGTTGATAAAATTGAGCAAATTTTTGACACAATTACCGCATGGCTAAAAAAACAAGGTAGTACTATATTAAAAATAAAGCAGGTTGTCCCCATATACCACAAAGAGGCCACTCATGAGATGGACTATATCTTATTTAAAAATGGGGCATCGCTCTACCGGCGGGACATGAACCTGGCTATAAATTTTTCGATGCCATTGAACGTATCTAAAAGCAAAATGAAAAATTTCAGGAAAATAGCCATGGAAGACCTTGAAATAAGACAAGACAATAATTTTAAAGCTTTTTGGGATGGTGTGCTGATACCACGGCTAAAAGAAAAGCACAACGCAAGTCCGGCACATACTAAAGAAGAAATACAATTGCTTCATGACAGGTTTCCTAATAATATAATTCAGTATAACATTTATCATAATAACGAAATACTGGCAGGTATAACACTATTTGATACTGGAGATGTTGTAAAATCCCAATATGGGGCAACTACTTCAAAGGGTGAGAAAATGCGGGCGCTGGATTATCTTTTCATTACACTTATCCTAAAGTACAAGGACAGTTATCGCTATTTTGATATGGGAACCGTAAATGAAGATCAGGGAAAGACATACAACAAAGGTTTGCTGAAACAAAAAGAAGAGTTGGGATGTTCTGTTTATAACCATGATTATTATTCATTGGTGCTTTAAAAAAATAAAGTTGAATTATATAAAAAACATACTCAAAACCCCTTTATTCAAAATTACATCGCTCAATTCAGCAAGCGTGCTTGTGCGTATTGCCGGGGGATTGCTGGCATCAAAAATGATAGCGCTTTTCATAGGCCCTGCGGGTATGGCGCTGACAGGCAACCTCCGCAATTTTCTTACCGGCCTCGATTCTTTTTCTACACTGGGTTTCCAGAATGGCATCATAAAATATACTGCCGAGAACAGCAAAGACAACGTGAAGCTCTATCGCACGCTGGCAACTATTTTTATTTCTATATTCTTTACAATACTCCTGCTGAGTGCTATTTTGCTTTTGCTTTCAGGTTACTGGGAAGAATGGATATTTGGTACCGGCGAGTATGTGTGGGTATTTAAAGTCCTTGCCTTCTCATTGCCATGGTATACCGGCAATCTTATCTTTATGGCGGTCCTGAATGGACTAGGTAAATACAAGCAGGTGATAGGCATAAATATCTGGGGCAATGCAGCAGGTGTAATCCTGTCGGCGTTCCTGATATGGAAATTAGGGGTTACCGGAGCTTTTCTGGGTCTTATACTATATCCTGCACTGTTGTTTCTTTTTTCTTTTTACCTTTTGTACCGCACTTTTCCACGGTTTCCTTTTTTACGCTGGAGGTACTTTGATTATTCCATATTAAGAGGGCTTCTGTCTTATAGTCAAATGGCGCTTGTTTCAGCTGTATTTGGGCCGGTAGTATATCTTTCCATACGTAACAACCTTATGGATAATTTCAGCCCCAACGAGGCCGGATTATGGGAGTCTATAAGCCGCATATCTACATTTTACCTCATGTTTGTAACAACATTGCTTACGGTTTATTTTCTCCCGAACCTGTCTATGTCAAAAAGCAATATCGAAACGCGCACTGTTTTCAGGAAATATTACAAAGGTATAGTCCCTGTTTTTGTACTGGGCCTGGCTGCTATATATTTTCTGCGTTACTTTATTATACGCATACTGTTTTCAGCAGAGTTCCTTCCAATGGAAAAATTGTTCTTCTGGCAATTACTTGGAGATTTTTTTAAGGTATGTTCTCTTATTCTGGGTTATGAATTGTTTGCGAAAAAACTGACACGGACATTTATCATTACAGAGATCATGTCGTTCGTGGTACTGTATTTTTCAAGTAAATACTTAATAAGTATCTATGGAAGCGAAGGTGCAGTTATGGCACATGCATTTACTTATTTTGTGTATCTCGCGGTGCTGGTCGTATATTTCAGGAAGAAATATAATTAAATTCTATAAAGGTCATATCTAATCAAAAATTAAATATTTATCATTTGTTTTGTGAATAATTTATTGATTAACTTAAAATTAACATAAATAATACTAAAGGTGTTGTTATGAGTATTATTTTTAATTTAATTAATCAATCAATTTATTATGAAAAACATTTTTATTTCGGCTATTTTGTTAGCTTTTTCAGCATCCTATGCACAGACAACCATTTATACTGGAAATGGAACTTTGAATTCTACCCGAACAGTTACGTTGGGTGGCTTTAATCTAACATTTCAGGGAACTTCAGGACAGTTATTTATGAACGGCGGTACGGGAAATATTGGACTTGGAACTACGACGCCAACACAAAAATTGGATGTGATTGGTAATATAAAAGCTAATGTTGGTTATTTTACCAAGTCGCCTGCGAATGGGCAGACGTTTGCAACAAATGCCGCGAGGACGTTCGAATCTACTGTGTTATCTGCGGGAACATTAACTGATGTTACAACGCAGGAACGGGTTTTTCAGTTTTTTGACTTTCCGCAGTCAAACATGAATAGTACCCCTACATCCTGGCTTTCGGTTAATAACAGAAATAACGTTACACGGTTGAGGTTTTGGGCATCGCAGGATGGTAATTCTGAGTTCACATTATATGACAAAACGCAGACAGCCAATTTTAGGGTAATTGATAATAATGGAACGGATATGTCTGTGGTACTTCCAAAAGCTGACTCTAAACTTGGTATAGGCACCAGCTCTTTTACAGACGGTACAGATACTTACAAACTGTCAGTAAACGGAAATATCCGTGCTAACAGAGTCAAAGTATATACTACCTGGGCAGATTTTGTTTTTGAAGATACTTATGAACTTCCAACCTTAGAAGAAGTTGAAAAACATATTAACGATAATGGACACCTGAAAGATGTACCATCAGCGGCGCAGGTTGAAACCAATGGTATTGAGTTAGGGGAAATGAATAAAATACTGCTTCAAAAAATTGAGGAGCTTACGCTATATACGATTGAGCAGAACAAAATAAACCAGCAACAGGCCAAACAAATCGAAGAGCTTAGTATCATGGTACAGGCTTTATCTGAAAGGAAATAATATAAGCGTTCAAATTAATACTTTCATTTATGAAAAACGTACTAATACTTCTGTTTGTTTTTATTGGCTATATCACTGCAACAGCACAGAGCCCTTCAGGTACTGATTGTGGAACTGTAACCGAAGCAGCAAATTTACCACCTGTTTATTTCAGTCCATTTAATACTACTGCATTTACAGGTTCTTATGATTTGGAATATCTGGAGACTTTTCCTCCTATAAGTTTTAAAATTTATTTTTGGATAATTAACAAAAGTGATGGAACAGGAGATTTTACAGTAACTGAAAATGATATACTAATAAGTTTGGAAAAGACTAATCGGCTTTTTAAGCCGATGGGAATATGTTTTGTTTTAGAAGGATACGGGAACATTAACTATACTAATATATATGATGGTGCTGGTTTAGGAACCATTACGAATTATGCGGTGCAAAATAATAAGGTTATCGCCAATTGTATTAATGTTTATCTTCCGAAGTCGATTAATGGCGGAAATGGAGTTACAAATTATGGTTCTGATAAAATTGCTCTCAGACAAGGCACTCTTTTAGGACATTACACGTGGATACCTGGTATTACTCTTGCTCATGAGCTCGCCCATGATTTTGGATTAATGCACCCTTGGGGAAATACTAATTCCAGCGTAGCAACTCAAGAGCATGTAACCAGAGATGTTACAGATGTAATAAATTATAATGCACTCACTAAAGCAGATTTAATTCATGATACACCCGCTATGGCAGGCTTTAGTTCTGAAGCAGCTGCTTATGGAGTGGCAACTACTGATATTATTAATCCCTCTACATGCGAATACATGGGTGATCTTGAAGATGAACTTGGGGTGCCTTTCGCGATTACGCCGGCTGATGTTGGTAATCCGATGGGTTATACATATCAACCTTGTGGTACAGGTTTTACTGTAGGCCAGGGCATCAGGATAAGGGAGTATATTGACTTAAATCCTAATGTACCATCGGTGCTTGCCATGACTAGTAATGCATGCATTAATTGTTTTGAAGACCTTTTAATTTCGCTACCAGTTATAGCAAGTGAAAGTTATAGGGTTCAAAATACTATAACGGCCTCTTCAACCCTAAATGATAATATACAGGTCATCTATGCAGGAGAAGAAATTTTTTTAGAGCCGGGCTTTGAAACAGGTACGGGATCAGGAATGTTTTTAGCAAAAGTTAGTCCTTGTGACCCGGATGCCGGCCGTGGTTCCGGTGCCAGGATAAGTTCATTGTCTGACATGGAAAATGGAATTCATGAAAAGATCAACCTGTTCTATATAGCGCCAAACCCTGCTAACAGTGTTGTTACCATTACTGGTACACAGGAAATACAAAGCATCGTGATCACTTCGATGGATGGCAAAATTTTGTATAGCGGAGCTCCGGAAGGCAAAACAATCAGCACGGATGTGGCTATCGACAGCTACAGCAACGGTATCTATAATGTTACTATTGGTACATCTGATGGTAAAAAGCAAACTAAAAAGCTGGTTAAAAATTAGCCAGATATAGTTAGGTGAATTGATAATCCATTAAATTTGAAAACCGCCTAAAATAATTATAGGCGGTTATTTTTTATCCCACTTTTCCAGATATTTCCCTGCCACCACAAGAAACATTCCCTGCTACTTTCAATTACAAACAATTTACCACTAAATAAGAAAACCCCGCAATTACAATTGCGGGGTTTGAATTTTCAGCGGAGAAAGAGGGATTCGAACCCCCGGACCTGTTACAGTCAACAGTTTTCAAGACTGCCGCAATCGACCACTCTGCCATTTCTCCAGTATGTCACAATGATTATCTCATTGCGGTTGCAAATATAATAACCTTTTTCGGTTTTCCAAATACATTTGCAGTAAAAAATCTAATTTATTTAAGGGTGCTTTTTAAACATTTCATTGTCCGAATATTAAGAAAAATACAACACTCTTAAAACTCTACATATTCTGTTATTTCCAATCCGTAACCAATCATTCCTACGCGCTTTGTCTGGCCTGAATTGGTTAGCAGGCGAATTTTACAAATATCTATATCATGCAGGATCTGTGCACCGATACCGAAATCCCTTTCATCCATTTTTATCTGCGGCGCTTTGCAAAGGCCTTGCGGTTGTAGTTCTTTCAGTTCTTTAATTCTTGTAAGCAGCTCTGAAGGGGAGATCTCCTGGTTGATGAAGATAATAGCTCCCTTGCCCTCTTCATTAATGCGTTTAAACATATTGTCAAGCTTCCTGTCGGCATCGTTGGTAAGTGTCCCCAGGATATCATTATTTACTTGTGTAGAGTTAATCCTAGTCAATACGGGTTCACCTATGTTCCAGCTTCCTTTTGTGAGCGCTATATGTACCTGCTTGTTGGTTGTCTGCACATAGGCCCTCAGCCTGAAGTTGCCAAAACGGGTTTCCATCTCAAAGTCTTCTTTCTTTTGGATAAGGCTGTCGTGCTGCATCCTGTATGCCACGAGGTCTTCAATTGAAACCAGCTTCAGGTCAAACTTTTTAGCTACCTCATATAGTTCAGGAAGCCGTGCCATGCTGCCATCCTCATTCATGATCTCACAAATAACACCTGCGGGCTTAAAGCCTGCAAGCCTTGCAAAATCTATTGCTGCCTCTGTATGGCCTGTACGCCTTAAAACACCGCCTTCTTTGGCTATAAGCGGGAATATATGGCCCGGCCGTGCAAGGTCTGCCGGTTTCAAATCCGGATTCATTAGCGCCTCTACGGTCTTTGATCTGTCATGCGCAGAGATACCTGTGGTAACTCCATTGCCCAAAAGATCTACCGATACTGTAAACGCGGTCTGCATGGAGTCGGTATTGCGGGTTACCATAACATGAAGATCAAGTTCCTTACACCGTTTTTCTGTCAATGGAGTACAAATAAGGCCCCGGCCATGGGTAGCCATGAAGTTGATCATTTCGGGAGAAACTTTGTCGGCAGCAGCAAGAAAATCGCCTTCATTTTCGCGGTCTTCGTCATCTACTACTATAATCACTTTACCCTGGCGAATATCTTCAATAGCTTCCTCTATGGTATTGAGCTGTATGCGTTCTTCAACTTGCATTTTAAGTATCTTTTGGTTTTATTTTGAATACTTTATTGAATACTTTTTGCAAAGGCACTATCAATGGGTCCCAGTTGATGGTCACATTCATATCATTGGTCGCCCTATAGGTCAGGAAAATGGCCAAAGGGGTTAATACAAAAGCAGACATCCATGAACCAACAAAAGGTAGGATAGCGTTTTCCTGTGCCAGCTTTTTTCCAAAAGTATTGATAAAGTGAAATATAATAAATATGAGTACGGCAAATACGATGGGTAAGCCAAGTCCGCCCTTTCGGATGATGGCACCAAGCGGCGCGCCTATAAAAAACATAAGCAGGCAGGCATAGGCAATTACAAATTTATCGTAAAACGCCAACCAGTGGTTGTTAATTAGTTTTAGCCTTTCAAACAGGCCTGCTTTACCCGAAGTGATTGTGCTTTCGGCACTGGTAATGCTGTTGGTTGCAATTTCAAGTATTTTTCTCTTATCATCTTTGGATGTTATGATCTCAATTAGCTTTTTAGGTATACTGTCTCTCGTGACCACTTTTAATGTGTCCTTTCCGGGGAGGTTCAGTAAAGGCCTTGGAGCCGTCAAAACCATATTAGGCCTTTGCGCGACGTTAAGGGCAATATTTTTCGCCTCTTTATTATAATTGCCTTGTAGTGAATCCAGGGTATAATTAAGTTCGCTCAGGTTAAGCATATTGTTGGTCTGCGCTATCTGTTCTTCATCGGTATTTGAGTTGTTGAGCATACTCAGGTCGATGTTCATTATCTGCCTGGTAAAGCTGCTTTTCGCGAACGGCTGTTTTTTACGTTCAATGGGATTTTTAGTAGTCACATCTTCATAATAATAGCCATCATAAAGTTCAAGTTGTAACAGGTTTGATGATTCGCTGCTTTTTAAAAGGCCTTTTTTAGACCTGATTATTGTCGCGTTAGAGTTTCCCGGCATCCGTTTATGAATAGTCACACCGGTTAGGTGTTCTCCGTTTTCGCCCGATTTTTTATCGACCTTGATATTATAAGAACCTATCGAATTAAACTGACCTTCCACAATTGCCATCGCCGGTTTTCGCTTAATAATATTGGCTCTAAGGTTTATAAATTTATATTCCGCTTTTGGGATGATGTCATTTGCAAAGAAAAAGGCAACAATGCTAAGCCCGAATATAAATATAGTAAGGCTTCTCATAGCCCTGCTAAGGGATATGCCGGACGATTTCATGGCAGCAAATTCATAGTTCTCGGCAAAGTCACCAAAAGTCATGATAGAGGCCAGCAATATGGAGAGCGGGAGTACCAGTGGTACCACTTTAGGAGCGTAAAATATAAGGAATTTCATAATGATACCCGCGTCCAGGTCTTTACCGGCAAGCTCTGCTATAAATAGCCATATCGCCTGCAAAATAAAGATGAAGAACAGGATAACAAATACCGACGCGAACGTCTTTATGAAAGAGGTAAGGATGTAACGGTCTAGAATTTTCACCGGAAATTAATCTAATCTATTAATGTAATAATTAGGATATTTACTTTCGGTAAAGGTAAAGTGATTTTTTGACAAAGGTTGGTTTGTTTTGAAAGAATTTATGGTTATTACCATTTTAGTGCCATCCTTTTCGGTCCTTATGTAGTTAAAAATGTGTTTCGTCTGCGTATCGATACCTATAAGTATTTCCTTGGTGGCGTCTTTAGCGCTCAAAGGGTTTAGTTTAATGTACTGGATTTTCCGTCCCTTGATGTTTTGAAGGATGTCCCACGAGTATTTATATCCCGAATTGAAAAAGGTGAGCATCTTTGAAGGCGTGAGCTCATCCGATTTTTGGTCATCATATTTGGAAATGGTTATTTCTTCATCTTCAGGAACAATATTGTACACTTTCTTCCCGTCAAATATACGGGTCATGCCCATAAAGTTCAGCACATACTGGTTGCCTTTCTGCACAACGGTACCTTTACTTTCCTGGTTCAGGTTTTGCTTTGGATTGCTTACAGAATATTTAAAGTCTATTGAGATATTTTCGTAGCTTTTTACCTTGGCGCTCACCTGGTCGAGCAACGCCTTTGCTTTTGCCGATTCCTGTGCCTGTCCCGGTAAGCTGATGGTTATGATAAAAAGTGTAATGATCCTGATAATCCGTTGCATGCTAAAAGTTGTTTTCTTCATTTTTGAAAAATTGCTCAAGGGAAACAAGATCGGGAATAATTACATTACGGGCTTTACTGCCTTCAAACGGGCCAACGATACCTGCTGCCTCCAACTGGTCGATGAGCCTTCCGGCGCGGTTGTAGCCCAATTTTAGTTTTCGCTGTAGCAGTGATGCCGACCCTTGCTGGGCGGTTACGATCACTTCTGCAGCTTCCCTGAACATTGAATCTCTTTCGGATATATCTATATCAAGATTAATGCCACTTTCCTCACCATAGTATTCCGGTAGCAGGTACGCATCCGGATATCCTTTCTGGGCGCCAATGAATTCGGTTATTTTTTCAACTTCAGGCGTGTCGACAAAAGCACACTGTACCCGCACAAGGTCATTGCCCTGTGTATAAAGCATATCACCACGGCCTATAAGCTGGTCGGCACCCTGGCTATCAAGAATGGTGCGCGAATCTATTTTGGATGTTACCCTGAACGCTATCCTTGCAGGGAAGTTAGCTTTGATAATACCGGTAATAACGTTAACCGAAGGCCTTTGTGTAGCAATGATAAGGTGGATACCGATGGCCCTTGCCAACTGGGCTAAACGTGCAATAGGTGTTTCAACCTCTTTGCCGGCCGTCATGATAAGGTCGGCAAATTCGTCCACAACCAAAACAATGTAAGGAAGGAAACGGTGTCCGTTCTCAGGGTTCAGCTTCCTTTGGCGGAATTTATCGTTATATTCTTTAATATTCCGTACGGATGCGTCCTTGAGCAGGTTATAGCGGTTATCCATCTCAACACACAGGGAGTTGAGTGTATTGATAACCTTATTATTATCTGTAATGATCGCATCGCCGCCATCGGGCAGTTTGGCGAGGTAATGCCTTTCTATTTTGTTGAAAAGGGTCAGCTCTACTTTCTTAGGGTCAACCAAAACAAATTTTACTTCAGCCGGGTGCTTTTTGTAAAGCAGTGAGGTAAGCACTGCATTCAACCCAACCGATTTACCCTGTCCTGTAGCTCCTGCCATCAGCAAGTGGGGCATCTTGGCAAGGTCGACCACAAATGTTTCGTTGGATATAGTTTTGCCCAAAGCGATAGGGAGCTCCATTTCGGCAGCCTGGAATTTCGGCGAGCCTATAACAGACTTCATCGAAACGGTAGTGGGGTTTTGGTTAGGCACCTCAATACCAATAGTACCCTTGCCGGGAATAGGCGCAATAATACGGATGCCTAAGGCTGCAAGCGAAAGCGCAATATCATCTTCAAGGCTTTTGATCCTGGAAATGCGGACACCTGCCTGGGGCACAATTTCGTATAATGTAACACTTGGCCCTACAGTCGCTTTTATCTGGGCAATGTCGATCTTGTAATTACGAAGCGTTTCAACGATCTTATTTTTATTCTCTTCAAGCTCTTCCTGGTTGATGGTTATACCGCCTGACGAGTAATCTTTAAGCAGTTCTATCGAAGGGAATTTGTAGTTAGAAAGATCCAGTGTAGGGTCAAATTCGCCAAAATCCTTTACAAGCCTCGCTGCCAGGTTTTCCTCAACCACATCTTCCTCGGCAAATTTCTCAATAACAAAACTCTCATCATCTGTTTCAATGATCTCGTGTACAGGAGGCGTATATTCTGCCGGTTTCGTCTTTATTGCGGGCTCGAGGTTTATTTCTGACGAATGTTCAATAGTTGGCTTTAGTGCCTCACGGTTGATTTCGAACTGCGAAACGGGAGGGGGAGGTGTTACGGTTCTTAGTATTAGTTCAGGCTCTTCCTCATCTTCCTCTTCCTTATCAATATATGCAGGTGCAGCGGTAGCTGTTACCGAATAGGATACTGGTGCAGGTGCAGGTATACTAGCCGCATCGGGTGCCTGCTCCTGCTCCGGATCTGATTCCATTACTTCTTCGATTTCCTTCCGCCTTTTTTCAAAAAACAGCTTGATAGCGTCCGGAGACATTTTTACCCTGAATATAAGGAATACAAATAGTCCGAAAATAAGGATCAGGAGTGTACCCGTACTTGCCAGGTAGTCCTGCATGAATAGGTTCATTTCATAGCCTATTACACCTCCGAGCTCCGGAAGGTAGGTATTGAAGAACCCGAAAAGTATCGAAACGATTACAACCAGGTACAGATCCCAGAATAATGTTTTTTTGAGTTTTCGTACAGGCAGGTCCAGTACAAGGTAAGCGCCTGTTAAAAAGAAAAAGCGTATCAGTATAAAAGAGGCAACGCCAAACCCATGGTATAGGAACAGGTCGGCTAAAAAAGCGCCTAATTTCCCCAGCCAGTTTTGCACCGGTTGCTGGCGGTCGCCAAAAGCCGAAAGTTCGCTCTGGTCATATTCCCAATACAGGAAATAGGAAATGAACGAAAGGAGCAGGGCTACTGAAAACAGGAAAAACAAAACCCCGAGCAAAACTTTATGCTGGCGTGATAAGCCCCATTTTTTCTTCTCTCCTGCCGGTTTTTCTGTCGTACCTGTAGTTTCTTTTTTGCTTCTTGCCATTTACATATTTCTTGACTGTAAAAATATCAATAAATTTAAAAAAGCAATGCTACTTTAGGATAATAAATTATAATGCCGACAACCATTGCTGCCAGGGCTGCAAAGCACACAGCCCCGGACGCGATATCTTTTATAAAGCCAATCTTTTCATGGAAATCAGGATGGATAAAATCGCATATCTTTTCCACGGCAGTATTGGCGCCTTCAATGGCAAGTACCAGGCCTATGGCAAATGTCTGCAGCATCCATTCCGTTGCCGATATTTCAAAATAAAATCCTGCAATAGTTATGGCGATAGCTATAAAGAACTGCACCATGATGCTGTGCTCGCTCGTTATGAGTTTGTATGCGCCTTTAACGGAATATACGGTGCTTTTCAGCCTGCCTTTTACAAATCGGTTGTCTTTCATTTAGTTAAGGGCTGCGAGGGCTTTATCATAGTCAGGTTCGTCTTTGATATCTGGTACCTGTTCTGTATATGTTACGTTTCCTTCTTCGTCAAGCACTATTACCGATCTCGAAAGCAAGCCATCAAGCGGACCTGAAGTTATGGTAAGCCCATACGCTTTACCAAAGCTGCCATCTTTAAAGTCCGAAAGTGTAACTACATTGCTAAGGCCTTCTGCACCACAAAAACGGGTAAGCGCAAAAGGTAAATCGCGGGATATGCATAGCACTTTTGTGTTTTCAAGATCACTTGCCTGCTCGTTAAATTTCCTTACAGACGTGGCGCACGTACCGGTATCGATGCTTGGGAAGATATTCAGAACCAAACGGGTACCTTTAAAGTCAGATAATGATGCTTTTGATAAGTCTCCTTTTACAAGGGTAAAGTCCGGGGCCTTAGTTCCTGTTTGCGGCAGTTCGCCTACAGTTGTAACAGGGTTTCCGCCTAATTTTATATTCGCCATTTGTGTTTTTTTAGATAAAAACAAAAGTAAGGATTTATCAATGTAAAACAATGAAGATTTTTGCCACGAATTGCACAAATTACATTAAAGATTTGTGATGCAATAAAGCAGTAGGTTATATGTTGCCTGGAATAATTTTTGAAATTTGTGTAATTCGTGGCAAAAAAATCACACATACATCGCCAGCATACCCACACTCATGGCGATCATCAAACCATCCTCGATAATTGTGACCGTACTCATCGGCAGGTTGAATACCGCCCCGAGGCACGCACATTGTATCTTCTTTTTATTTAGGACACTCTGCAATACACCAATAAGGCTCACTGTCATTAAGACTGCAGTAACGGCATTGGTAATCACAGGTTCAAAGTCCAGTGCAAAAGCGAGTCCGAGCGACAGCTCTGTAAAGGCGTAGATATATCCCCAGGTTTTAAATTTCATGGCAACCACATCATACATGGCGTAGCTATCGGCAAAGCCTTTCAGGTCGAGCATTTTAAAAAACGAAAAAGTAAGAAAGAAACCCGCCATAAAAACCCGCATAAATACCATTATGCTAAATGTGTTTCCTGATGAGGCCGTGACCAGAGAAATCACGCTTATATAGCCAAATATCAATAGTATGGGTTTGTATGTTGCTGCCCAGCTTTTTTTATCTTCGGCCTGTTCTCCAAATACATTTACAGGTGGCATATCGGGGTGTCCCTGTTCCGATAATTGGTATTTGGGGTAATCCTTCAATGCCTCCTGGAGCTTGGCAACAGGCTCATGGTTTTCCATAGTAACAGCGGCTGTACCTTTTTCAAGGTCAATAGCTACATCAGTTACGCCGGGTATTTTTTTAAGCAGAAAACTCACTTTGGCGGAACAGCCATCACAGGTCATTCCGGAAACAGTATATATATGATGCATTGTCTTTGTATTAATTTGAAGTGCAAAGTTCAGCATTATAAATCATAACCGCTTATGCAATCTTTAGGAATAACTATGACTTTTACAGTTCGTCAATTTTCCGGCGCTTGTTCTCTTTGATCGATTTATAAAAAGTAGGAGTGAGGCCCGTCACTTTTTTGAACTGGCCCGAAAGGTAGGCAGCGCTACTGTAACCCAGGGCATCGGCAATTTCTGCCAACGAAAGCTCATCATATACCAGCAGCTCCTTTACTTTCTCGATACGCTGGGCAATGTAGTATTTTTCTATAGTTGTGCCTTCAACTTCGGAGAAGAGGTTGCTCAGGTAAGTATAGTCGTAATGCAGTTTATCGGCCAGCCAGGCAGAGAGGTTGGTATTCAGTGTTTCGTTAGAGTGGTGTACCAGGTACACAATACCGTTTTTTATCTGCTCAATAATCCTGCTTTTGCGGTCGTTTATAAGTTCAAATCCCAGTGCCTGTAATGATCTGTCTACATGCTGAAGCTCTTCGGGCGAGAGTTCGTTTTTTATCTCCGCTTCGCCCAATTCTACAGAAAGCACATTGATGCCGGCTTTCTCCAGTTCGCTGCGCACTGCGGTAATACACCGCGGGCATACCATGTTCTTTATAAAGAGGTGCATTAGTTATGCGAATTGATCCAACCCAATATTGTATCATATGCCTGTTTTTCAGTGTCAGGGTCATTAAGCCCGGCATCATGATCTTTGCCTTTCATTGTAAGGAATTTTGAGTCAATTTTCTTTTCCTGCAGCTCGCTGAACAGGAATTGGGAATGCCACCAAGGCACCAAATGGTCTTTATCACCATGTATCAACAGGGTAGGAATGTCTTTAATATGGTGGGCAGGGCTAATATCCCTAAATTCTTCGCTTTGAGTATGTTTATTCGTGTATTTTGCATTAGCCAGCAGCTCAATATTTTTCATGAGCGGATCATTCATATTGCCAAATGGTGCACTGCTGTCAAACAGCACCGGAGGGCATATCGCATTGATAGATTTTACTTTCCTTTTTGTAGTATACCCATACAGCAACGCCAAATGCGCACCGGCGCTTATTCCGGCCATGTGGACCTGTTTGGTAGTATAGCCATATTTTTTGCCTTCTTTCTGAACATAGTCAACGGCACTGTCGACATCTTCCAGAAGCTCTTTGCAATGTACCGTTTCGCTCACATAGCGGTAATCGATATTGGCAACTACAAATCCGCGGTCACGCAGGTCTTTGGCCCGTTTGTCGGTATACTCCTTGCCGCCCATCATCCATGCGCCGCCGTGTATCATAATGACTACAGGAATCTTTTCGGATACCACTTTAGGCAGGAAAAGATCAAGCGTCTGCTGTTTGTCTTTTCCATAAGCAAGGTTGATGAAATCCTGCTGGGCAAGGCAATTGGCAGTAAAGGCGATAAATGTTATTGTTGCAAGGAATATGTTTTTCATATTGAATTATAAAGCGACGAAGTTAAGCTAATTTAGGTAAATTAGTTGGAGAACTTATGCGAAGAGCCACTAGCAATACCATAGCGGCTCTTCTTATAAGTAAAAATATTATAGGGTTAGATGGAAGAATCAGTCTCTTAAATAATTTTCTCTATCAATTTCACAAATTGTACAATAACCTGTCTCTAAGACTTCAAGATAATCTAATAATCCCGACATATGAGTTCCATAGCATTGACTACACTCATACTTCTCTCTGAATTGAGCAGTAAAATCCTGTAGTACTCTTAATTGATCCTTTGATAGACTATCATAACCTTTTGTGGTTAAATGCTTAGCTATCCCGCTAATATTAAGATTAGTAATATATTCTCTAACAAGCAATCTTTCAAAAAATTCTGTAAATTCATTTTGCGTCAATTCTTGCTCTTCTTGTTCCATTAGCATTTTCTTTGCCTGTCCCATAATAAATAGTTTTAGTTAGGATGCAAAGGTACGAAGCTTTTAGTATGAGCTATTTTTTGAATAGATAACAAAAAAAACGCCCCCGTTTCCGGGAGCGTTCCTATTAACCTGATTATGAAAAACTATTCTTTATCTATCGCGCCAAGTACACGCATCATAAAACTGTTGAGCGCTTCCTTTTTGGTCATACCGTCCTTTATCATTTTATTTACTTCAAGCGCACCATACATGTTGGAGATAAGTTCTCCCACTACATCCAGTTCTTCATCTTTAAGAGAAGGCACTTCGGTAAGCGCTTCGAGTACTTCCAGGGTTTCTATAATATAATCCTGGTCGTTGTCCTCAATAAACTGGGTAAGGTGCTTAATTACTGGTAACTTCATTGACTAAGTCGGTTAAGATTTCTACTTTATTCGTCTGTACCTGGTTTACCAGTTGGCCGTTCCTGAAGGTGGCAAAGGTTGGCAGGTTATCCACTTTCGCCAGTTTCCTCGACTCGGGGAAATTTTCAGCATCAGCAATCACAAAGGTTACATTCTCGTGTTCCGATGCCATTTTTTTAAATTTTGGCTTCATGATGCGGCAGTTACCACACCATCCGGCAGAGTATTGTACCACAACCACCGGTTCTCCGGCAACGATCTCCGCTAAATTATCTGTCTCAAGTTCCTGTAACATGGGTAGTATGTGTAAGTAAGGTGTTAATAATTAATTAGTTTGAAGCAAGGTAGGAAGCAACGCCTTTACGGTCGGCAGTCATGGCTTCTTTTCCTTCTTCCCAGTTAGCCGGGCAAACTTCGCCTTTCACCTGAACGTGGGTATAAGCGTCAATCAGCCTCAGGTATTCGTGTACATTACGGCCAAGCGGCATATCGTTTACGCTCTCGTGGAAAATTTTACCTGTTTCGTCAACAAGGTAAGTCGCCCTGTAGGTAACATTAGATCCGGTAAGGATTACAGAGTCAGTCTCTTCGCTGTATTCTGTAGACTCGATATCAAGTATTCCAAGGATGTTAGAAAGGTTCCTGTTCGTATCGGCAAGGATAGGGTAGGTAACGCCTTCTATACCACCATTGTCTTTTGCGGTGTTAAGCCATGCAAAGTGCACTTCGTTAGTATCGCATGAAGCCCCAATTACCATAGTGTTTCTTTTTTCGAACTCGCCAAGGGCAGCCTGAAATGCGTGAAGCTCTGTAGGGCAAACAAATGTAAAATCTTTCGGATACCAGAACAACAACACTTTCTTGTTATTGTTTACCGCTTCTTCATAAATATTGATGCTCAGGTTATCTCCCATTTCAGAGATAGCATCGACAGCAATGTTTGGGAATTTCTTTCCTACTAATGACATAATTTATATTTTAGTGATTAAATGATTAATTTTTTACATCACAAAAATAGAATTAATAGGTTTTAACTATAGGCAATATTGATTGTTATTGCCTATAGTTGTATAGAAAATTCTTATATAAATTTAAATTAAGAATATTTTAAGAAATAACCAAATTGCTGTCAATTTTTTTTCAATTTAGTTTTTATATTTGTTATTACTGCAAATAGCAGGGATTTTGAATTTTAAATAAAAACAATGGCGTTAAACAGCTTATTTCGTAAAAAGAACGTACAGGACATTTTAAAGCAGGTTGAAAGCAATGAGCATGGGCATGATTCGTTAGGAAGGCACCTTACCGTTAAGGATTTAGCCGCTTTCGGAATTGCCGCCATAATAGGCGCCGGTATCTTCAGTACAATAGGCAAAGCAAGTGCCGATGGTGGCCCCGCAGTTATCTTCCTGTTTCTTTTTACCGCCCTTGCCTGTGGTTTTGCAGCTTTTGCGTATGCCGAATTCGCCTCTATGGTGCCTGTTTCCGGGAGCGCTTATACCTATTCGTATGTGGCTTTCGGCGAAATTGTCGCCTGGATAATAGGCTGGGCCCTGATAATGGAATATGCAATTGGTAATATAACCGTTGCTATATCATGGAGCGATTATTTTACAGGGCTGCTCGATGGCATCGTCACGACGCTCAATTCAAGATACGACTGGCACCTGGGCACGCTGGCCGACTGGGTGCAAATGGATTACCTCACTGCATCAAACGGCTTTGACAATGCCACCGCGCTGATGCAGGGCGGCAAGAGCTTCGCAAACCTCGATGCCGGATTACAGCAGGCTTACAACGCCTGGATGACAGCACCAACTATCGGCTCATTCCATTTTGTAGCCGACCTTCCAGCATTATTCATAATCATAATCATTACCGCCCTTGTGTACCGAGGAATGAAAGAATCGCGTAACGCCAGCAACCTGATGGTGGTTGTAAAACTGTGCATTATCCTGCTTGTTATCGCTGTCGGCGTGTTCTATGTAGATACCGCCAATTGGGACCCGTTTGCACCGAACGGAGCAGCAGGGGTGCTTAAAGGCGTGTCGGCGGTATTTTTTGCTTATATAGGATTTGATGCTATCTCGACTACTGCCGAAGAATGCAAGAACCCGCAGCGCGACCTGCCGAAAGGAATGATGTGGGCTATTATAATCTGTACGGTATTATATGTAATAATTGCCCTCGTGCTTACAGGTATGGTACGTTATAACGAACTCAATGTTGGTGACCCGCTGGCGTTTGTTTTCGAAAAGCTCGATCTTAAATGGATGAGCGGTATTATAGCCGTAAGTGCAGTAATTGCCATGGCCAGCGTATTGTTGGTATTTCAGATGGGGCAGCCCCGAATCTGGATGAGCATGAGCCGTGACGGGCTTTTACCCAAAAAGTTTTCCAGGGTGCACCCTAAGTTTAAGACACCGTCTTACGCAACAATAGTAACGGGATTTGTAGTAGCGGTTCCGGCATTATTCCTGAACCTAACCATGGTTACTGACCTGTGCAGTATAGGGACATTGTTTGCGTTTGTCCTTGTATGTGCCGGTGTACTTGTATTACAGAATCGCCCCGATGTGCCAAGGGGAAAATTTAAAACGCCTTATGTGAATGCCAAATTCATTATGCCGGTAGTGCTTATTGCCGGTGTTATATTTTCTTTTACCTACAACAAAGAGGCAACAATGGCTTTTCTTGCTAATGAGAAAGAGATTAATACGCCGTCGACTATTGTGACCTCGTTAACCAAAGAGCAAACTACCGAAGTATACAACTCTCTGTTGGCACGCGATGTTGCGACCGGATCCCAGGACCTTGAGCAGATACTGGGGACGTATGAGCACGATGATGCTGCTTATCAAAGATTGGTAGACGAACTTCCGATTGCCGACGAGCTTAAATACGAAAGCGGCTTCGACCTTTTCAAACATAAGATACCAATGTATATATTCCTTATTTCATTAGTATTCCTGTCGGTATGGACATTCCGTAAAAACCTTTCGCTCATACCGTTGCTTGGCCTTATCTGCTGCCTTTACATGATGGCGCAGCTTAGCGTGTGGAACTGGATTTATTTTACGATCTGGTTGCTTATAGGCCTTTCCATTTACTTTGGCTTTAGCAGGAAGAACAGCAAGCTTAATAAGTCAAGTTTAATTTAGTCACAGGCGCAGTTTTCATAACTGGCTAATTTGTTAAATTCGTGAAATTCGTGGCTAAAAAATAATGACACCGGAAATAAAAATAATCCCTTCCAAAAAGCTTTTAGGCAAACGTCTCACTATGTCCTTTTCCAAAAACACTACATTCCGGCTTTGGAGCAGTTTTATGCCGCACCGTAAAGAGATAACCAATGCTGTCGGTACGGATATGTTTTCATTGCAGATTTACAGTGCAGGTTTTTTCAGCAATTTTAATCCGGAAGCTGAGTTTGAGAAGTGGGCATTAATGGAAGTTACTGATTTTGATGCTATTCCCGATGGGATGGAAGCATTTATATTAAATGGCGGAAAGTATGCCGTTTTCAATTATAAAGGCACTGCTGAAGATGCGCCGGAAACCTATAATTACATTTTCAGGGAATGGCTGCCTGCTTCAGGATATGTACTGGATATCCGTCCGCATTTTGAGATTTTAGGAGAGAAATATACGTACGGAGACCCGGATTCCGAAGAGGAGATATGGATACCGGTAAAATAGTCTCAGTTTTCAGTCACAGTCGCAGTCCGAACTAAAACCTGAAAACTGCGACTGTGACTGAAAACTACTCTTCCTCCGCCTCTTTCCGTAAATCCGCGCTCTGCCAGGCATGGTCATTGGCACCAAGCTGTGCATAGAGGTCATTTTTAAGCAATTGCTCCTGCATTTCAATCTCTTCCATAGCGGTCATCAGGAAGGCTTTCTTGTCGTGGCGTTTTTCTGCCAGTCGGAATATAGCCTGCTCATCATACTTTATAAAACGCTGGCCCTGCCTTGTTGCTGTATACCGCCTGTGCCCAAGTTCCACCAGCGCATCGACACCCAGGTGCACAGCACTATACATATTTTCGCGGTAAAAATCATTCACGCCCATATCCACAAGCTCGAAAGCATCGCTGCGGTTGCGTGCCCGGGCAAGTATTTTCAGGTTAGGGAAGTGCTTTTTGATCATTTCTACAACCTGTAGGTTTACCCTTGGGTTGTCAATCGCGGCAATGAAAAGCTTAGCGGTTTCACAACCCGCTGCTTTAAGCAGCTCCAGTCGTGACGCATCGCCATAATACACTTTAAATCCCATTTTCCGTAGTGAGTCCACACGGTCACTGTCCATGTCAAGAACTGTTGCCGGAATGCCGTTGGTCTTCAGCAGGCGGCCTATGGTACTCCCAAAGTTTCCGAACCCGGCAATAATGACATCGTTTTTCTCGTCGATGGAATCATAATTGTTTTTCGGCTGCTTCTCTTTTACACCAAAGAAGGGATCTATCCATTTTTCATTGATGAGCAGCAGGAATGGTGTCCCTATCATACTTAGTGCTATTACCGCCATCATCTGGTCGGCAAGTGCGGTAGCCATCAGGTTGAGCTGTGTGGCAAATGCCAGTATCACAAAGCCAAATTCCCCTGCCTGGCTCAGGGCAAAGGCAAATAATATGTTTTGGTCGGAACTTTTCTTATAGATTTTTCCAACCGCCAGAAGCACAAAGAATTTGATAATATTGAATATCGTACAGAAAATAATTATAAAGGCAGGGTCGGCCATTATGAGCTGGAAATTGATGGAGGCACCCACTCCAATGAAGAAGAGCCCCAGTAACAGGCCCTTAAACGGCGCTATATCTCCTTCGAGCTCATGGCGGAATTCGCTATTGGCCAATACCAATCCGGCAAGGAAAGCGCCAAGGGCTGGGCTGAGGCCTACCAGCTGCATCATGAAGGAAACGCTCATGACAAGCAACAATGCAGATGCCGTAAAAAGCTCCTGTAGCCTGGTGCGCGCCACAACGTGCAACAGTGGTATGATTATAAATCGTCCGCCAAGGTAAACCATTCCTATAGTACCCAATACAATAGGAGCCTGAAGCCAACCGTCCAGATTAGAAATGAGGGATTGACTTACGTTCTCATTCTTTATTCCTCCGGCTGCAAGAAGCGGCAGGATAGCCATAATCGGGATTACGGCAATATCCTGAAACAGCAATATGGCAAAAGAAGACCGCCCCATCGATGTTTTTGTGAGACCCTTTTCTTTCATGGTCTGCATTACGATAGCCGTAGACGAAAGTGTAAGGGCTAAGGATATGGCGAGTGTAGCCTGCCATTCCCAACGCAGCACAAACGAACAGGCAATGAATAATACGGCTGTTGTGCCCACCACCTGCAAGGTACCCATTCCAACAATAATGCGTCGCATGCGCCAAAATTTATGTGGGTCGAGTTCGAGGCCGATAAGGAACAGCATCATTACCACGCCGAATTCGGCAAAGTGCATGATGTCCTGGCCTTCCTGACCGATAAGCCCTAAAACATAGGGCCCGATAATAATGCCGGCAAACAGGTAGCCCAGTATCGAACTAAGCCCCAGCTTTTTGGCTATGGGAACACAGATTACAGCCGAAGCAAGGTAAATGAGCGCCTGAAAGAAAAATCCGTCTGCCATAATTACCCGTTTTTAGTTTTAAACCAATCATTAAAATAATGGAAACCTGCCATCTCTCCCGGATCAATAGTATTGTCCACAAGATATTCCAGGACCTGCCCATACAGTTTTCCGTTCTTTTCATATCCTTCTTCGGTCATGGAGTGGGTGCCATGTACCACAAAAGGGGGAAGGTAATGCATATTGCACACTTTCGCCGTCTGGCAAAAAGGTTCCAGTAATTGCGGTATGGTAAACCCGTCGCGTCCTGTTGGGGAGTAATTTTCCCGTCGTCCCCCTGTAGTAATAGCTTGTAAAAGAAGTTTGCCTTTAAGCGCGAAGCCTTCCTTCCCGTAGGCCCATCCGTGTTCCAGGACTATATCGATCCATTGCTTCAGCAGCGGTGGGCAGCTGTACCAGTACATAGGATGGTGCCAGATGATGATATTGTGGTTGTACAGCAATTCCTGTTCCCGTTTCATGTCGATATCAAAATCGGGATACTCCTGGTACAGGTCGTGAAAGGTGATGTTTGGCGAATCAGGGATATGCCGTACCAGCACACCATTAGCATTCGATTTTTCGAACAATGGGTGGGCAAAAAGTATGAGTACCTTATTGGGCATAAAAAATCCTGTTTAAATCCTGCTGTTCCCTGCAATATAACAATTTTTATCCTTGTAAAGGTTACCTTGTTAAGCAGGCCGGTCAAAATTTAAACAGGAATTAACATTTCAGTCGAACTTATGGTTGTATGCCCAAATAGTTAGACGGGGTGATCTGCATCAGTTCTTTCTTGATATCATCGCTCACATTAAGATTTCCTATGAAAGTATGTATCGCGTTTTTGTCTATAGTTGTATTGGTACGCGTAAGGTCTTTTAGTGCTTCATAAGGATTTGGATACCCCTCGCGGCGCAGTATGGTTTGTATCGCTTCGGCAACTACAGCCCAGTTTTTTTCGAGGTCTTCGGCAAACTTATCCGCATTCAGCAATAGTTTATTAAGGCCTTTCAGTGTGGCTTCAAAAGAAATTATGGTATGTCCCATCGGTACGCCAATGTTACGTAATACCGTACTGTCGGTAAGGTCGCGCTGTAATCTTGACAGCGGCAGCTTGGCAGAAAGATGCTCAAAGATGGCATTGGCTATCCCAAGGTTGCCTTCAGAATTCTCGAAATCGATAGGGTTCACCTTATGCGGCATAGCCGAAGAGCCTATTTCGCCTTCTTTTATTTTTTGCTTGAAATAATCCATTGACACATACGTCCAGATATCCCTGTCCAGGTCGATGATTATGGTATTTATGCGTTTCAGTGCGTCGAAGAAAGCGGCAAAGTGGTCGTAATGCTCAATTTGGGTAGTAGGGAAGGAGTGCTTCAGTCCCAGTGTCCCTTCTACAAAATTATTCCCGAACTGCCTCCAGTCGGTTTTTGGGTAGGCCACGAAATGCGCGTTGAAGTTACCCGTTGCACCACCGAACTTTGCAGCAAATGGTATGTTGAACAGCAATCGCAACTGCTCTTCAAGGCGTTCTACAAATACGCCTATCTCCTTGCCCAAACGGGTAGGGGAAGCAGGCTGTCCGTGGGTACGTGCCAGCATCGGGACATTAGCCCACTCCACGCTCAATTCTTTCAGCTTTGCAATAACGGCAATCAGCTCCGGCATGTATACATCCTCAAAGGCTTCTTTTGTAGAAAGCGGTATGGCAGTATTGTTGATGTCCTGTGATGTAAGGCCAAAATGGATGAATTCTTTATAAGCCTCAAGGCCCAATTGGTCAAATGCTTTTTTGATGAAGTATTCCACGGCTTTTACGTCGTGGTTGGTGGTCTTTTCAATGTCTTTTATCTGCTGTGCATCGCCGGAACTGAAATTTTTATAGATTTCCCTTAGTGGCCCGAAGGTATTTTTGTCCACGCCGGTAAGCTGTGGCAATGGCAGTTCGCATAAGGCTATAAAATATTCTATTTCCACGAGGACGCGGTACCGTATGAGCGCTTCTTCAGAGAAATAGCGGGATAGTGGTACGGTTTTGCCACGGTACCTCCCGTCAATAGGAGATATGGCATTCAGTTCGGATAATTGCTGCATTGTAGTTGTGTTGTAAAATGGAATGAACCGCAAATATAGGGTTTTGAAGGGAGATTTAAAAAGGATTTTAAACAGAAAACAGATAACAAAGCTCCGTCGCACTAGCCCGGATTTTGCGGGCACCTACAGCCGCGATTCCGATGAAATAATCAATCTCACTATGTAATGTAAATAGTATACACACCGTTCACGATCCGGTTGAAATCGGAAACAGCGCCACATTATATTTGAGTATTGATTTCTTTAAAAAACAATAAGGTTGATATCCCTGTAGGATAAGGAAAACCAATCGGCAATAGAGCGGTTGGTCAGCAGTCCGTGGTAGTAATAAATGCCGTTTTTTAATCCTGCATTGCAGCGTATCGCGCTTTCTATACCTCCATCGTCGGCCATTTGCAAAAGGAAAGGGCTGATAATATTGCTGATTGACATTGATGCTGTTTTCGAATAGCGCGAAGGGATATTCGGGACACAATAATGTATTACGTTGTTCTTTACAAAAGTTGGTTTCTCATGAGTAGTCACTTCCGATGTTTCGAAGCATCCACCAGTATCAATGCAGACATCGATAATAACGGCGCCTTTTTTCATGTGCTCCACCATTGTTTCGCTCACGATAATAGGCGTACGGTTCTTGCCTTTCATGGCGCCAATAGCCACATCGCAGCGCATCAGGGCTTTTAATAACGATTTTTCCTGTATGGTAGAGGTAAATATACGCTGGTTAAGGGTATCCTGGAGGCGGCGTAATTTTGTAATGGAATTATCGAAAACTTTTACGCTTGCCCCAAGGCCTATTGCGGTTTTTGCGGCGAATTCAGCCACGGTACCTGCACCGATGATAACGATTTCTGTAGGTGGTACGCCTGTAATGTTACCCAAAAGCAAGCCTTTGCCAATCTTTTGGTTGATCATCAGCTCGGCGGCTATGAGTACTGATGCTGTCCCTGCTATTTCGCTAAGCGATTTGACGGCAGGGTAGGAACCGTCCTCATCTTTTATGAATTCAAAGGCGAGTGCGGTAATTTTTTTGGAGGCCAGCGCTTCAAAATATTCTTTTCGCTGTGTTTTTAATTGTATAGCCGAAATGACAAGAGTTTCCATATTCATCATTTCTATTTCAGATACCGAAGGCGGCTCCACTTTCAGTATTACCGGGCATCCGAAAACCTTTTTAGGGTCCTGTGTAATTTCTGCGCCTGCATTGCTGTAATCCCTGTCGCTGTAGCTGGAGCTGAGCCCTGCGCCTGCCTCGATCATCACACGATGCCCATGGGCGGTAAGCGAATTTACGGCATCCGGGGTAAGGCATATCCTTCGTTCCTGATAGGATGTTTCTTTAGGAATACCGATAAAGAGCTCGCTCTTTTGCCGGGCCACTTCAAGTTTCTCTTCCTGCGGAAGCAGCTGCTGTTTTGTAAAAGGTGTTAAGGACATGGACTATGCGGATAATTTGGCTCTAATTTACAAAAAAAACAAAACGAAAGTAACTATTTTACGATGAGCTGCCTTTTGCCATCCGGCAGCATTTTCATGGTAATTGCAGTATGGTCTATCGGGATGAGGTTCGGGGTCTTTTCCGGCCATTCGATAAAACACAGGTTGCCCGAATAAAAGTACTCGTCAATACCCATATCATACGCTTCGGATTCGCTGTTAAGCCGGTACAGGTCAAAGTGGTATAATATCCTTCCGTCTTCGGTCCCGTATTCGTTTACAAGGGAGAAAGTAGGGCTGGAGGTCATGTCCTTTACGCCCAGCTGCCGCGCCAAAGCCTTGATGAATGTTGTTTTGCCAACACCCATCCCTGCATGGAATGTTATAATGCTCTTTATATTTTGGGCAAGTACCTGCTTTGCCGCACTGTCTATTTCCTCAAGGGAAAAAGTAATTTCCATATACTTTAATCCAATTATTTAGGGTTGAACACGAGGAACGGAATGATCATTTCCTCTAGCGAAATACCGCCATGCTGGTAGGTATTCCTGTAATAGCTCACGTAGTGGTTATAATTATTTACATAGGCCAGGAAATGGTCGTTCTTGGCAAATATGTAGGAACTGCTCATGTTTATGGTAGGCAGCTGGATGCGCCTCGGGTCTCTTATAGCGTAAACATCGCGGTCTTCATAAGTAAGGCTGCGGCCTGTTTTATAACGCAGGTTGAGGCTGGTATTTTTATCGCCTATTACCTTACTTGGATTCTTCACATTTATAGTACCATGGTCAGTAGTGAGTATCAGCCTGAAGCCCATTTGCTGGGCCTGCTGTATCATTTCCAGTAATGGCGAATTGCGGAACCAACTCAGGGTAAGCGAGCGATAGGCCTTGTCGTTGCTGGCAAGCTCTTTCACCACATCCATTTCGGTCTTGGCATGCGAAAGCATATCTACAAAGTTGTAAACAATTGTAGTGAGGTCGTTGCCCTTAAGCCCCTTAAAGTTATCCACCAGCTTTTGCCCGTCACGAAAATTGGTGATCTTATAATATTCCTGTTTGAGGTTCTGCAGGCCAAGGCGTTTCAGCTGTTCGGTAAGGAACTCGCCCTCATACAGGTTTTTTCCGCCTTCGTCTACATCATTCTTCCAGTATTGCGGGAATTTTTTCTCCATTTCCAGTGGTGTCAGTCCCGAGAATATGGCGTTCCGTGCATACTGTGTAGCTGTTGGCAGGATGGCATAATAGGCAGCCTCTTTTTCCAGCTTATAATGATTGGTAACCACGCTTTCAAAAGCCTTCCACTGGTCGTAGCGCAGGTTATCTATCACCACAAAAAGTATCGGCTGTTTCTTTTGAATCTCAGGCACTACGAGTTCGCGGAACAGGTTATGCGAAAGCACGGGTTTATCTGCCTTTGGCTCGTACCAGTCCTCATAGTTCTTTTCTATGAATTTGCCAAACTGCGAGTTAGCTTCCTGTTTCTGCGATTCCAGTATTTCTACCATTCCCTGGTCTTCAATCGTTTCCAGTTCAAGTTCCCAATATATCAGTCGTTTGTACATTTCTACCCAGTCTTCCCATGAGTTTACCATGCCCATATCCATAGATATTTTCCGGAATTCCTTTTGGTAATCCAGCGTGGTTTTGGAAGAAACGAGGCGTGAATGGTCAAGATTCTTTTTAAGCGAGAGTAATATCTGGTTTGGATTCACCGGCTTGATAAGGTAGTCTGCAATTTTGGAGCCAATGGCATCTTCCATGATGTACTCTTCCTCACTTTTCGTGATCATGATTACCGGCACCGACGATTTTTTCTCTTTAATTATCGACAGCGTTTCAAGCCCGCTCAGTCCCGGCATGTTCTCGTCAAGGAACACAACATCAAAGTTTTCCTTTTCGAACATATCAATGGCATCCTGTCCGTTATTTGCGGTAGTCACGTTGTAGTTTTTCTTTTCAAGGAAAAGGATGTGTGGCTTGAGCATGTCTATTTCGTCATCCACCCAAAGTATCTTAATCTCATTCATTTTATGAGTATTTTTCGTTCGTAAATTAATCCTGCAAGTTATAGTTATTTAACGATTTTCTTCCTAATTATTTTATAAAAGTAGCTGTTTATTTTTGGGCGTGCCGCCTCCGCAAGCTACGCCGTCAGGCTGTACGCTGTATCCCTCCGCAGGCTACGGGGATGCCGCTTCCATCCCTTAAGCGTATGTAACCTTCCTATTTTACGGCAATATAGTTATTTATCGTCCTTGCTCCCCTCTCCTTTGGAGAGGGGCTGGGGGTGAGGCCATGCGGTAGGGATAGAGGCGGTATCCTGCGGAGGCACGAAGCAGATAAAGCCGATAGCCCGGCCACTGCAACGGATGCAGTATAGGGTGTGGCCCGCCCAAAAACATATACATGATAAGTTTCATTTCCTCCAACAAAACTTCCCTAACTTTGCACCAACAACAGCAAACAGATGAAATTAGATATACTTGTTTTTGGCGCCCATCCCGATGATGTGGAACTAAGCTGCGGCGCAACCATTGCAAAAGAAATTTCCCTTGGCAAAAAAGTAGGGATAGTAGACCTTACCCGCGGTGAACTCGGTACCCGTGGCACGGCAGAAATAAGGGACGAAGAAGCTGCCGAAGCTGCCAGGATACTTGGTGTGACAATCAGGGAGAACCTGCGCTTCCGTGACGGGTTCTTTACTAATGACGAAGCCCATCAGTTGGAAATAATAAAAATGATACGCAAGTACCAACCTGAAATTGTTATTTGCAATGCGGTAGATGACCGCCATATCGACCATGGCAAAGGCAGCAAACTGGTTTCTGACGCGTGCTTTTTATCAGGACTGAGGCGGATTGAAACGGAGTCGGAAGCAGGGAAGCAGGACGCCTGGAGGCCAAAGCTGGTCTACCATTACATACAATGGAAAAACCTGGTGCCCGATTTTGTGGTAGATGTAACCGGTTTTATGGATGTAAAAGTACAATCGCTTATGGCATATAAGTCGCAGTTTTACGATCCGGGAAGTGATGAACCTGTAACGCCTATAGCCACAAAAAACTTTAAAGACAGCATTCTTTACCGTGCCGCCGACCTTGGCAGGCTCATCAATAGAGAATATGCCGAAGGATTTACTGTAGAAAGGTATTTGGCAGTGAATAGCTTAGGAGATTTGATATAAAAAACTTCAATTTTTATTTGCAAAAATAGTTGAAAGGCTTATATTTGCACTCTCAAAACAAATGGTGATTGTAGCTCAGTTGGTTAGAGCGCCTGATTGTGGTTCCGGAGGTCGCGGGTTCGAGCCCCGTCTTTCACCCTTATTTTAGCCCCGAATTTATTCGGGGCTTTTTTTATTTACCATCATCACTTTTATCGCTATCTTCGGTGTAGCCAGCGCACAGGTCATTATAGTATTCTACTATTTCTTTTAATGTATCAATAGTAAAATCACCCGTTTCCAGTTTTTTTGCAATACCCGAACAGTCATTGAAATAAGCTGCGATTTTCTTCTTGCTTCCGGAAAAATTGAAAAATTTAGTTTCATTCTGCCTTCTCATATAATATTTATGTCCGGTAGGCTTTGACATTACAGGTATTACCGGGCCAAAATTATTTACAGGCGTATGAGGCATTTTTAATCCCGGCGTCTTCATATCTACATATCGTAATTCAGTAAAATAATCGTCAATACTGGAATATAAGTTTACTTCTCCTTCCGTTATAAGCCGTAGAAGCTCGTATGAATTACGGCGATTTTCAGGGGTAGGCACAAATTGGAAAGTTACCGAAAACTCAAAGCCATGAAAGATGATCCTGTCTACCATCTCACCATTCCATTCCTCGGCTTCATCTGTTTTTGCTAATTTGAAAATGATTACGGTACTTTTCTCATATGCTGAAAAGTTACTTACACGCTTGATATCGCCAAATCCTGCTATATTGGTACCATCCCTGAAATAAAGGGTAGCTTCATAACCTTCATTATCCTGGCCCTGTGCCAATGCACCTGAGAAAGTTATGACAAGTAAAAGGAAAATTAATTTTTTAATCACAGATTGGTATTATTTATTCCTTTACAACCATCACTGTAGCCTTAAAACCGGTGGCAAGGTTCCATTGGTCGGAAGATATTACCTGCTCCTTGTCGTCAAAAACCCTGAACTCGGCGGTATTAGGACCTGAAGTACCCTGATTCAGCGCTTCAAAATCAATTTTATTAAAACCTTCTTCAAGGGTTATTTGGATACCCCTAAAGCTGTTGTCCAGTATAATTTCGGCAACCACGACGCGGTCATTAACCAGTACCTTTATCCTGTCGCCATCGGCATATTCAAAATCGCGTGCCAGAACCTGTACAAATTTCGCTTTGGTACGCACCTCGCCAAAATATTTATTTCCTTTATAGGCTTCATTAGATTCGCCTCTTTCCCTTATCTCTACCCTGTCCTGGTACTCGTTGCTGCGGCTTACAAAATTATTTTGCTGAAACATGCTGAAGTTTTTCTCCTTTTCGCCAATCTTCGGTGCTGTGCTGTTGGTAGGCGCTTTCTCTTTATTAAGCGAAAAAGGGCTTGCCGCACTCATGGTTGGCGCTGCTTTTGGCACGGTACTCTTACCCCGTGGAATGGCAATACCTCCGGTTCCGCTATCGAGCTGTGCCCATGCGCCGGTGAAAGTAAGTGCTGTAAAGAGTATAAAGATGTATTTCATAAAAAGAGATCTTTTAAACAAAGTAACAAAAATTTTGCCACTTTAAATTTAAAACCAGTTTATTGATAACGAATTATGGTAAATTTTATTTTGCCCCTTAACATCACCACATCGGCAAAAGTTAATCCTTCTTTTGCAAAGCCTCCTGAGTCGTTAAATTGTTTTCCAATAAACAACTGACATTTGCCATAAGCTATTAGCTGTCACTATAAGGAATATCTTTTCCTGCTTTGGTGCCTGATTAAATTTTTTTGCCATATTTGTACAATAACGCTGCAATAATAATGAAAACATATTTTTACCGGTGCCTGACTCTTTTTTGCCTTATAAGTACCACAACGCTTTTAACATCGTGTACAATAGGGCGTTTTGCATATTATAACTTCGCAAATATAACCGACCACAAGATTTTCCCTTCACGTACTGCAAAGGCCGATTCTGTAAAATTCCATTATGCAGTTTCAAAAAATCCAAGAGCTCCTAAAAAACTTACCATCAGAAATAAGGAAACCTCTTTTGATGATTATCTTAAAGGCAGCAATACCGTTGCCTTCATCATTATTAAAAATGACAGCATCCAATATGAGAAATATTTCAATGGCTATAATGAAGAATCGGTTGTAGCATCATTTTCCATGGCAAAGTCGGTAACCTCTATACTGATCGGCTGTGCGCTGGACGACGGGCTTATCAAATCTACAGACGAGCCTATGGTTAATTATATCCCGGAACTAAACCATGATGGCCTTGAAAAAGTGACCATAAAAGACTTGCTGGATATGAAGAGCGGCATCCATTTTAATGAGAGTTACGTAAACCCGTTTGGAGATGCAGCAACTTATTACTACGGGCGAAATCTTCGCCGGTCTATGTATAATAGGAAGATGGCCCATGCGCCCGGCGGTGATTTTGAGTACAGTAGTGGTGATACCCAGCTCCTCGGCTTTGTCCTGGAGCGGGCACTGAAAGGCAAAACCATCACATCCTATCTTGAGGAAAAACTCTGGAAGCCTTTAGGCATGGAATATGATGCTACATGGAGCCTTGACAAAGAAAAAGACGGCCTGGAAAAAACGTTCTGCTGCATTAACGCAAGGGCTCGTGATTTTGCCAAAATTGGGAGGCTGTATTTAAATAATGGTAAATGGAATGGAAAGCAGATTGTTAGCAGCCAGTGGGTTAAGGAATCTACAACATCAATACCCGGCAGTGAGGGCTACACCAATCAATGGTGGCTCAATAGCGATGGCAGTTATCTGGCTAAGGGTATCCTGGGACAATATATCTATGTGAATCCTGCTAAGAACCTTATAATCGTGCGGCTTGGCAAAAACCATGGTAATACCGACTGGGACGGGTTATTCGATTCTTTAGCAGCTAACTATTAATTATTTATTGCGCCCGGTACGGCTGTCCTCGGCATCCCAATCTTCGGTGCTGTCGTTGCGGTCGCGCTCATCGTCGCGGGTAATTTCTCCGGAGTCAGAATAATGGGCATTGTTATTTACATTGTCGTCAGCACTGGTAGTTCCTTCAGATGGTTTTTTATCACTATGCATGGCTCTTCATTTATATAAATGAAGGTATTGAATTTAGCGCCGTTTTGTGTTAAATTGGTGGTAAAGCTTCGGGGTTCAGAGTTTAGTGTTCCGTGTTTTGGGTTGCCATACAGTGCGGCTAACTCTGAACCTATAATCCAAACCCGCAACCTCCAACCGGCTAATAAATCAACTCCTCAACATTTTTCTTTATAGTTTCGGCAATTTTCTCGAGCGGAAGGTCGTTAGGGTCTGTTCCAAAAGGATCTTCAATTTCCTCGGCAATTAGTTCTAAGCTGGCAAGCACATAGAAAATGAAAACAACCACAGGTATCACATAATATCCAAGCTGGAACACATATCCGAAAGGCAGTGTCATAACGTAGAAGAAAATGAATTTTTTTATGAATGCGCTGTAAGAGTAGGGTATCGGTGTATTTTTAATACGCTCGCATGCCCCGCAGATATCCAGGAAAGAACGTAACTCTTCATTCAGTACAATAAGCTGGTCGCCTGTTATCTTGCCTTCCTTGTACATATCGTTAACGCGTGCCATAATGGTTTTGGCGATCTGGTTGGGCTTATGGTTATAGTGATCGGCCGCCAGGATAGCATCGTCAAACAACTCGTGGCTGATGTCAACATTCTTCAAATGCAGGTTTAGGACAGATGCATAGGCAGGGATCAGCTTTTTCATGATCTCCTTGTCAGCTGGGTCCTTTAGCATCACCGCCATCTTAATGGCAAGGTTGCGGCTGTTATTTACCAGTGCACCCCACATTTTGCGGCCTTCCCACCAGCGGTCGTATGCTGTATTGGTGCGGAACACCAGCAGTAGCGAAATGACAAAGCCCAGCATTGTATGCATAACCGTGATGTTCTTAACATAGCTGGTTTCCGACAGCTGCCAGTATTCGATCTCAAGCCAGGCAATAGCAGCCGAATACAAGCCGATACCTGCCATGATAGGCAGGAGTTTACGGAAGGTGTCGCCTTTATGGAATTGGAATATGAAAGAGAACCATTCTTTAGGATCGTAGGATATCATCGTATGTTTTTATTTACCAAAGTAAGTAAATCATTATAAAACGTGTAATACATTCATAAAATTTTTTAGGGTGAAAATGTACTTCCCTCAACAAAAGTTAAGTCGTTATTCTCCACGAACCCCTGTCTTTGAATTTAATTTCAAAATCCCCGCTTTCAAAAGCAGATTGTAAATTTGACTCAGTATAATTTTAAGGGTTTATTTTGTTTCCCACTTCTCAAGGTATTTCCCGGCTATCATAATATGATCGTGCTCTTTTTCTATAAATGCTCTTGCCCGTTCGCCAATTGCTAGTATCTCGCCAGGGTTTTCTATAAGCCACGCCAGTTCGGAGACTATCAAACCTACATCAGGCAGTGCATTTATGGCAACCTTTTCCGTCAGGCCATAATAATCAGTAAATTCTTTTTCAGCGCCGGTAAATACAACTTTTCCTTTCGACATTGCTTCGAGAGCATTATAGCCCTGGTCATAAGCATAAACCTGGTCCAGTAGTATATGGGCTTTATTGTACCGGTTTATATAATCATTGTAGGGAACGTTCTCCGTAACAATAATCTCCGTCATGCTGCCGTATTTCTGCCTGATTATCTCCAGCGCTTTTTCGAAAAATGGCACACCTTTTTGATTGTATGTACCACGGTTGATTCCTAAAAAAATAACCACCTTATCGGTAATTACAGGCTTTTTATATTCAAGTTTTTCCAGATTGACGGGATTTGGCACAAGCCCTAAAAATTTGGGGTGGCCCTTCAGGGGCAGGACATAATCCATATCGCTCGCGATAACGCCATTTATTTTATTGAATATAAAGTCATGGAGCTTTTTATGCTTCTTGCCGGTGTAGTTAAAAATATACCGATAATCAGGCAGGAGGCTATCATCAGCATAAAATGGATCCATTAATGAATAGCTGAAATTACTTTGGAGCATGTACTTTACCGAAATATAATCCACACCACAGGAAAGCAGGAAAGTTTTTGCATTCTGCTTCATAAGCTTCCCAAGCAGTTTTTTTTCCAAAGAAGGATTAGTTGCTATTGGCGCCTCATTAATAAGTTGTACAACATCATAGCCTTTTAGTTTCTTCAGCAGAAAATAAAATCGCAGGCCACGCTCTGTAGCCGCAATATCATATTTAAAAACTTTGAAAATAGCCTGCCTGAAAAGATTAATGAGCTTTGTTTTACTGAATGCAGGATCTATTGTATAATCAACAGGGAATTGCTTGAACCCGTCCCCGTCTCCTACCAGCGTTACCTCATGCCCTATAGCCACAAGGCCTTCTTTTAAGGAATTGTGAAGCCTGCTGTATTCGCCTATCAGTAAAATCCTCATGAATGTTTATATTTGCCCTGAAAAGTAGCTAATAAAACCAAATGTTGCAACCCTCTAAAACTAAAATATGCCTGGTAGGCGATATGCTGTCAGCCGGTGGCGCGGAAAAAGCCCATGCTGCGTTATCCAGGTATTTAGCTACGCAGGGAATAGAGGTACATAATGTGATCGTGCAGGATGTTGTAACGTACAGTTATGCAGGAGAGCTCCTTAACCTCGGGAAGGAAAAGGACGATGCCAATGGTTTTTCCAATAAATTCAAACGGCTGCGCATACTCAGGAATTATATTAAAAAAAATAAGTTCGACTATATCATTGACTTTCGTATGCGACGAAAGCCTTTACAAGACTTGCTGATAGCTAAATTTGTTTTTACTGCACCGACAGTTTATACTGTGCACAGCTCCAATATAAACTGGTATATGCCAGGACAATCGTGGCTTACCAAACTCATGTATGGGAAAAGTTATGGTGTGATAGCCCTTAACAATAAAATGAAGGAATATATTGAGCAGAGGCATGGCCTGAAAAATCTGGCTGTGATATATAATCCTATCGATACAGAATACATAAATAGCAGGCTTCGGGAAAGCCATATCAATGGCGGCTATAAATATATTTTAGCGGCAGGCAGGCTCAGTGAAGATAACGTGAAGCAATTTGACCGGCTTATAGAAGCCTATTCTGAATCTGTGCTTCCTGAAAACAATATCAGGCTGCTGATATTAGGTGAAGGAAAGCAAAAGGGATTGTTGGAAAAACTTGTTGACGGAAAAGATCTAAAGGATAAAATACTCTTTAATGGTTTTCAGGAAAATCCGTATGCTTACATGAGGGATGCACTGTTTTTCGTCCTGTCCAGCAGGTTTGAAGGTATGCCTATGGTAGTGCTTGAATCACTGGCGTCCGGAATACCGGTAGTCGCGTTTGACTGCTTCACAGGCCCTTCTGAGATTATTGATGATGGCAAAAATGGACTTTTAATAGAGGACCAGAACTTTTGCAAGCTCACCGAAGGTATCGACATGATGTTTCTTGATAAAGCACTTTATGAACGGTGCAAAGAAAACACGGCCAAGAGCATTGAAAAATTTTCGATAGACAATGTAGGTAAAGCCTGGATGGAGTACCTTAAAATAAACGGATAATATGGACATTCAAATAATAGATATACCTAAAATAAAAAACGCCAGGGGCAATATTGGTGTAATAGAAAATGATGTCGTGCCTTTCGAAATTAAGAGGGTGTACTACTTATATGATGTACCGAGCTCGGCCAAAAGGGGAGGGCATTCCCATAAAAACTTAAAGCAGATGCTCGTGGCGCTATCCGGCAGCTTTGACGTGGTACTGAAAGACGGAAAGAAAAAACAAACCATAACACTCAACAAACCCGATAAAGGCTTGCTTATTACCAGCAATATATGGCGCGAGCTTGAGAACTTTTCTTCGGGAGCGGTTTGTATGGTGATAGCTTCGGAGGCTTATGATGAAACCGATTATATAAGGGATTATAAATCTTTTTTGGAGTATATCAAAACTCAGTCGTAACTGTTTACCACGATTCCTCTTTTTAGTAATCGCATTTTCACTTTGCTAACCAACTTTAACAGGAACCCGGGCAGTATGAGTAATATTCTTTGCTTGTAGTTCAGGTTTTTCATATCGATGCCTTTAATCATTTTTTTGTACCCTGCCATATTGCCTTCCATGCGGTAAAGCTTAGCGATAAAGTATCGGTTGAAATCGAGATATCGTTTTATGTCTAAACGGTTTTTGGCTATCGACTCATATTTATCGAAATCGGTGAGTATTTTATTTGTTATTCCCGAACGTGTTATCTGGTTTTGGGAGTCCATCGTGTACGATACCAATGGTTTGTCGCAATATGCAAGTTTAAAATGTTGATACAGCCGTATATTCAGATCAATATCTTCTCCAAAAGTTATCATTTCATTGTAATATCCTGCTTTTTTAAATACTTCCTTCCGTACACAAAGGCATGACGGATAATAAATGGACTGATTAAGATTTGATCTGTAAAATTCTATAATACCCATGTTTTTTTCAAGTTGAAGATCGAAAGAAGGGATGATAGTATTTTCAGGATATACCTCCTCATATTTTGTTGCAAATGATCCTGCTTCAGGATATTTCGATATAAGGATATGGATAGTCTTCAAAAACTCCGGCTTCCATAAGTCATCAGCATCCAAAAAAGCAACATAATCGGCAGAAGCATTTTTTATACCTGTGTTCCGTGATGCTGAAAGCCCTTTGTTTTTAGGATGGCTTATTATTTTTATCCTACTGTCAACAAAATTTTGTGCAATTGAAAGGCTGCTATCAGTAGACACATCATTTACAATAACTACCTCGAAGTCAGAAAACGTCTGTGCTAAAACGCTTTTTAAAGTTTTAGCAATGAAATTTTCTTTGTTATAAAGTGGAATGACTACCGAAAAAAAAGCCATCTATCTAAGGTTTTGTTATTGTGAATACGGTTTCTTCGAGCAAGCCATTATAAATATCTTTTTCAAACTGTCGTGCTTCAGCAATAAACCCTCTATCTTCTAGCCTTTGCTTAAGGCCGCTAACTGAATATATCCTAACATGGTCGTCCTGCCCAAAATGCACTTCTCTATCCATAGCTGAAGTTATAGCGGAATCCTCATAAATATCCCCATCTTTGAATGGGGTTTGTATTAGTCCTTTTGCACCGGGTTTCATTATCCTGTAAAGCTCTTCCATAGCTTTTTTATCGTTCTCAATATGTTCGAGTATATGATAACATATTATAAGATCAAAATACTCTGCGGTTATATCAAGATCAGTAATATCGTATTGATGGTCTGCTATAAAATTACCTGAAAGATCACTACAGACGTATTCTATATCTTTTATTTTTTTCATATTCCGCGCAAGTGAGCGGGAGGGAGAAAAATCAAGCACATTTATGCCACTGTTCACAAAGTCGTCATTTAAAAGCTTCCAAAGCCTCCTGTCACGGGCAAGGCTCCCACAACGGGGACATAGAAGGTCATGTTTATGAACAGTAATAAATTTGCTTAATTTTTTGCTGCAGATATTGCATTGATGCCTATTTCCCGAATAAAGCACAGCATAGATATTCCTGAAAAATAGTTCATGCTTTATCAGCTTTTGCTTATTGATGAATCTGTAGATAATCTTTTTGAAAAAGCTATACATAAAATCTATTTCTTTAAACAACAAAGATAGCCCAATCGGTACAAATCGAAAATAAAAAGTGAAGGGTTGCTACCGACAAGGTTTTTACGGAAAGCATTATTCATTGCTGAATGCAGCATAGCCAGTACAGGAGACAATCCAAATTTTTTCAGGCGGGTGTAAACCTTTACGATCTTTATATAATCGGCAGCAATAAGCTTTTGGTCGATAAGGTATTTTAGTCCCTTTGTAGCTTCTTCCGACTTGTGTACAAAAATTTCGCTGGTGTCAAGTCCCAGATGGTATACCTCGTTTGCAATGTGCTCTATCCTAACACCAGCGTTCATCAGGTCGTACGAAAATAGAGTATCTTCATACCGAAGGTTAGGAATTTCCTCATTGAACTTCACTTTGGTGAAAACGGATTTGCTTATCGCGAAATTTAGTGTCAGCAAGCTAAGGTAAGGGTCTTTGTCGCGGGCTTCTTTTGGCAGTGCTTCGCGTTCATTGCCATAAACCCACCGTAACAACTTGTCGGCGGCAGGCTTTTCCCGCTGGTATTTGATGCTGCCATACACCACTTTCTCTTCATCAGTAAGATAGGGAAGGTATCCGGAAATAAAGTTTTTAGTAACGGGGATAGTATCTGCATCAAGAAATAACAGCCAGCTGTATTTTGCTTTTTTGGCCAGCAGGTTGCGTATGGCACTGCGGCCAATATTACTTTCCAACAATTCATAGCGGCAGTGGTCCACGCTATTTATCTTTTGGTTTTCTGCAATAGAAGTTTTATCGGGTGAAGCGTCATCAAAAACTAAAATTTCAAATGCTATAGCTGACTGTTGCGCCTGTTGGTACAATTCCGAAACAAGCGGAAGCACATTATAATTATAGGTTGGGATGAGAATGGATAGCAATCGACAGTTTATTTATAGTATAAAATCTAACAATCTCCTCTAAACCGTCCGCTGTACCACTTCAAAAATAGTTCCGTCTTCGCACTTCAGTGTTTTTGATGGGAACTTCATCAGGAGGGCATAGTCGTGTGTTGCAATAATGATAGTTTTGCCATTCTGGTTGATCTCGCGAAGGAGCTGCATTACTTCAACGCTGGTTTGCGGGTCGAGGTTACCGGTAGGCTCATCGGCAAGGATGACTTCGGGGTCGTTCAGCAGGGCGCGGGCCACGGCAACACGCTGCTGTTCACCTCCGGATAGCTGGTGCGGCATTTTGTTGGAAACATTCTTCATACCTACCTTGTCCAGTACTTCGTCAATTTTCACTTTCATTTCTTCTTTGTCGGTCCAGCCGGTAGCCTTCAGTACAAAGTGTAGGTTATCAAACACGCTCCTGTCAGGAAGCAATTTGAAATCCTGGAAAACAATACCTATTTTCCTGCGCAGGTACGGTATGTCACGCTCCTTCAGGGTTTTCAGGTCGTAGTCTACAAACATTCCTTCACCTTCCTGCAGCTTAAGGTCGGCGTACAGCAATTTCATGAAGCTGCTCTTCCCGGAACCCGTTTTTCCTATTAAATAGAGGAATTCGCCGTGGTTTACCTCAAGGTTGATATCGGACAATACGGCATTGCCCTCCTGGTATATGGTAACATTTTGCAGCGAAAGTACGGCCTGAGACATAATTATGTATGTGTTTGTTTTGGTAAAAGTACTAAGATAACGCTTGTGTTCAAAATTTTATTTTCGGTAAGAGTAGGAGTTTTTTGCCACGAATTACACAAATTTTACCAAATTAAAGGATGTTGATTAACGTCTGCTTATTGACAAAGACATGACAGGTTTTAAAACCTGACAGGTCTGATGCATTAATTGATGCTTAAAAATTAGTGAAATTTGTGTAATTCGTGGCTAAGCCTTCTTCTTTATCCACAGGGAATTGTTAATAAATTCGCGTTAATAATAAATTAAAGCCTTTGAGGCAGGGTAGGTATATTCGTAAGTTTGGCTTTTGCATTGGCGGGCCGTGGTTTGGGTGCAATACTAAACCCGATGGACATCCGTTAAATAAAATAAGGAATTGATATATTTGAACGATCACTAAAAACACGAACTATGCGCATACTTAAAAGGTCTCTCCCGTTTTTGGTCCCGCTTTACGCGCTCACCCTCTCGGCACAGCAGTCGGCTATTTACACCCACGAGCTTAAGGATTTTGATAAAGCCGTTACGCTTTATAACGACAAGCAGTACCAGGCCGCCCAGATACTTTTTGAGAAGACAAAAAGCGATAACCAGGATATGGACGTGCAGGCCGACTGTGCTTACTACATAGCGACCAGCGCCATAAAGCTCAACCAGAAGAATGCCGATGAGCTGATGGAAGATTTCATAGAAGATTACCCCACCAGCACCAAGCAAAACCAGGCGTATGTTGAGGTGGCCGGGCATCATTTCAGCCAGGGCCGTTTTAAGCAGGCGCTTGAATGGTACGACAAGGTAGACGAGGGCAGCCTTGGGGATACCGACCGCGACCGCTATAATTTCCAGAAAGGCTACAGCTACTTTAGCGCGGGCGATAAAAAGAATGCCGACAAATACCTTTTGAAAGTAAAAGACTCCAAGGAATATGGCTCGCAGGCCAAATACTATCTGGGCTTTATGGCCTACGAAGGCGATGACTACAAGAAAGCCAGCCAGTATTTTGAGCAGGTGGAAGATCAGGAGAAATACAGCGATAAGATGTCGTATTTCCAGGCGGATATGGCGTTTAAGGAAGGTAAGTTCCAAAGGGCGATTGACCTTGGAGTACCACAATTGCCGAAGAGCGATGCCAATGAAAAGTCGGAGCTTTCCAAGATAATCGGGGAGAGCTACTTCAACCTCGGGCAGTATGACAAGGCGATTCCGTACCTGAAAAATTACAAAGGCAAAAAAGGCAAATGGAGCAATACCGACTTTTACCAGTTGGGCTATGCCTATTACAAGCAGGGTGATTATGAGAATGCGATAACGGAGTTCAACAAGATAATCGGCGGTAATGATGCCGTGGCGCAGAATGCCTACTATCATTTGGGCGAAAGCTACCTGAAAACCGGTAAGAAGCAGCAGGCGCTAAACGCGTTCAAAAATGCTTCGGAAATGGAGTTTGAAGCCAAGATACAGGAGGATGCCTACCTGAACTATGCCAAGCTGAGCTACGAGATAGGCAATCCGTACCAAAGCGTTCCGGAAGTGCTTGGGGCTTTCCTTGAGAAATATCCTGCCACGCCGTTTAAGCAGGAAATACAGAACCTGCTTATCAATTCGTACATCACTTCTAAAAATTATAAGGAAGCGCTTGTGCTTTTAGAGAAAAATAAATCGCCTGAAAACAGGGCGGCCTACCAAAAAGTGACCTTCTATCGTGGAATGGAGCTTGCTACCGATGGCAACAACCAGGAAGCGCTGGCAATGTTTAAAAAATCATTAGCCGAGCAGCGCGACCCACGATTCACGGCCCGAGCAACTTTTTGGAAAGCAGAAACAGAATTTGCTCTTGACCAGTTCAATGAATCGCTTATCAGCTTCAAGCAGTTCCTGGGCATGAACGAGGCTAAGACCACACCTGAGTACAAGAACATCCATTATAACATTGCCTATTCGTATTTCAAACAGAAAGAATATGAGCAGGCAGCAAAGCATTTTGGTGATTATTTAGCTGTGGCCAAAGATGATAAGGTACGTATAAACGACGCATTGCTGCGCCTTGGTGATAGTAATTTCGTGACTGGTAAATACTGGCCCGCAATGGAAGCCTACAATAAGGCTATCGACATGAAAGGTATCGATGCGGATTATGCGTTGTTCCAAAAAGGCATCAGCTACGGGTTTGTCGGGCGTAACGAAAAGAAGATAGAAGACCTTACCAAATTCGTGCAGACGTACCCAAAATCGAAATATGCCGATGATGCGTTGTATGAATTGGGTAACACCTACGTGACTGAAAAACAGACCGATAAAGCGATCCAGGCTTATGACAGGCTTATCGCAGATTATAAGACCAGCTCTTATGTGAGCAAGTCGATAATGCGTCAGGCGCTTATTTATTATAACGCTGAGAAAGATGACCAGGCGCTTGCCAAATTCAAAAAAGTGGTAGCGGAATTCCCGAATACGCCTGAAGCTATGGAAGCGGTGGAAACGGCCCGTCTTATCTATGTGGATAACGGCCGTACGGATGAGTATGCCGCATGGGTAAAAACCCTGACCTTCGTTGACATCAGCGATGCCGACCTTGACAACACCGCATTTGAGGCTGCCGAAAAGCAGTACCTGCAAAACAATACCAAGCAGGCAATATCATCGCTTAGCAATTATGTGGCAAAGTTCCCGAATGGTATTTCTTCACTTAAAGCGAACTTCTATCTGGCGCAGTCGTATTATGCCGATGGTTTGGAGGCTAATTCCATCCCTCATTATGAGTTCGTTATTTCGAAATCGAGGAGTGAATTTACAGAGCAGGCATTGGTAAGGCTTGCCGATATCCACCTGAAGAAAAATGATTACGTGAAAGCCATCCCGGTACTGAAAAGACTTGAGACAGAAGCCGACTTCCCGCAGAATGTAACCTTCGCACAGTCGAACCTGATGAAAGGTTATTATGACGGTAAGGATTATGCCAATGCGGTTGTTTATGCTGAAAAAGTTTTGGCAAACAGCAAAACCGAAGACAGGGTGAAAAGCGACGCACAGATTATCGTGGCGCGTTCGGCTATAAAAACCAATGACGAGGTGAAAGCAAAAGCGGCCTATGCCAAATTGCTCACTATCGCTAAGGGAGAGCTGGCTGCCGAAGCATTGTACTACGATGCTTACTTTAAAAATAAAGAAGGAAAATTTGAGGCATCGAACACCGCTGTGCAGAAGCTTTCAAAAGACTATTCGGGTTACAAATACTTTGGTGCAAAAGGCCTTGTGGTAATGGCTAAGAATTACTTCGGGCTGAAAGACAGCTACCAGGCTACCTACATCCTCGAAAGCGTTATCAAGAACTTTACGGCATATCCTGACGTAGTGCAGGAAGCCCAAACCGAGCTTGATACCATCAAAGGCGAAGAAGCGAAACGTAACTCATCCATCCAAAACTAATTTAAGCCATGAAGACCAAATTCAGATACATAGCCATAGCGGTTGCATTTGCAGGAATGCAGGATGCCTTCGCACAAAAGAAGGACGAAAACATAGGTACCGAGGTGGTAAACGTGGTAAAGCCATATACCCCAACCATATCGGATGCCTTTAAAGTAAAAGAGACTCCCGTTATCGAGGACGATGAGAATACCCAGAAAGAAGAGATCAAATACAACATCTTCTCATTTCCTGTGGCCTCTACATTTGCACCGGCAAAGGGAAGGGCAGCAGCTGTGGACAAGGAAGCCAAAGAGAAATATTTTAATAACTACGCTACTTTAGGTGTGGGTAATTACGGTACCATTAATGCCGAATTGTTCGTGACCGAAAATGTAAGCGATACCGATTATATGGGCGGAATGCTGCGCCACCTTTCGTCACAAGGTGGCATAGAAGGAGTATTGCTCGATGACCAGTATTATAACACATCGCTGGATCTGACCTATGGCAGCCGCCAGCAGGGCTACAACTGGAGCACTGACCTGGGTTACCAAAACCAGGTGTACAATTGGTATGGCCTTCCACAGGACTACCTTCAACTAACACCGGCAGCTATTGCAGCAATCGACCCAAAGCAAACATACAATACATTTTATATTGGTGGTAAAATTGCTACAAAGGATAGCTATTTCCATAATGCTTCTGCGCAATATAAGCGCTTTTGGGATGCTTTCGGTTCAGCAGAAAACCGTTTTTTTATAACGCCTTCGCTTGATATTCCGATAATGAGTGAGAAAATTAAAGTAGATTTTGTGGCTGATTATGTGGGCGGAACCTTTGAACAGGACGCTATTAATATGGGTGATCTTAGCTATAACTATTTCAACCTGGGCATACAGCCAAGCCTTCTTTATCAAAAGGAAGACCTGTCAGTGCAACTTGGCGCGGGAATATTTTACAGCATGGGTAAAATGAATAAGGCCACTGATAATAAATTATTTGTTTATCCTCAGGTAAAAGCATCCTACAAACTGGTTGGCGACCTGATGGTTGCCTATGCGGGAGCTGAAGGTACGCTGCGCCAGAATTCGTATGCGGATTTTGTGAGTCAGAATCCTTTTGCATCGCCAACGCAATACATTGCTCCGACAGACCAAAAATATGATATCTATGTGGGGCTGAAAGGCAAGCTGGCAAGTACTGTCGCCTATAACATCAGGGGATCGTATATGAACGAGGACAATCATGCTTTTTTCCTGAACAACGCGGCGCTTGGGATAGCAATTGATAATGATGGGTACTCGCATGGTAACTCGTTCGGTGTGATATATGACAACCTAAAGACCTTTAGTTTCTTTGGGGAACTGAAAGCCGATTTTTCGCAAAAAGTACATTTCGGTATCAATGGTAGTTATTACAACTATTCGGTAGAAAACCTTGATGAAGCCTGGAACCTTCCGCAGATGAAAGTAGGAGCAAGCCTTGATGTAGATATTACAGACAAGTGGTATACGGGTACTAATATTTTCTTTGTAGGTGACAGAAAAGATTTTGCTCCCACTAACGAAGGGATGCAAACAGTAACCCTGAAAAGCTATTTCGACCTGAATGCCCATGCCGGCTATAAATATAACGAGCGCCTTACCGGCTTCCTGAAGCTGAACAACATTACCGGGCAGAACTACGAGCGCTGGGTAAACTACCAGGTACAGGGTTTCCAGTTTTTGATAGGGGCATCGTATAAGTTTAATTTCTAAAAGCGCTATTTCGCAAAGATTCGCAAAGAAGACACGAAGATTCGCAAAGTTCAATATAAATTCTTTGTGGTCCTTTGTGTCTTCTTTGCGAATCTTTGCATAACAATCCTATGCAGACACTGAAACAAAAAATACTCGCTTACTACAAGCAGCAGGTAGATGACCGTATCGATGCCTTCCGGGATATGATCGCTGCCCTTACCGAAGATGCATCCAATGATGCCAAAGGCTCCGCAGGGGATAAGCACGAAACAGCGCTCTCGATGATGCATTTGGAGCAGGAGAAGCTCAACCATAAGATGAAGGAATTTTTAGAGCAGAAGGCCATCCTTGATAAAATCAATCCTGAGACTGCACACTCAAAAATAGCGTTAGGCAGTTTGGTTAAAGCCAACAATCTTTATCTTTTCGTAAGTGCGGCACTTCCTAAAATAAGTATTGAGGGTATCTCTATAATAGCGCTTTCACCGCAATCGCCGCTGGGTATGAAAATGCTAGGGATGGGCAAGGGCGATAGCTTTGAAGTAGGTACGACAAAATATTGTATTGAGGAAGTACAGTAATTTTTGAAATGTATTTCAGCTGCATGGAAGAATCTGCGGTCATCCTCTCAATCCGCATCGTCCGCCGTTCCATAATTTATAGACCATCTTATAAGATGGTTTTTTTATGATTTGTAATCGCCTTATGATGAAATTTGCAGTTCAGCTTACTTAATTAGTTAATTTGTGTGCTTTAAGTTGTAATTTGTAATATAAAAAGCTTTTACTGTTTTACAATTGAAACTAAAAATACAATTTTGTCTTGCTGAACATAACTAAACAATATGTCGGCTGCCAATTTAAAACAGAGACAAGTATGTGTGGAATTTTAGCAATTATCGGTAAAGGAAAAGATGAGGCATTGGTTAAGCAGCTTTCTAAAAGGATGTCGCACCGCGGCCCTGACGAAAGCGACCTTCATGTAACAGAAAAAGGGCATATACTGAGCCACGAGCGCCTTTCGATAATTGACCTGCATACCGGCAAGCAGCCCATACAGGGGACGAAAAGCGCATGGATGGTGCACAATGGCGAAATATACAACCACCAGAAACTGCGCGATACCGTACTGAAAAACCATAAGTTCAGGACAACTTCGGATTCGGAAGTGATAGTGCACCTGTATGAGGAATATGGCTACGATTTCTGTAACCTGCTGGATGGAATGTTCTCTTTTGTGGTAATAGATGGCGATGATTTTATTGCAGGCCGCGACCCGCTTGGCGTTAAGCCATTATACTATGGCCTTGACGAGAGGGGCAGGATCTACTTCGCTTCAGAAATGAAATCGATAGCCGACCAGTGCCAAACGTTCTCAACGTTCCCTCCGGGGCATTACTATACTCCACAAACCGGTTTTGTAAAATATTACAGGCCGCAATGGGAAGATGCATCTAAAGCGGTTGAGGCAGTTGATTTTGCCGCCATCCGCCAGGCATTGACACACGCCGTAGAGAAGAGGCTGATGAGCGATGTGCCTATCGGGGTGCTGCTTTCGGGCGGGCTCGACTCTTCGCTGACCTCTTCCATTGCTGCAAGGCTGATGAAGGATAGTGGGAAGAAACTGCATTCGTTCTCTATCGGGCTTGATGCCATGGCGCCGGATGCTGCCGCAGCACGAGTAGTAGCTGAGTTTTTAGGTACGGAGCACCACGAGATCCACTTTACGATAGAGCAGGGGATAGCGATACTGGACAAGCTGATATGGCATCTGGAAACATACGACGTGACTTCGATAAGGGCCAGCACACCCATGTACTTCCTTTCGAAAGCGATTACCGATATGGGCGTGAAAGTGGTATTGTCCGGCGAAGGTGCCGATGAAATCTTCGGTGGCTACCTGTACTTCCGCAACGCTCCATCGGCAGCGGATTTCCAGAAGGAAACTATAGAAAGGGTACAGAAGCTGTTCACCGCCGATTTGCTGAGGGCAGATAAAAGTACCATGGCACACGGGCTTGAGGCACGCGTTCCGTTCTTAGATAAGCAATTCCTAGAGCTGGCAATAAAGATAAATCCTGAAGATAAACAGCCGAAAACATATGACGGCATAGAGAAATATATATTGCGCAAAGCCTTTGATACCCCGGAGCAGCCTTACCTTCCGGATGAGGTGCTGTGGCGGCAGAAAGAGCAGTTTAGCGATGGCGTAGGCTACAGCTGGATCGACACGCTGATAGAATACTGTTCTGCGCAGGTTACCGATGAAGAACTGGAAAATGCCGAACAGCGTTTCCCTTACAATACACCTGTTACCAAGGAGGCCTATTTTTACAGGTCGGTTTTCCATAAGCATTTCCCGCAGGTGAGCGCGGCGCAAACGGTTAGGAAATGGATACCGAAGTGGCAGGAAAATACAGACCCGAGCGGAAGGGCCAACGCGGCGCACGTACACGCCGATACCGCAATTGCCCAAGTGAAGGCAGAAGCATAATTTCAGGTTTTTTGGAATTTAGTTTGTTTGTTTGTTTGTAGAAAAACGCCCCGACGAGCCGGGGCGTTTTTTGTATATAATAACTATAAAATGAACAATGTTCAAAAAATAGTTTTACATTTGTACTTTAGTTTATTTATGGCGATAGCGGATAGAAAGGCAAGGGAAAAAGAAAACTTAAAAAGTTTAATTCTGCAGGGGGCTAAAAAGCTCTTTGTGGAAAAAGGTATTGAGCAAACAACAATCCGGAATATCGCTGATGAAATTGATTATAGCATTGGCACCGTATATGTATACTTTAAAGATAAAAATGCCATACTTCATGAGTTGCATTCCGGGGGGTTCGCCGAACTGGGTGGCTATTTTAAAGAATTATACACCATAGCCGACCCAATGGAAAGATTGCGCATAATGGGAAGGATTTATATAAAGTTTGCTTTAGAGAATACAGAGATGTATGATTTGATGTTCAACCTGAAAGCTCCAATGGAATTTTTAACGAAAGGCAATCAGGAAGAATGGAATGAAGGGAAAGGGGCTTTCGGCGTGTTAAAATCTACTGTCGAGCATTGTATGGAACAAGGACATTTTAAAGGCCATACGCTGGAACCGCTATCATTTATGATATGGAGCCTCGTGCACGGAATGTGTTGCTTAGAAATCAGGCAAAGAAGTAAAGGGGTTAATTTGGCTAATCCCGAGACAATAGTAACGGACAGTTACAATGAATTTTTGTTGATGATAGGCAAAGCATAAATTTTTTGTAATATTTTGAACGTTGTTCAAATATAAAACACTGTAAATTGATATAGAATAAAACCTGGCCATCCAAATAAAATAACAAATACCAAATATTATGAAATACTTTTTTGAGACCGTAAAGCTAAAAAACGAAGCCCTGTTTTACTATGGATTAATCTGTTTTGCTGCAGGCATCATTTTTTTTGTATTAAGTAAAATAAATCCCAATCCGATACTGGGTATCAGTGGGTGGATAAAGCCATTCAAGTTTTGCAGTTCTGTAGCAATAATGGCGTGGACAATGGCTTACTATATGCAGTTCTTAGAGAACACAAGGCAGGTTAGTATATATAGCTGGAGTTTAATAATTTTATTGTCGGTTGAGCTCATACTCATAGCCTATCAGGCTTCAAGGGGTAAAATATCCCACTTCAACAGGGAAAATACTGCTGGCATAATTATTTTCGGCGCTATGGGAGTAGCTATAACCATTTTCATGCTGCATACCGTTTACATAGCGATTTTATTTTTCTCACAGGTAAAGTTTGATGCTCCGGCTGTATTGATCTTATCAATTAGACTAAGCATGGTTATAATGATTCTGTTTGCGTTTGAGGGTTTTGTAATGGGTGCATATATGAAACATACTGTTGGCGCTAACGACGGAAGCACAGGTTTGCCGATAGTGAATTGGAGTACAAATTACGGCGATTTACGGGTAGCGCATTTTTTGGGAATGCATGCTTTACAGCTCATTCCGTTAATCAGCTATGTACTTGCAAAAACAAGACGCGACGTAATAATTATTTCCGCAATTTATTTTGTATACGTAACCTACACGCTGGTCCAGGCACTTCAGGGTAAACCATTCTTACACAAATGATTTTGTAATATATAAAATGATGACAAAAAGGATCACCCGGTTACAGGTAACGTATCAATTCTAATCGTGAACCTTGTGGTATATCATCCTTATCATAAAAAGTTTCTGATACCAATATCCTCCTGCCGGGATGATTGTCAGGCCATTGCTCAGATGTAATAGTAACTTCTTGTGCCGGTTTACTGTCAGCTGTCAATACCCACAGGCTTTTAGAAAACATTTCTTTATTTCCGGTAAGTATCCCTGCGAAAAAAGTCCCACCGGATGCGGGATTATATATGCTGTCTATTTCGAGGATGGTTTTCATAAAATATATGGTGCCTGCATTTTTAAAAAGTAGCTACTTCATACAGGTTATCGTACCCATGCTTTTCGACGAATGCCTTTATCTGTGCAATATCTTCATCCTGGTTTTCCTTACTGATATCGTCCAGCCCGCCTTCGAACCCGATTACAGATTGCAGGCCTTCCCGGGTGAGATGCACTATGGCAAGGCCGCCTTCTTCGTCATAAACTACCGGGTTGTTTTCGCTTTCCCATTTGGTGCCGGCCAGGGAGTTGATTATTGCAAAATCAAGGCTGATCAGGTGATAGAGTTAGATTTTTTCAAATTCTTCATTGTCAACGATTCGTTCAAAAAGGTCCGATCTGTCTTCCGGCAGGTCCGGGATGTAGGCGATAATACTTGCTGCCATGATATGCTTTTTTTGTTTTAGAATTTTTCCGTCGCGGCTTTCAAAGAACTCCCGGTATATCGTGTCTGTACTTTCAAAACAGCGGCTTTCCGATTTGTCGTTGGCAACATCAAAGTACATCCATGCATCGTCTTTCCGGCCAATGTGATAAAGCACTGTGCCTGCCATAAACTCGCGGTCGCCCGAGTCGTACCGGTCTGGAGAACTTTGCATTAAATGTTGTGCCCATACTAACGCTTCATCGTAGCGTTCGGCTTTATTGAGTAGAAATACCATTGACCTTGCAATAAGGTAGCTGTCGGGTTTTTCATATTTAGGTTCGGGCAACGCATCCCACGACCGGATGGTCAGGATGATAGCCTTATCAATGCTGCCGGCTTTATATTCTACAAGCGCTTCATCTTTAAGCTGCCTGATTCTATTTTGGTAGTCTTCCATACAGTAGGATGGTGTAAGATTGTATTAGCAATTATACTTAAAATTTAATTAGTTCACCTGAGTTTTACAATATTATTATTGATGCGTGAATTTTAATAAATTGTTAATAACTTACTTCCCAAAACAACCTGTTTCTTGGCATAATCCCTCCTGTTTACTTATATTTGTTCGTTAAACTTAAAATCCGTTTAAGAACCAAATTTTTATGAGTGAGGAGATAAAGAAAAACAGTTATTCAGCAGATAGTATTCAGGCTCTTGAGGGCATGGAGCACGTAAGGATGCGCCCTTCGATGTATATTGGTGATGTGGGGGTGCGCGGTTTGCACCACCTTGTTTATGAAGTTGTAGATAACTCTATTGATGAGGCCATGGGCGGGCATTGCGACACTATTGGTGTGGCGATCAATGAGGATGGCTCTGTAACCGTTGAAGATAACGGCCGTGGTATCCCGGTCGACCTGCATAAAAAAGAAGGTGTTTCGGCTCTTGAGGTGGTAATGACCAAGATTGGCGCCGGAGGTAAATTCGATAAGGATTCCTATAAAGTTTCCGGGGGACTTCACGGTGTTGGTGTCTCTGTTGTAAATGCACTTTCCAACCATATGCGCTCTACCGTTTTCAGGGAAGGCAAAATATACGAGCAGGAATATGAAAAAGGGAAATCGCTATATCCTGTTAAGCAGATTGGCGAAACCGAAAAGAGGGGTACTACCCAGACTTTTTATCCTGACCCGTCTATTTTTACGCAGACTACAGAGTTTTCATACGATACCCTTGCTGCCCGCATGCGCGAATTGTCGTTCCTTAATAAAGGGATTACCATAACGCTTACCGATAAAAGGGAGAAAGATGACAAAGGCGAATTCGTATCTGAGGTTTTCCATTCGGACGAAGGATTAAAAGAATATATACGTTTCCTTGATGCCAACCGCGAGCCTATCATTTCGCACGTTATCAGCATGGAAAGTGAAAAAGGAGAAGTGCCGGTCGAGGTTGCGCTTATCTACAATACGAGCTACACCGAGAATATTTTCTCTTATGTAAATAATATCAATACCCATGAGGGAGGTACCCACTTATCGGGTTTCCGTCGTGGACTGACCAATACGCTTAAAAAATATGCCGACAGTTCAGGCTTATTGGACAAGCTTAAATTCGAAATTTCCGGCGATGACTTCCGTGAGGGGCTTACAGCTATTATCTCGGTAAAAGTACAGGAGCCGCAGTTTGAAGGCCAGACCAAAACCAAGCTGGGTAACCGCGAGGTAGTGGCTCCGGTAAGCCAGGCGGTGAGCGAAATGCTTGAGAATTACCTCGAAGAAAATCCTAACGATGCGCGTATTATTGTACAGAAGGTTATCCTTGCTGCACAGGCACGCCACGCTGCTAAAAAAGCACGTGAAATGGTGCAGCGCAAGACCGTTATGGGCGGCGGCGGACTTCCCGGTAAACTGAGCGACTGCTCTGAGCAGGATCCGGAAAAATGCGAAATATTCCTTGTAGAGGGTGACTCTGCAGGCGGAACCGCAAAACAGGGGCGCGACAGGGCTTTCCAGGCGATATTGCCGCTAAGGGGTAAGATCCTTAATGTGGAAAAAGCCATGCACCACAAAGTGTTTGAAAACGAGGAGATACGTAATATATTTACAGCCCTGGGCGTAACCATTGGTACAGCTGAAGACAGCAAGGCGCTTAACCTTGAGAAGCTGCGTTATCACAAAGTCGTTATCATGTGTGATGCCGACGTTGACGGAAGCCACATTGCCACGCTTATCCTTACCTTCTTCTTCCGTTTTATGAAAGAGCTTATAGAAGGCGGCCACGTGTACATCGCGACACCTCCTTTATATTTAGTAAAAAAAGGAACCAAAAAAGAATATGCATGGACCGATAACCAGCGCGACCTTATCTCTGAAAGGATGGGTGGCGGTACGGCCATACAGCGCTATAAAGGTCTTGGTGAAATGAATGCCGAGCAGCTTTGGGATACCACTATGGACCCTGAGTTCCGCACGCTGCGCCAGGTAAACATCGACAGCCTTGCAGAAGCCGACAGGATATTCTCGATGCTTATGGGCGATGAGGTTCCGCCAAGAAGGGAATTTATAGAGAAGAATGCTGCTTATGCAAAAATTGATGCATAAGCCATTCTTAAAAGGATTGTTTGCGGTTTTGTTCCTGGTTTCGGGCAGGGCATTTGCGCAGGCAGACCAGGAAGCAATTACACAAATAGGGCATCTTCTAGACGATGCCCTGTTTTTTTCAGATAAATATATAACTCCTGCTACCGATGCTGCTGTTTACCAGTCGGCCTCCGGATGGATAACCAGCCCGAAGAAAAGGGAGTTGTGGGAAGTTTCGTTCGGATTGCATACCAATGTATTCTTTACGCCACAGCGTGACAGGAAGTTTACCATCAATAACAGTGATTTTAAATTCTTCCAGTTAGAGCAGAGGACATCGGCTACCGTGCCTACTGCTTTGGGAAATGACCAGCAGGTGTATTTAACAGGCACTTTGGGCAACAGCCCGGTGCGGCTGGAAACGCCCGAAGGTATTGATATGGAAACGGTTGCCTATCCTTATTTGCAGGGCGCCTTAGGATTGTGGTATGGCACCGAGATTTTGATAAAATACTCTCCTAAAGTAAAGCTTAAAAAGAGCGATTACCAGGTATATGGCTTTGGCCTGAAACACAATTTCAGCCAGTATTTTAAAAGCCTTGAAGCAAAAAAAATAAACCTTGCGGTGTCGGTTTCCTATAGTAAGGAAGATGTCGAGTTCAATTTCCTTAATGTCCAGACAGACTATGGTACATTGGGCATAAATACCATCAATGGGCTGGTGGATACATGGCAGGGGCAGGTGAGCGGTTCGAAGGAATTCGGCCGATTTGAAGCTATGGCGAGTTTTATGGTGAATACCAGTGATATTAAATATAAGGTGGGCGGCCCTAAAGGCACTATAGAAAATACGCTTCCGTTGCAGCAGATACTCAATACCCGCCTTCAGGATATTTATAAAACGAAGGTAAATTACATTGGGGAAGCGTCACTTAAGTATAATATTGGCAAATTTGATATACAAACTATACTTGCTTTTGGTAAATTTGTCAATACAAACATATCATTACAATATACTTTTAAAAACAACAAACCAGAAATACAAGATTAGATTATGAAAGTAACAATAGTAGGCGCCGGTAATGTAGGCGCTACGTGTGCCGATGTTATTTCCTACAGGGGAATTGCCAGTGAAGTAGTTTTACTCGATATTAAAGAAGGCTTTGCAGAAGGCAAGGCTATGGATATCATGCAGTGCGCTACCACTACAGGCTTTAATACAAGGGTAAGCGGCGTAACCAACGATTATGCCAAAACAGCTGACAGCGATGTAGTTGTGATCACTTCGGGAATACCGAGGAAACCGGGCATGACCCGCGAGGAGCTTATAGGAATCAATGCTGGCATCGTTAAATCGGTTGCAGAGAATGTGTTGAAACATTCGCCAAACACAATTATAGTGGTTGTTTCCAACCCAATGGATACTATGACCTACCTCACACTGAAAGCCACAGGCCTTCCAAAAAACAGGATCATAGGTATGGGCGGTGCTTTGGACAGCTCCCGCTTTAAATATTATTTGTCAAAAGTGCTTGACAAACCATCGAATGACGTTCAGGGAATGGTAATAGGCGGGCATGGCGATACGACCATGATACCGCTTACAAGGCTTGCTTCGTACAACGGAAGCCCTGTTTCGAATTTCCTTTCACAGGAAGTGCTTGATAAAGTAGCAGCGGATACCATGGTGGGCGGCGCTACGCTTACAGGCCTTTTGGGTACTTCAGCATGGTATGCACCGGGAGCTTCGGTTGCTTACCTTGTAGACAGCATCCTGAACGACCAAAAGAAAATGATAGCTTGCTCTGTATTGCTTGAAGGCGAATACGGACAGGAAGATATCTGCATGGGTGTTCCGTGCATCATTGGTAAAAACGGCCTTGAAGAGATCGTTGATATCAAGCTTGATGAAAAAGAAAAAGCATTGTTCGCAAAAAGCGCCGATGCAGTAAGGGCTATGAACGGTGACCTGAAATCGGTGCTGGCATAACTTCTTCTTGATATATAGAATTCAAAAGCCGCTTAACGCGGCTTTTGTTGTTTTATGAATCGCCCACATGGGTATTTCCACGGTGTTCTTTATTATCGGGATGTGAGGCGGGATAACGTTTTTCATTTATATCCGAATTAAAATCGCGATTTTCTGCTGTTTCTACATCTTCGGCTTCACTGGTAGTGCCACGGCTTTTATCCACAACGGTACCGTCATCACGGGTGGTGTTACTGCTTTCGCTTATGGGCGGCGCCTTTTTTTCATCAACATCGCGGGCACGCTGTACCGTTTCCGTATCGCCATCCTTGTTTTTTTCAAGCTCCATTTTTAACTTATCAGCTGACGGATCATAGTTCTTCGGCAGGTTATCCCCGCTAAAGCCCTCATTCCTGTCACTTTGTTTTTCCTGGTTGCCTATTTTTTTTGATCCCAAATCTTTTGGGTCGTCTGTTCCTGATGCCATAACAATGTTTTTTTTAAGTTATCTGAAATTCAGTATAAAGTTGTAATGCGAGGTTACGATATCGTTCACGGTTCTTTCCAACGACGGTTCCAGGTCGGTATAACCATCTTTCAGCACCCCGGAAGAATTAAAATAATCAGGGATTTTATATTTGGCCAGCGCATCGCCGTTAGCATAAATGTCATCTACGGAGAAAGCGAGGGTATACCGGTCCTCATGAAAAGTAATCTTCATGGTGTAGCGTATTTTGTGCTCAAAAGCCTGGCCGCGGTTCCTGTAGAAAAAGCCGTTTTTCTTAAAAGCGCTTACAGTTATTGTGTTTTCGGTTACATTACTAACGTCTGCACCTTTTTCGCGCCTGTTATATTCCTGCACCCAGGCTTTCGTTATTTCCACAAGTTTATCGTTTTGTGTTGCAGGGATAGATACGTCTACAGGATCGAAACCATAGGGCTGCAATTCCATTTTTGGAGGCTGTGCCAGTGCAGTTATTGAGAACAGTAAAAAGAGCAGCTTATGCATTATCATGCTTTTTTAAGGGCTTTTTCAAACTCGTCTTTTATCATTCCCGTAGAAACAAGGAAAGGCTTCTTGGTAATATTGATATTGATATTATCGCCTTCGATGGTGTACGTTCCTTCAAAATCACCTACAGGTGTTTCGCCTGCAAAATTTCCCTGCTGCTCGTCTCCGCTTACTTTGCCTTTTTCACCAACGGTGTTTTTTATCTTATTTAAAAGCTGTGATTTATCGCCCGGATAGTTGACTGTAAATTGCCCCATGATATTTTATATTTTTAGTTTGATACGTAAATATACCCAATCTAAAACCGATAAATGTTTAGCTTATGTTAAAGGTAATTATGGCTGTATGAAAAATCCGCCTTTTTCCGCATCGAAGACAATGCCGGGGTCATTGAACAGTGTATCGAATACCTTTTGTCGGATGAGATTTTTTGGAGTATCCTGAATTACTTTTTCATTTGCCATAACAATGATCTCATCGCTCATCTGCAAAGCCAGGTCGAGGTCGTGGGTAGAGTAGAGGATACACTTCCCCGCTTCCGAAGCCAGTTTTTTAAGCAGGCGCAGCAGGTTTACTTTATGCAGCAGGTCAAGGTGCGTGGTAGGTTCATCGAGGATTATAAGTGGTGTGTCCTGTGCCAGTGCGCGCGCTATCAATACCTTTTGAAATTGCCCGTCGCTGATCTCGTAATGCTTTTTATGTGCCAATGACGTTATCTGCGTAAGCTGCATCGCTTTTTCTACCTGCGCAAGATCGTCATCAGCAAGCGAACCCAGCCAGTTGGTATAGGGCTGCCTGCCAAGCGCCACCAGTTCAAACACGGTGAGGTTACTTGGCGGGAGGCTCCCGGTTAAAACAATACTGAGGTTTTGCGCGAGTTCTTTTGCAGAATAGGAGGCCAGGCTTTTATCATTAAGCAAAATACTTCCGGCTAATGGCGGCTGAATTCCGGTCAGCGTCCGCAGCAGCGTCGATTTCCCAATGCCGTTAGCGCCAATCAGCGCGGTAAGGCTGCCTTGTTTCAAAGTAATATTTATATCTCCGGCAATTGCATTCGTGATTTTACCCGAAGTATAACCTATGCGTAATTGCGAAGTAGCTACTATGTTCTTTCTCCTTTCCATCAGCTGAATATTCCTTTTTGTTTGCGCATCAGCAGCCATATTACAATCGGTGCCCCTATTATTGATGTAATGGCATTAATAGGGAGTACGAATTCACTGCCGGGCAGTTGCGTAAACGTATCGCAGATTAGCAAGATTATTGTACCGGAAAGCAGCGTTGCCCAAAATAAGGTAAAGTGGCTGCTTGTCCTGAAAGCAAGCTTAGCTATATGTGGAACAACCAACCCTACGAAGGCAATGGGGCCCGCGAAGGCAGTAATACAACCGGTAAGCAGGCTCGTAGAAAGTATGATGAGTAGGCGCGTTTTTTTAAAATTGATGCCCAAGCTTTTCGCATAGCGTTCCCCAAGCAGCAGGGCATCCAAAGGCTTAATGCAAAATGCCGACAGAATTAATCCAATACCAACCACTATGCCTAATACAGCTATAGTGCTCCACGGCAAATTTCCAAGGCTGCCTAAAGACCAAAATGTATATTTCTGCAATTGCTCTGCAGTGCTAAAATAAGTGAGTACCCCCACAATAGCCCCGGTAAAGCTGGAAAACATCAACCCGATTATGAGTATTGCCATAGTATCGCGAAGGCGCTGTGCTACGACAAGTATGGCCATCAGCACCATAAAACTTCCGAGAGTAGCCGCCAAAACAATACCATACGGAGAAAAGAAAAACCCTGCCAGAGTGCCGGGTAACAGCCCTGCTCCCAAAATGACGAAAGCCACGCCCAAACTGGCACCAGACGTTAGCCCCAAAACATCCGGCCCGGCAAGCGGGTTGCGGAAAAGCGTCTGCATCAGCAACCCGCTTACTGATAACCCCATTCCCACGAGCACTGCTGTAACGGCTTTCGGGAGACGGTAATTCAGGATGATATAATCCCAAGCGGGTTTAGAGGCATTACCCCCCGTCAGCACATTGAATACCTCGCCTATTGGAATTTTTACAGCGCCAAGGCTTATATTAACCAAAAAGAGGAACACCAGGGCAATGCCCAGTATCGTAAAAACAGCTATGTTCCGCTTTTTGTTTATCATTGTTTAATGCATGTTCGGGAATGCGCGAAAGTCTTTTTGGCAAATGTAGCAGATTTTGTCACGCAAAGTCGCAAAGACGCAAAGTCCACTACCCACAAATCATTTTGACGCAACGTCTTTGCGGCTTCAAACAGACTGTTTTCGGCATGAGTCTTAGCGGCTTTGCGACTTTGCGTGAAATTTAAAGAATTTGTCATATCACCAAATCCATCCTATTTCAGCTTCTCGAAAAATTGTAGCTCATGGTTGGGAAGTAATTCCGGATGTAATATATGTACCAGGTCTTTTAATACTAAGTCCGGGCGGTTGGGTGCAAGCTCATAGTAAATAAGCCCGCCTGTTGCGCCTTTTTTGTTACCGAATGAATAGACCTGTTTATTCTTAAAAGCCCTGAATTGGGCGTAATGAGGGTTCGCATCGGTCATTTCCTTTAATGAAGTGTATTGGCTCGGCCCAATCCAAAAATCGGCATTCTCTGCTTTATCCAAAACTGTTTCGAATGACAGGCTCAGGCTGCCCGTGCCATCCGAATCTGCCCATAGGTAGTTAGCCCCTGCATCTTTCAGGAAAAGCGATGCCCAGCTTCCGCCCTGAGGCATCAGCCATTGGTTGTTGTAAATGGCACCGCAAAGCACCGTGGGTCTTACGGTCACTTTTTTTGCCAATTGCCGTGCCGCATTGTATTCTTTTTCAATGTTGGCAAACAGCTCGTCAGCTTTATCCTCCAGTCCGTATAACGCCCCGAAGAACTTTATCCACTCGGCTTTTCCTAAAGGCGATTGCTCGGTCCAGTCGCCGTTATATAGTATTTTCATCCCGCTCTGCTGAAGGTTTTCCATCGTTTTGTTATGGCTGCTGATACTGAAGCCCACCACCGCATGAGGGTTCAGGTCCAGCATCACTTCAGTGTTCAGGCTCTCATTTTGGCCGGCTTCTTTCACGTGCCCGGCATCTATCCTTGCCCTTGTTTTTTCAGATGAAACAAAGCTTATATCGGGGAAGCCTACCAGTGTATTTTCTACGCCAAGCATCTCCAATGACGGGATATGCGTTGTAGAGGTTACCACCACTGTTTTTAGCGGCACCTGCACAATAGTGTAGTTTTTAAGGCTGTCGGGCAGCACCGAATTTTTCTTTTGCATCACATAAGTAAAGGTATCTGTTGCATCCGGCCAGGGGTTGGTCACCTTGACTATGGTATAGCCTTCATATCTATAAATTTCAAGGCCTTTGGCGTGCTTTACACCATTAATAACAGCCTTTGTAACCGGGACTTTAGAGGCAGCCTCTTTTTTGCATGAAGCAAAAGCTACTGCAATAATGAGGAAGACGCTGAATAATTTTTTCATGAAATTCGGATTGCTGCAAATGTATAAATTATAATTCAGCCAAAATTATCTATTCCTGTTTGAAGTTTTTGGGCGTGCCGGCTCCGTGCCCTGCCTTTGCCGGCAGGCAGGCTACGCCGTCCGGCTATCGGCTATATCCCTCCGCTGCGCTGCGGGTATGCCGCCTCTATCCGTCACGCGAGCTACACTCCTTCTGAATTGTTACGCCCCTTCAGGGCTATTTCATAAGAACCGTCTAAACCATAGGCGTTGCCGATGGCTAATTTGTGTAACCCCGTTGGGGTTTATTGACGATGTAATTTTTAAAATCCTATAATGTATAAGAGGATTAATTACGAGTTAAAGACTTTAAAAATAATGCATATGTAATCCGGCTCATGGCACCCCAACGGGGTTACACAAATTAGTCCCGGGCACCGCCCGGTGAAATTATAGGTGTACACATCCAAGCCCTGAAAGGGCGAAACAATTAGGATTAACCCTATGCCTCCAAAAGTTCAGCAAGTTTCCCAATAGCCCCGACGGAGCCGGTATCCCCGCTTTTTTCGGCGGGATAAAGGCGACGGCGGGAACATGGACAGCAGGGAAGCCCAGGCCATTCGCTCCAAAAAAAGATTTATGTGCTTAAATTAATACGCTGTGCCTGCCTTACATGCCTTTGGTTATGATCGGCCATAAAGCGCAAGGCATCGCCGAGTTTCAGTTTGATCAATTTGGTGAAAGTGACCGGGATGCCTGCCCGATTAAGATCAGCCGACTTTGCAACTTCTATTATTCGAAGTAATTCATTTTGCGTTTCGAGGAATTGGGTAACCACGGCTTTGTCCAGCTTACTGCCTGACGGATCCATGGCAGGGAATGTTTTCATCTTTTTGCCGCCGTCTTTCGGGATGACCATTTTTACAAGGTAGTTTCCCCACAGGCCACTTTTGAATTCCTGCTTAGCCGCATCTGTTGTTGCGCTAAGATGTTTGCGTAGTTCAGGAAGATAAAAAGATGAGTACCTGTTTAGGTGTTCCAGGCATTCCAGTATGCTCCAGGAGCCGGGTACGGCTTTAAAATTTAGCTGCTGTTCGCTGAAGTTAAGGAAACCGACTGCTGCTTCGATATTTGCCTGAGTTATGTTTTCGAGTTCCTGCAACAGTTTTGTACTATTCGTTTTCATGATTGATGATTTATAGCAAAGGTCGGTACCTGCCTAACGAAAAATATTGATCAGCCTCAAGATTTTTGAAGGCGGGAAAGTGTCTCGGGTGTCATGCGTAAATAGGAGGCGATATACTTGTGCGGTACTTCCTGAAAGAGTTGTGGGGAACGCCGGAGTACCCTTTCATACCGCTCGCGGGGAGATGTGGTAAGGAGGTCGGTTTCTCTTTCGAGCTGGCCAATGATAACGTAACCCAAAATGGTATTCCATAATTCTAAATGCTTCGTGTCGCTGTTGATGAAGTGTAGGAAATCTGCTTTTGGGATGAACCTGACAACCGTTTGTTTTATAGCTTCTGCAGAATAGAGGGTTGGCAGGCTCGTTATTAATTCATCCATCGCGGCAAAGAGCGAATCCTTGTAGGCAAAGCGTATGGTGTTCGTGTCTTCGCCATTCTGGCAGATGATGCGCAGAGTGCCCTGCTCCAGGAAATACACCGGCAAATCGGCCCTGCCCGCGATAAACAGCGATTCGCCACGTTTTAATTCCACGGCTGCCGACCATTCCAGCCCGGCATTTTGCATGGCGCTGAGGAGCTGTTGCATTACATCCATTGCGTTTGTTTTCACAAATATAGCAACTGCAAATAAAAAAGCCTTCCGCAATTGCGAAAGGCTTTCATATATAATGGCAAAAATTATTTGTTATTGTACTTTTCTATAGCAACTTTCAGTATCTCAACCGAACGGATAAGGTCTTCTTTTTTAAGTACGTATGCAATGCGAATTTCGTCAAGGCCTACATTCGGTGTGGAATAGAAACCGGCAGCCGGTGCTACCATAACAGTTTCGCCATTCAGGTCGAAGCTTTCAAGCAGCCACTGGGCGAATTTGTCGGCATTATCTATTGGGAGTTTTGCGATGCAGTAAAATGCGCCTTTTGGAGTAGCAACTTTTACACCTTCAATTTTGTTTAGTTCTGCGATCAGGGTGTCCCTGCGCTCGCGGTATTCGCCGATAACTTCATCAAAATAGCTTTGCGGTGTGTCAAGTGCAGCCTCGCTGGCGATCTGGGCGAAGGTAGGCGGGCTAAGGCGCGCCTGGGCAAATTTCATAGCCGTTGCCATCACTTCTTTATTTTTAGATACGATACAGCCTATCCTTGCGCCGCACATGCTGTAGCGTTTGGAAACCGAATCGATCATAATTGCATTCTCTTCGATACCCGCAACATTCATTACCGAATAATGCTTGTCGCCGTCATAGGTAAATTCGCGGTACACTTCATCGGCAATAAGGAACAGGTCGTGTTTCTTTACAAGGTCGGCCAGTTGCTGTATCTCTTCCTGCGTATAAAGGTAGCCCGTAGGGTTGCCCGGGTTACAGATGAGTATCGCTTTTGTTTTTGGCGTGATCAGTTTTTCGAAGTCCGCGATAGGAGGAAGGGCAAAGCCTTCATCTATCGTAGAGATAACCGGTACTACTTTTACACCTGATGCAACAGAAAACCCGTTGTAGTTGGCATAAAACGGCTCAGGGATAATGATCTCATCGCCTGCATCCATAGTACTTCCAAGGGCAAAAAGCAATGCTTCAGATCCTCCTGTGGTTATGATGATATTTTCGGTGTTTACATTCACACCATGCGCCTGGTAGGAAGCGGCAAGTTTTACCCTGTAGCTTTCGAAACCGGCAGAGTGGCTGTATTCAAGGATCTTTACAGTATTGTTCTTAATGGCTTCAAGCGCCACTTCGGGAGTTTTAATGTCCGGCTGGCCAATGTTAAGGTGGTATACCTTGTGGCCTTTCTTTTTGGCTATTTCTGAATAAGGAACCAGTTTCCTGATAGGAGATTCAGGCATTTGCCTGCCTTTTTCTGATACTTGCGGCATCTTTGTAGATTTTATATTGTTGTGGCAAATTTGCAACTTTTTTTAGAGATTTGAAATAAAAAAGCCCGCTAAAAACGGGCTTATTGATCATATTCTCAGCAAATGCTTACTGGTTCACTATTGTCTTTTTCTTTTGCAATACGTTTACCTGGTCCTGTGCAACTACTTCACCTTTTATTTTAAGGGCCACAGTGCCGCCGGGATAATTTACCGCGTTAGACTGTACAGTAATCGTTTTGCGTATAGGGCCGGGATTCATATTGTACTTCACTTCGATCTTGCCGGTTTTTCCGGGAGCTATGGGCTCTTTCGGCCAGCTTGGTACGGTACACCCACAGGTAGATTTTGCCTCCTTAATTATGAGGGGCGCATCGCCGGTGTTGGTAAACTCAAAAAACCTTACCCCGTTATCGTCTGCTTTATTGGTTGTGCCATAATCTATGGTGTCTCCATTCTTAAGTTCCAGTTTGGCTCCTGACTGTGCATAACCTGAAGCGGTGATAACAAACACTGCGATTAAACCTAAAATTCTTTTCATCTTTGGTAATTATTTGTTTTTAGTAAAAATACTCAGTTTAAATTAAAGTGCAAATAGTAGGCCACTTTTTTTATTGTACTTATATAGTTACTTTTGCAGGTAATTGACAAAAACCAGACCAAACATTTTTTTGGAATAAAAGCACTTAGAAGATCATGACAATCCCATCGCAATTTGACGCCAAAGCCGCTGAAGGCAAATGGTATGAATACTGGATGAAGCACAACTATTTTCATTCGGAACCCGACCACAGGACACCATATACCATTGTAATCCCGCCGCCAAACGTGACCGGGGTGCTGCACATGGGCCACATGCTTAACAATACGATACAGGATGTGCTGATAAGGCGCGCGCGCCTGAAAGGTTTTAATGCGTGCTGGGTACCTGGCACCGACCATGCTTCTATCGCGACCGAAGCCAAGGTTGTGGCTAAGCTTAAAGCCGAAGGAATCAACAAAAATGACCTCACGCGTGAGGAATTCCTGAAACACGCATGGGAGTGGACCGATAAATACGGTGGCGTAATACTCGAACAGCTAAAAAAACTGGGCGCCTCATGCGATTGGGACCGAACTAAGTTCACTATGGATCCTGATATGTCGGCATCGGTTATAAAATCGTTTGTTGACCTTTATAACAAAGGCCTTATTTACCGGGGTTACCGTATGGTGAACTGGGACCCGGAAGCAAAAACAACGCTCTCTGATGAAGAAGTGAATTATGAGGAGCGTCAGGGTAAACTATACCATTTAAGATATAAGATAGAAGGCAGTGAGGATTACGTTACCGTAGCCACCACGCGCCCTGAAACGATATTGGGCGATACTGCCATTTGTATTAACCCGAACGATGAGCGTTATGCCCACCTGAAAGGTAAGAATGCGATCGTGCCTATTGCCAACCGCGTTATCCCGATCATTTTTGATGAGTATGTAGATATGGAATTCGGTACAGGATGCCTTAAGGTAACACCTGCACACGATGTGAACGATAAGGAACTTGGCGAACGCCACAACCTCGAGATCATTGACATCTTTAATGATGATGCTACACTCAACAGCTTTGGCCTTCAGTATGCTGGCAAAGACCGTTTTGTAGTTCGTGATGAGATTGCCAAAGAACTTGAGACCCTTGGCAGCCTCGCAAAAACCGAAGTTCACGTGAACAAAGTAGGCACTTCCGAAAGGACAAAAGCGGTTATTGAGCCAAGGCTGAGCGACCAGTGGTTCCTGAAAATGGAAGGCTTGGCAAAACCAGCTATCAAAGCCGTTCTTGAGTCGGAAGACGTAAAACTGTACCCAAAACGTTTTGATAATACCTACCGCCACTGGATGGAAAACATCCGCGACTGGAACATTTCGCGCCAGCTGTGGTGGGGCCAGCAAATACCCGCTTATTACTTTGGCGATGGTAAAGAAGACTTTGTAGTTGCCGAAACCCCAGCTGATGCATTGGCTTTAGCCAAAGAACGAACAGGAAACCAGAACCTTACTGCTGCCGACCTGAAACAGGATGCAGATGCACTGGATACGTGGTTCTCTTCATGGCTGTGGCCAATGGCTGTTTTCGGTGGGATATTAGATCCTGAGAATAAAGATTTTAAATACTATTACCCTACCAACGACCTTGTTACCGGCCCTGATATCCTTTTCTTCTGGGTGGCCAGGATGATCGTTGCAGGATACGAATATACAGGTGAAAAGCCATTTACGAACGTATACCTCACAGGGCTTGTTCGCGATAAGCAGGGCAGGAAAATGTCGAAATCTTTAGGGAATTCACCTGATCCACTTGACCTTATTGAGAAATTTGGTGCCGATGGTGTTCGTACCGGGCTACTGCTAAGCGCCTCTGCCGGGAACGACATTATGTTCGATGAGGAGTTGTGCAGCCAGGGCAAGGCTTTCGCCAATAAAATATGGAATGCGTTCCGCCTGATAAAAGGGTGGGAGGTAAGTGATATTGAACAGCCGGATTATGCCCGCATGGCGATCAACTGGTATGAAGCAAAGCTTAACAAGGCCATTGCAGAGATTGAAGATCATTTTGAAAAATACCGTATCAGCGATGCGCTAATGGCAACCTATAAGCTGGTTTGGGACGACTTCTGTTCGTGGTTCCTTGAAATGATCAAGCCGGCCTACCAACAGCCGATCGACAGGACGACTTATAATAAAGCTATTGAGATGCTTGAAGCCAACCTGAAGCTGCTGCATCCGTTCATGCCATTCCTTACAGAGGAGATTTGGCAGTACATTGCTGACAGGAAGCCTGAAGAAGCGCTTATTATATCGAAATGGCCAACGCTGAAGCAAGCTGACGAAAGGCTCATAGCGGGCTTTGAAAAAGCTTCAGAGGTTATTTCAGGTATTCGTACCATAAGGAAAGAAAAGAATATCCTTAGAGATACGATCGACCTTAAAGTCCTGAACAATGAAGGTCTTTCGGGAGAATTCGACAGTATCATCAAAAAGCTTGGGAATGTCGCCAACCTTGATTATACACCCGAAAAAGTAAACGGTGCGCTTACCTTCAGGGCAGGTTCCAACGAGTACTTCATTCCGGTAACAGGTGCGGTGGACGTAGAGGGCGAAATAGCCAAGCTTACTAAAGAGCTTGAATACAATAAAGGATTTCTTAAGTCAGTACAGGCAAAGCTGTCAAATGAAAAATTCGTTAGCAACGCCGCTGAAAAGGCAGTAGCATCTGAAAGGCAGAAAGAGGCCGATGCACTGGCGAAGATCGCTACCATAGAGCAAAGCCTTGCCAGCCTGAAATAATAATAAAAGTTACAGAAGTAAAACTCCCACGGAAAGTGGGAGTTTTTTATTGATTGAGCTGTTAATTACCCATAATGGAATTCGTGTAATTCGTGGCTAAAAAATTACTCTTCAGTAGGAAAGTAAGTTATTTTTCTTTCAACAACAGTAAATGGCTTATCGTTAACCACTACCGTCTTTTTAGTCCAGTTGCCATTATCATCATATTCGTAAGCGTATGCCCGGTTGTCAATAACCTGCCCTTTTCCGTTGACTGATTTCACGGCAGTTACATTATTATGCCCGTCATACTTATAAAGCACCTGCATTTCGGGATCGCCATTACGGGTTACCGTCCAACTGGTTACATTTCCCTTATCATTATATTTATAACTGTCAAATACTTCTGATTTGTCTGAATTGTCGGTAGTATAGCGTTCCAGAAGGTTACCTTTTTTGTCGTACTTGCTTTTTTCACTGTTTAGAACTATGCCATTAGCATCGGTAGTTTCTTTTTTTACAATGTTTTTGCCGTCGTATTCAAAAGTAGTCTTATATAAAGGGCTGTCTTTACTGTAACGGGATTCAGCGACCTTTCGGTTTTGCCCGTCATAATCATAAAGATTTTTCACCTGCACATACTCACTGCCCAAATACAGGTTTTCACCCTTAAGGTTGCCTTTGTCATCGTATACATAGGTGATCCTGTCATTCGGGTTGTCCTGGTTATTAAAGGTTTTCTTTTCCGTTAGCATTTTGCCGTTGTAGGTCATGGCTATACGGTCGATTTGCGAGTTGTCGGCGTTACGGCGTATTATCCCTGTAATGTTTCCCGATTTATCCCGGCTGTTTTCGGTTTTTATGCCTATCTGCCCGTTGATGTATTGTACTCTGCTGAGCATATTTTCCCGCCCGCTGTATTTTATATCTTCAAAGGGAGTAGTACTGTCCAGCCATAGTTTTTCTGAAACCAGCATTCCTTTTTCATTGAATGTAAGGTCGTTGTCATGACTACTGGCAACTTCGTGTTTGGTGCCGCCTTTTTGCCCCGCAGCATCCATAATTTCGAATGATTTCTCCGAGACGCTTTTCACATTGCCTTCAAGCTTATAAAACTGCCAGTCGGTTTTTGTCCTGTCAAGAGGCTTTTTCTTTTCTTCTTCCCCGCAGGAAGCCAGTACCAGCACTATGGTTAGGAGATAAAGGTATTTCATGTGTTTGTATTGTTTATTTGCATCCCAAAAATCATTCTTTTTTTCGAGACAGGCAAGGGACTGGAACACGGATAACGCGGATTGGCCGGATTTTCACAGATTTCTTATTTGGATAAAAGAAAAATCCGCCCGAAGGCGGATAATAATTTACTAATTGTGAAATTAGTGGCAACAACTATTTCTTGATAGCCGCTTCATATTTTTTAGCAACAGCATCCCAGTTGATCACGTTATAAAAGGCAGTGATATAATCAGGCCTTTTGTTTTGGTAGTTCAGGTAGTAAGCGTGTTCCCAAACGTCAAGCGCCAGTATCGGTTTTCCGGCTACTGCTGCACCTTTCATTAACGGGTTGTCCTGGTTTGGTGTGCTGGTAATCGCCAGTTTGCCGTCTTTGGTTACTACAAGCCATGCCCATCCGGAACCGAATTGCTTTGTAGCCGCTTCAGTAAACTGTGTCTTGAAATTCTCAAAAGAACCGAGGTCTTTAGTTATTGCTTCTGCAAGTGCACCTTTTGGCTCACCACCAGCTTTCGGGCCCATTATTTCCCAAAACAGGGAGTGGTTATAAAAACCGCCGCCATTGTTGCGTACCGCTTTGTTTTCCATGTCAAGCGTAGCAAATATCTCCTCAATGGTTTTCTTTTCAAGATCGGTCCCCTTGATAGCTTTGTTAAGCTCGTCAGTATATTTTTTGTAATGCTTCGAGTAATGGATTTCCATTGTTTTAGCATCAATATTAGGTGCCAGCGCGTCATAAGCATAGCCCAGCTTTGCCATCTGGAATGGGCCATCATCTGCTTTTACATCGTCAGGATTGCCCATCGGCGTTGCTGTTGCTGCCGTTTCTTTTTCAGGAGCAGGCACGTCAACCACTTCTTCCAGCTCATTCTTATCCTTGCAGGACTGTAATGAAGCTATTACTACAAGTGCAGAAAGGAAAATTTTTACTTTTTTCATATCGTCAATATTTAATTATAGAATTTATAGTTTCTATGTACAGTTGTTTGGCCTCGTCCGGCGTTAGATGCTGTACCTGCATCCAGGCGTTCATCTTAAAAGCATTCCTTAGGTCAAAGCTTTGGTTATAGCGTTGGTTCGCCTCTCCTGATGTGGCCTGCTTATAATAGGCGTAAATGCGAAGCATGACATCCTGCGGGAGTGCCTGCTGCATGTTCGAAGCCTTTTCATAAGCTTCCAGAAAAAGGGTATTGAGGTCCTTTTCGGGCATACTATGCTTTTGTTGCTATTACTGTTTTTCCGCCAATGGCTTTCTGGCCCAGCGTAACATTCACTTCGGTGCCCAGTGGTAGGAACAGGTCGACCCTCGACCCGAATTTTATAAATCCTGCATCAGTACCCTGAACTACCTGCATGCCTTCGCGCGCATAGTTAACAATACGCCTTGCCAATGCACCGGCTATCTGCCTGTATAATATTTCGCCAAAGTAGCCATTCTCTGTAACTACAGTTGTGCGTTCGTTCTCTTCGCTCGCTTTCGGGTGCCATGCCACAAGGTATTTGCCCGGATGGTATTTGCTGAATTTAACAAGCCCGTTTACAGGGTAACGCGTTACGTGCACATTTATAGGCGACATAAAGATGGACACCTGAAGGCGTTTGTCCTTAAAATACTCCGGCTCAAATACTTCTTCAATCACTACCACTTTACCGTCGACGGGTGCAATGATAACATGGTCGGCAGCATCAACATAACGCTTCGGGTTCCTGAAGAACTGAAGTATGAGTATCAGGAAGATGAGTGCAAAAACCTGGATGGACTTGAGCAGCCAAAAGCTGTATATGAATTGGTCAGAGAGTATTACTACCCCTACAGTTATCGCCAGTGCGATGAAAATGATTTTTGCTCCTTCTTTATGAAACATAACTTATGATTTGGTAATACAAAAATAGGAAAGGTATTGCAAATATAATACTATCCAGCCTGTCTAAAATTCCGCCATGCCCGGGCATAATATTTCCGCTGTCCTTAACGCCGGCATTTCTTTTAAATTTCGATTCTACTAAGTCGCCTAATGTCCCGAATACTACCAGTATAACGGCTGAAATGATGCAGATTATCATGTTTGGAAATTCATAATATTTGCCCAATATCAGTACAGCGACAATTGCAAAAACCATCCCACCTATAAATCCTTCGATAGTTTTCTTTGGTGATATACGTTCGAATAGCTTGCGTTTGCCAATGGATTTGCCGACGATATAGGCAAATGTGTCGTTGGTCCAAATGATTATGAATGCGCCAATGATAAGTTGAGGCAGATAAAAATTTTCGATTTGTTCTTCGGCAATTTGGGCAGGCCGTAAAGCAAACCTTATAATAAGCAGGAACGGGAATATTACATATCCTAAAAGTTGCGCAAATTTTACGGTAGTATTTTTTTTAGCTGAAGGCCTCTTGCTGAAAAGGTCTTCCAAGAGAAGTAAGTCAATAAAAGTGGCGCCAAGGGAGAGGGTAAAGTTTGCCGATTGGCTATTGTATGGTATTACAAACGTAAACAGGGCAAAACATGTTGCGCCCAAAATAAGCGGCATTATGTAAGCCAGGTTAACCAGTTTGCAGAATTCAGCAATAGCTATCAGCATAAAAATGCCGAACAGGACTATAAAACTTATAGGGGAATAAAGGGTAGCGCCAATGAGAAGTGCGATATATACAATGCCTGAGAGTGCCCTGACTACGCTTTCGTTCATCTTACAGGTCTTCTAAAAGCAACAGGTACATATTCTTGGCAGAACTCCCGTAATGCAGGAAGTCTTCTTCTTTTGCTTTTTCGAAGTATTTTATGGTAGTGATATTAGTAGGGTAGGCCCTGTCATATTTTTTCTTTATTACCCGCAGGCCATCGCTTTTGCTTCCCAGTATCTGGCTGGTGGTTGCATAGATCACGATATTGTCAGGAAGCTCATTGGGCTTGTTCTGCTTTATCTGGTTCGATGAAAAAAGTATCGAGCCTTCGTCGGCGATTAGGTTTTCGCAGGTAGCTAAAAGGAATTTTGGGTTTTGCGGTTTGTCGTAAATAAGCTTGTTTTCGTCGAGTAGTGGGTAGAGGCGTGGTTCTAAACACATCACTTCGCATTCAAACCAGTCATTTTCTTCAAGCACATTAAGGAACTGCTCATGCACTTCGCTTAGGTTATCACAATAGATGAATTTGCCACCGTTCTTTTTAAAATTTGTCATGAACAGCTCATCAGCAGGAAGTTGCTGCTCTGGGAGAAAAGGACTCCCGTCCGGATTTTTCTCTTCGCCGGAAATATCGTTTGCGGCGCCAAAAATTTTTCTAAAAAGACTCATACAGTTATACCCGGTTTTTCCTTGAATCTCAAAGATAAAAAAATCTTAATTCAATCATGCAATTGAATTAAGATTTTTAGTATTATTTAGCAAAATAAGGATTACGCTTCCGTAACGGTCTCATGCCCCGGTTTATCGTAAGGCCTTTTGCCGAAAATTTCTTCCAGGTCGTCTTTAAATATGACCTCTCTTTCGATGAGGATATCCGCAAGCCTGGTCAGTTTATCCTTGTTTTCTTCGAGTATCGCTATAGCACGCTGGTATTGTGCTTCTATCAGCGTCGATATTTCCTTATCGATTACCTGCGCGGTATCTTCAGAATAAGGCTTGGAGAAATTATACTCGCTCTGCCCTGACGAATCATAATACGTAACGTTGCCCAGCTTTTCATTAAGGCCGTATATTGTAACCATGGCTCGTGCCTGTTTGGTCACCTTTTCAAGGTCGCTCAGCGCACCGGTAGATATTTTATCAAAGGTCACTTTTTCGGCCGCACGGCCTCCCATAGTGGCACACATTTCGTCAAGCATCTGCTCCGGCCTCACGATCAGTCGTTCCTCCGGCAGGTACCAGGCAGCACCAAGGCTCTGCCCACGCGGAACGATAGTTACTTTTACCAAAGGTGCAGCATGCTCGAGCATCCAGCTCACAGTGGCGTGACCTGCTTCATGTATCGCGATAGCGCGTTTTTCCTCAGGGGAAATAATTTTGTTTTTCTTTTCAAGGCCGCCCACGATACGGTCTACCGCATCTAGGAAATCCTGCTTGTCAACAGCTTTTTTATCGTTACGGGCTGCTATCAGTGCCGCTTCGTTACATACATTGGCGATATCGGCACCCGAGAATCCGGGAGTCTGCTTAGCAAGGAATTCGGTATCAAGATCTTCCGATTTTTTAAGTGGCTTAAGGTGTACCTCGAATATCTCGCGGCGCTCACGGATATCCGGAAGATCTACATATATCTGTCTGTCAAAACGTCCGGCACGCATTAGTGCCTTATCCAGTACATCTGCACGGTTGGTGGCAGCAAGCACAATCACATTAGTGTTGGTACCAAAGCCGTCCATTTCTGTAAGCAACTGGTTCAGTGTATTCTCGCGCTCGTCATTGGAGCCTGAGAAATTATTTTTTCCACGGGCACGGCCCACCGCATCAATCTCATCAATGAATATGATGGCAGGAGATTTTTCTTTTGCCTGTTTGAAAAGGTCACGCACCCTCGAGGCGCCCACACCTACAAACATCTCCACAAAGTCAGATCCCGACAGTGAGAAGAAAGGAACTTTGGCCTCACCTGCTACGGCTTTCGCCAAAAGGGTTTTACCGGTTCCAGGAGGTCCTACAAGAAGCGCTCCTTTTGGTATCTTACCACCTATACTTGTGTATTTCTCCGGAGTGCGCAGGAATTCAACGATCTCCTGTATCTCTTCTTTTGCGCCTTCCAGGCCTGCAACATCTTTAAATGTTACCTTGATATCGTTCTTCTCATCAAACAATTTGGCTTTGGATTTCCCGATATTGAATATCTGTCCCCCGCCGCCACCGGCACCGCCGCCTGACATCCTGCGCATCATAAAGATCCACAATGCCACAAGGATGAGGATAGGGAGGAGTGTCATCAACAAGTCGCCCCACATGCTTTCCCCTTCTACAGAATAATCGGGAAGCTTTCCTGCTTTTGACGCTTCATCAAGCTTCTGAGTGAAAAGTTCGTTCTTATCGCCGGTAATAACCGTATAATGCGGGCCCTTTGCGGGGTTGCCCAGCATATCGGTCTTTTGGAGTTTCGAGTGTTCTTTATCTTTCAGGAACTGCTCTTTGATATATACTTCTGCCGTTGTCTTGCTGTGTACAACTTTTTGTACCTGGCCGCTGTCAAGGTATTTGTAGAATGTGGAGAGCGATATAGGCTTAGGGTCGCTCCAGTTAGAGCCTCCAACAACATAATTTATGGCAAGGAACATGAGCAAAATACCGCCATATATCAGCCATGGGCTTATTTTGAGCTTATTTGATTTATTATCTTTTGACATGAATCTGGTTTAATTAATAGTTGTTTCCTATTGATGTTATCCTTGCATCACCCCACAGGCTTTCTATGTTGTAATACTCACGGATGTGTTTCTGGAATACGTGCACTACAATGTTCACATAATCCATAAGGACCCACTCGCCGTTCTCTGTGCCTTCCACATGCCACGGCTTGTCTTTCAATTCTTTGGAAACAACTTTCTGGATGGAGTGAACAATCGCGTTCACCTGCGTATTTGAAGTACCGTTGCAGATTACAAAATAATCGCACACAGTGTTATCTATTGCCCTTAAATCTAGGATATCTATATCGTTGCCTTTTACTTCTTCAATGCCTTTGATGATGTTGGCTAATAAATCATCATTGCTTACGTTCGTTTTCGCCATTTAAAATTTTATATATTTAGCAAAGTTACCATTTTTTGTATTTACTTTTGAACCTTAACACAAGATTAAAAGACTTAATACGTCATTATTTGTGATGAATATAATCAAACTCAGTGCCATTAACTCTACCAACGATTACCTGAAGGGCCTGCTGGGCGAAAGGTATGTTGAAAACTTCACGGTGGTGGCCGCCGAAAACCAGACACAGGGAAGGGGGCAGATGGGAGCCAAATGGGATGCCGAACCGGGCAAAAACCTTACATTTAGCGTATTGGTAAAAGATCTTCTCCTCGAAATAAATGAAATATTCAGCCTTAATGCCGCAGTAGCTGTTGGTATAACAGAAGCTATTCAGGAGTTCATAAAAAAAGAAATATGCATTAAATGGCCTAACGACATTTTGGCAGGGAATCATAAAATTGGCGGGATATTGATAGAAAACAGCATTAAAAACAATGGGGAGATCTATTCAATCATCGGTATTGGGATTAATGTCAACCAAAAAGATTTTACAGGACTTCCGAAAGCCTCGTCTTTGGCAGTCGCCGAAGGGAAGGTGTTTGATAAAGATGCCATCATGGTAGCTATTGTCGAAAAACTCAAACGGAATGTTTCGCGCATCCTAAATAAAGATACCGCCACAGTTTGGGACAATTACCATCAAAAACTTTACAAAAAAGATGTTCCCATGCCCTTTGAGAAAGACGGCCAGCGTTTTATGGGTATTATAAAAGGCGTGTCACGCGATGGTAATCTTGAAGTGCAGTTGGAAGATAATAGTGTCGCTTCATTTGGTTTGAAAGAAGTGGTGCTGCTTTATTAATTGTCAGTTCAAGCTAAATATTACTGAACAAAAAAATAAAGGCAACCAATAAATTATATTAAAATAAACATATCGCAAATTATGAAAGTCATTATACTTACGCTTACAATTTTATGCTTTGGCATCACCTATGCCCAAAAGGAAGGGCAGGACTTTTGTAAAGGCATACCTGATGGCGCTTATTTTCCATTGGACATTAAAGAAAAGAAATTATTATGGAGTGATACCTTTTATTTTGAAATGTTTGAAAAAGATACGATTATAAAAGGAAATAAGTACCTTAAGTTTAAACAGGTTTGGGAGAAAGGCGATAGTGACATTCTTTTATTCAGGGAGAAATCAGGTATTGTTTTTCAGTACTTTCCCGAAAATAACAAAGAAATTATACGTATAGATCCTTCTTTCAGGCCGGGCTATACCTGGAAAAATGAATTACGGAACTGTACCTTTACTCTTATAGGGTATGATGAAAAACTGGAAACCCCATATTGCCAATATAATGGGCTTCTTGCAATTAAAGCAGAATACCCGAAAGTTACTTATGTTTTTTATTATCAGAAAGGCTATGGCTATGTGGGTGCTACAAAAGATGGTAAAACAATCTCTGCTGCTTCTCCGGAATGGAAGGATTAACAATACGGCCTTACTTAAATTCTGCGTGTTGGAACAATTACCTCAAAATTTAAAAATGCTTTTATTAATTTCAGATTCCATTCAGCCTCATTAGAGGCAAGAGTGGAATCTGAAATCTACAATCTGAAATAGATTAATCCTCCAGCTCCTCGTCTTCTTCTTCAAAATCATTGATAAGGAAATCAACAACAAGTTCTATCGTATCATTATTTTCATTAACACCCCAGTATGCAGGGTAGTAGCCGTCGCCCCAGCCTGAAGCGAACATAATGGCATTATTATCAGAATCGGGGTTAGGGTAGTGGTCGTTCCAGTCCCCCAGCTGCCTGGAAAACGTGTTCTTGCCGGAATATTGCATAAACTCATCTGCGAGTATCTCGTCATAATAATTCGATTCCGGCTTATTGTCCTGTACCGCATCTATCTTTGCAATCAGTTCGGAATTGGTCTGCTCATCAAGGAAGCATGCCAGTCCGGATTCTACAGGGAAACCGTAAAATTCGTCTTCTCCAAGTTCATTGATCTCTTCAGCTGAAAGGTCGTTAGTGAGTGCAAGTATCCACTTTGATGCTTCTTCGGGGCGGAATTTTATCTTCGCATAAGCAATCCGGTGATGCAGCTCATCGACTTTTGCCACGTAAATATAAACAGGGTATTTGTCAGGTTCTACAGTACGCGAAAAAGGCTGCTGCTCTTCGGTGAAAAATGGATCGGCTACAATGATTCTTCCTGTAGGCAGGTTTACATCGCCAATATGGATCTCTGTCAGTTCCTGGCCGTTCATTTCATCATCAAGATCATAGGGCAGCTCAAAATCGTTAATATCTTTCATGGTGTGGTTTTTTTATTGGTACTAAAATTAATCAAAACAATGATGCCTGCCGCCACTTTATAAAATCTTTAACCACCAGTAGAAATTCTAAAAAAACAAAATTCAAAACAAAGCTCAGAAAAACCAACCAGGATCCCAAAAACTATTTTTCTGTAAGCCCGAGCCCATGTAGTTGTAAAGCCTCCGGATGATAGTTAATCACCATTCGTTCAGTTGCCGGCTTTTTATTTACTTGGAATTAATTGCAGGTGATTCCAAAATAAGAGATTAAGGTAACTCAACACGTGGCAGTTAAGGGCTATTTAGGGTCTTCTTCAAATGCTGGGCCTATTGGCTCGGGCAGTACAAGGTCCGGGCTTAGTGACGGTATGAGCTTTCGCATAGCTTGTGCGTTATTCTCGGAGCAGTCGATAAAATACCAGGTTGCGCCGTTATCGTTTGATACAGCGATCACATTGGTGAAAGCTGTTAGCTTGCCGCCCGGTATACGCATTTCTATCATCTCAGTGAAAGTGCATTGCATTTCGCCTTCTGCAAGCACTATTTTCGAGGGTGGGCCAAAGGTCACATTTAAAAAAATAACACCTTCAGCTTCAAATTCCTCGAAGCTCTTTTTTGTGTCTTCCACCATTTTAGCCTTGCCTCCCATCATCTGTACTACGGTAGGGTGACTGTACTTCACAAAAGAAGAATAATCCTTGGCGATAAAAGCCTTTCCCATAGCATCGGCCTGCGTGAGTATCACACTGTCCAGTGCACCGTTAACGCCCTGCGAATGCGCCGCGATGACGGCCATCATACAGAATAGCAGCAAGATTTTTCTCATAACGATAGGATAACGTTTGCATAAAAATATAAAAAAGCCTCTTAGTTTTTACTAAAAGGCTAATTTTTTAACGTAAGTGTAAAGAAATTACATTACAGCTTATGCATATTGTTTGCCAATGTCTCGATGAATTTAGATATAGGCCCTTTTATCATCATTGCCATCATCGCGTTGAATTCCCCTTCAAAAAATAACTGTACCTCACTACTGTCAGTGGCAGTTGCATTAATGTTTGCTGTCAGGGTAAACGGAAGCTTATCGCTTGCGGCGCCGAGTACCAGTTTGTTGGGCGCCTGCTTCTCCTTCATTTTTAACTTGATCTCAGGCATGCCTTTCAGCGCAAAAATGAACGACTCTTCGCCGGTCACTTCAAACTTCGCCGTGTTCTCCGGCATCAGCGTTTCAAAGTTCTTTACGTTGCTAAGGGCATCAAAAATATACTGGGCCGGTTTGTTTACGGTTACTTTAGGGCTTTCTAAATTCATTATTTCAGATTGTAGATTTTAGATTTCAGATTGAGCTTCACTCAAAATGGAATTTGATTATGTTCACTTTGCTATTAGTAATAATAATGATTCAGAATTTCTTTAATGCAGCATTTCAGGATTGAGTGAAATCTGAAATCTACGATCTGAAATCTGAAATTATTGTCCCCAGGTTGAAGGACTTTTCCTCCACTCTTTCAGGGTGTCCTGTTCTTTTTCGGTAATATATTGTTTCGCCACCGCTTCTTCAAGCAGGGTATCATAGTTGCCCAGCGTATGTAGCGTTACGTTTGCCTTTTTGAAATTCTCTACAGAAACATCAAAACCGTAGGTGAATATTGCTACCATGCCTTTTACGTTGGCTCCGGCAGCTTTCAGTGCGTCAACGGCTAGCAGGCTGCTGTTCCCGGTTGAGATAAGGTCTTCTACCACTACTACATTCTGGCCTTTCTGCAAAAAGCCCTCCACCTGGTTCTGGCGGCCGTGCTTTTTAGGCTCGGGGCGAACGTATACAAAAGGCAGCCCCATATATTCGGCCACGAGCATCCCAATGCCTATTGCCCCGGTAGCTACACCCGCAATAACATCGGGTTTGCCAAATTCTTTCTCGATATGCTTCGAAAATTCTTCACGGATATAGTTGCGGATAGGTGGAAATGAAAGGGTTATCCTGTTATCACAGTATATAGGAGATTTCCAACCCGAAGCCCATGTAAATGGAGTTTGCGGATTTAATTTAATTGCGTTTATTTGTAAAAGCAATTCAGCTGTTTTTTTAGCGGTGTCTGTATTAAAAATCATACTGCAAATGTATAAAGTTTTTGTAAACGATAAACCACTTTTTTTGACAAATCAGGTCGAGAAAGAAACCGATTTCCAGATGTTTTTACTGGAAAGCGTTGATATTGAGCAGCTCATCAAAAAGATGTTCAATAATAAGGTGCATAAAGCCTTTTTGTACTATCCTGATGAGAAAGAGATACTCAAAAAGCTCAAGGAAAAAATACCTGTTGCCAAGGCGGGCGGCGGTCTTGTTTACAACAATGAAGGCGAAGTGCTCTTTATTTTTCGTAACGGAAAGTGGGACCTCCCGAAAGGCGGTATAGAGAAAGGAGAAGAAATTGAGGACACGGCTATTCGTGAGGTAGAGGAAGAAACGGGGGTAAGCGGGCTAAAGATCGTACAGAAGCTGCAAAAAACCTATCATGTATTCAAAAGGAATGGTGTTTACAAGCTTAAAATCACACACTGGTTCGAGATGAAGACCAGTTACAAAGGAACGCTGGTACCTCAGGAAAACGAATGCATCGAAAAAGTTGCCTGGCTCAAACCTGAAGAGATTAAAGACGTGCTTAAGAATTCTTACGAAAATATAAAACTGCTTTTTGAAGGGGTTGAAGTTGAAAAATAATTCCGTTTCATTCAAATAAAATAGAAAGTGGCTTAAACTCTTTTAATCAAAAAAGTTTAAGCCACTTTTATAGTATATGAGGTAATTTAATATAGGAAATGCTTCAATTCAACTTAGCAGCCCGAAATTAAATATCCTGAACCTGTAGCTGTTTTTGGCTACTCACTCAATATTTCCTCATTCTCCCGGTCCAGATAGCCCTGTACAATATCAATGGCATTAGCAACCACATCGCTTAATGCGGTAATGTAGCTGCCGTCTTTCGCATTGTCAATGGCGTGCTTTATGGCATCAGTCTCTTTGGCAATTATCTCATATGAAACATCCTTTCCGGATTGCTTGATACCTTCAATAATGAGGCCGTTAATATTGTCGTCTGTGCGGCCTCTCAGGTGTTTTTCCTGGCGAATTATGATATGGTCGAACATTCGTGCAGCAATCTCGGCACATTCCCTTATATCTTCATCGCGCCTGTCGCCCACACCGGCGATGATACCTATCTTTTGGGTAGCTTCTACATTTTGCAGGAATTCCTCCACAGCGCGGTAGCCGGCAGGATTGTGTGCAAAATCGATGAGAACGCTAAACTTCCTGAAGTTGAAGATATTCATGCGGCCCGGTGTCTGTGCAGCACCAGGGATAAAGGTTTGCAATGAAAGGCTGATATCATCGGTCTTAAAGCCCCAAAGGTAGGAGGCGAGCGATGCAGCCAGCACATTAGCTATCATAAACTTCGCTTTGCCGCCTAACGTTAGCGGGACGTGCGAGGCCTTTTCGATGCGTATCTTCCATTCGCCTTTCTTTATTGTAATAAAGCCATCTTCGTATACGGCAGTCGTTCTTCCTTCTCTCGCCAGCTCTTTTATAAAAGCACTGTTTTCATCCATGCTGAAATAGGCTACGTTGCAATCCAGCTCTTTTCCTATTTTTATACATTCGGCATCATCACCATTCAGGATGGCCCAGCCGTCTTTTTTCACACTGCGCACTACCACGCGCTTCACCCGGGACAGGTCGTCCAGTGTATGGATGTCATTAAGTCCAAGGTGGTCTTCCTGTATATTCGTAATTATGCCAATATCACAACGGCTATAACCAAGCCCTGAACGCAGGATGCCGCCCCGTGCCGTTTCCAGCACTGCAAATTCTACAGTAGGGTCTTTTAAAATATATTCGGCGCTGAAAGGCCCTGTGGTATCGCCTTTTTCGAGCATATGGTTTTGCACATAGATACCGTCGGATGTGGTAAAGCCTACTTTAAAGCCATTGTTTTTTACAATATGGGCCAGTAGTCGGGTAGTGGTGGTCTTGCCGTTGGTGCCCGTAACCGCAAAAATAGGGATGCGGCTTGGCTTGCCAGGCGGGTACAGCATGTCGATAACCGGCGAGGCTACATTGCGCGGAAGCCCTTCTGAAGGTGCCAGGTGCATCCGGAACCCCGGTGCAGCATTAACTTCAAGAATTACACCGCCATTTTCTTTAAGCGGCTGCGTAAGGTTCTCAGCCATAATATCAATGCCGCAAACGTCCAGTCCTATAACCCTCGAAATACGTTCCGAAAGGAAAATGTTTTCAGGATGCATGAGGTCGGTAACATCTACAGATGTCCCGCCCGTACTCAGGTTTGCGGTCGATTTGAGATATACTATTTCATCCTGATGCGGAACGGTTTCCAGCGTATAGCCCATTTTTTCAAGCAGGTCGGTTGTATCCCTGTCGATGGTTATTTCGGTAAGCACGTTTTCATGGCCATAGCCCCTGCGCGGGTCGGTATTTTCTATGTCAATGAGTTCCTGTATCGTGTTTTTGGCGTTGCCTTTCACATGGGCGGGGACACGCTGTGCAGCAGCAACCACTTTATTGTCTATAACCAATACGCGAAAATCGAAACCGGTAATAAATTTCTCCACAATAACCCGCCGTCCGTATTTTTGTGCAAATACAAGACCTGCTTTGGCATCTTCGAGGTTTGTTACATTGATAGAGGCGCCTTTACCGTGGTTGCCGTCAAGCGGTTTCAGCACTATTGGGTAGCCTATTTTTTCAATGATACCTTCCAGTTCCTCCTCTTCGGTACAGATGCCGCCACCTGCAACGGGGATTGAAGCAGCCTCGAGCATGCGCTTTGTAGCCTCTTTATTGCAGGCAATATCAACGGCGATATGGCTTGTCTTATTAGTTATCGTTGCCTGGAAACGCATTTGGTTGATGCCGTAACCAAGCTGAACCAGGGAGTTGCTCCCCAGCCGTATCCAGGGGATGTCGCGTGCTACAGCTTCTTCTACGATGCTGCCGGTACTTGGCCCAAGCCTGTCGCGTTCACGTATCTTGCGCATCTCTTGTATATCGATATCAATATCATATTCAGTTCCGGCAATCAGCGCTTCGGCAATGCGTACCGAGGCCTCGGCAGCATAAATACCGACATTTTCTTCAAGGTAACTAAAAACTACATTGTAAATGCCGGGCGTTTTGGTTTCGCGCGTTCGCCCATAACCGGTTTCCATACCGGCAAGTGTCTGTATCTCAAGGGCAATATGTTCTATAACATGGCCCATCCAGGTGCCGCGTTCAATACGCATAAAAAAGCCGCCTCTCACTCCTTCAGAGCAACGGTGCGTTACCAGGGATGGAAGAAGGGCTTCGATACGCTCGCGGAAGCCCGGTATCAGATTGGTAGGTGTTTGTTCGGTCTCTTCAAGGTCAAGGCGCATCTGGATGAGCTTTTTCCTGTAAACGCTCCAAATGTTAGGCCCGCGCAGCGCCTGTATTTTCATTATCTTCATAAACGGTAAAGGGTAAGTTAGAGGTGTTTATAGGTGTTTTTTTGGTTATTCTTAATGATTGGGACAGGTCGGCAATTCATCGTCAGAAAATTAATTAAAAAAATATTTAAAATACACGATTTATGGATTTTTTTTATAAATTTCTTTTAAGGTAACTTTAACATAAAGGAAAATGTTATTTTATTTTTAATTATTTTTGGCGCATGAATGTACTTGGAAAACTTATAATCATAGGTGGAGCTGTTGATAAAGGCAGCTTTACAGAAGCTACTTTTGACGCTAATGTTGCCAACAACCTCAATTTTTTTGAGACCGGCATCATGCGCCGAATCATACGCGAATCAAAACATAACGAGGAATCAAGGATAGAGGTAATAACCACGGCATCAGTAGTGCCGCGTGAGGTTGGGCCGGAATATGTAAAGGCTTTCGAATACCTTAAGGCCAAAAATGTAGGCCTTATGCATATCGAAAAGCGGGAACAGTGTTCTGATCCTGAAGTACTGGCACGCATACAGGCTGCCGATGTGGTGATGTTTACCGGCGGTGACCAGCTAAGGCTGACATCGATACTTGGCGGTACAAAGCTGCACGATATCATACTCGACAAATTCCAGAATGAGGAGTTTATCTATGCAGGTACTTCTGCAGGTGCTGCTGCGGCATCTAATAATATGATCTACCAGGGAAGCAGCCATGAGGCTTTGCTGAAGGGCGAAGTAAAGATTACGAGCGGCCTGAGCCTGATACAGAATGTAATTATAGATACGCACTTTGTGCACCGCGGCCGTATCGGAAGACTATTCCAGGCTGTAGTAGGCAACCCCCGTGTCCTGGGAATTGGCCTTGGAGAAGATACCGGCCTGTTGATTACCGGCGACGGCAAGATGGAAGCGATAGGCTCCGGGCTTGTAATCCTGGTGGACGGCCGAAATATAAAGGATACCAACCTCACTCAGGTAGAGCTGGGCAGGCCGATATCCATTAATGGCCTTACGGTGCATGTAATGAGCATGTATGATATTTACGACCTGAATACGCACGCGCTTGAAATACACAACTCACAATATTTTTCACCACTTATCACTTCGGCAGAATAAAACCATCTGGACCTGTCCCTGTCCAAAGGGAAGGGTACTTAAATGGGAAAGCCTGCATAGCAATGTAATATCATTATTCTTATGAAAGTTATCATCCATGGCGGTTTTTTCAGTGAATCGCATACCGACCCACAGACCAAGCTTGCCAAGCAGGAAGCCATGAAGGCGATTGTGAAAGAGTCGTATAGCTATCTTAAAGATCATACGGCACTCGAAACAGTGGTATATGCCGTTTCGCTGCTGGAAGACAATGAGCTGTTCAATGCAGGTATCGGTTCACAGATACAAAGCGATGGGAAAATACGCATGAGCGCCGCCATTATGGATGGCACGACCCAAAAAATGAGCGGGGTTATCAATATTGAAGATGTGAAAAATCCTATACAGGTGGCTTTGAAACTTATGCCTTCTGACGACCGCGTGCTGGGTGGGAGTGGGGCGACCGACTTTGCCCGTCATAATGGCTTTGAGGTTTTTTCGACTGAGATCCCACAACGCCGTGCTGAATATGAAGCCAAACTGGGAACTAAAGGGCTGGGCACCGTGGGATGTGTGGCTTTGGACAAAGATGGAAAAATAGCTGTTGCGACCTCTACAGGCGGCAAGGGCTTTGAAATTCCGGGACGCATATCCGATTCGGCTACCGTGGCAGGGAATTATGCCAATGCTTTCTGTGGTGTGAGCTGTACGGGCGTAGGCGAGGACATTGTGAGCAATGCTACCTCCGCAAAAATAGTAACCCGCGTTACCGATGGCATGCCAATCAATGAGGCATTCGCCAAAACGTTCGAAGAGCTAAAGCCTTACGATGGCTTTGCAGGAGCTATCGCGATAGATAACAAAGGGAATATGTACCATCAGGATTCGCACCCAAGTATGGTTTTCGCGAGTTATGACGGGGAGGATATTGAGGTGTTTGGCTAAACTTTGTTTATATAATGGTATTTAACCTCATTATACTATTTATACCCATTACTGCTTATATGTACATAGGCTATGGGCGCATCTACAGGAGCCACAGCATTTTTAACAAACGCTGGCCTGATATAAAAGAGATGAATATCGCATTGGCAAGCCCGGCTGTTTCTTCGAGGCTGAAAGGAAGTATTCTTCGCTTTAAGTACTTGGCATTTAGTTACTATATTCTTTTGGCTCTTACTATCATAAGTTACATTTATCTCGCGATGGCTTCTTTAGTTTAAAATGTGTTACAGCAATCTTAAACTACTCTGCGGGAAAGTCAGAGCCTTGATGATAGATTATTCAAACCGTATTTTCTCAGGATATCTCTTTATAAATTCCATGCTTTGTTCAAAATATTTCAGCATCGTGGAGTTGAGCAAATTTTTCCATACCGCTTCCTCATCACGATAAATACACAGCCAGGCCATGGCATAGGCTATAACCTGCTCGGGCAGGTAGCCCGTTCTTGATATGCTCCATCCATTGCTTTTTACGTCTGAATATTTTGTAAAGGTAAAATGATTATTTCCTAAAAATATCCCGAATCCATACACGATAGCTACAAGATCGGTAAGGTATTCGTCGTTCACATCGGTACGTCCTTCGCCTAAGAGAATATGGTGTGCCAATTCGTGCGACATAGTAGCCACAAGTGCCTCAGGATCCTTTAGCTGTGAGCGCTCAATGTGTATCCTGGTGCTATCTTCAGTCTCTTCATAAAGTCCTGCCGCCGTGTTCCATTTTCCATGGATATCGGCAGGTGAGGAAAGCAATGTCCCGTCAGCCATATTTACAGGTTCATCAGAAAAGAATTCAAGTTGAAATCTGTCGTCCACAATATCCATATAGATCTTTGTCTGGTTAAGGATGAACGCAGCGTCAGTTTCAGATCCCGAGAAATCATTATCATAGAATTCCTTGTTAGGGAGAATGGTATACAGGCTTTTAAAATGTTCTGTACCAAATTCATTGCTTAGCATTAATAATCCTTCTTCTACCCACTCCTTATCTTCTTCGGTTACCGGCAGTTTTAATTTCTTATTCCAAAACATTACTCTTTCACTTTTACCGGGATTTCCCCATATGTTGAATAACCTCCGATCTTAGCCAGATTTACATTGACATTCAGTTCATCGTAGGTTTTAATGCCAATGAGATTCACATCTGTAGGGGTGGTCATTTTCACATTGATGCTGCCGTCTTTATTTAAAGGAACTAATCCATAGCCAGGTTTTTCTACAAAATCCGCTGAAGGCTTCGTTGCGGGCTCACTGGCATATGCCAGTGGCAGAAGGTCTATTTTCTCAATGACATTGATGACCATACAGGCAGCAATGATGGTTAGGATGATCTTTGTGTAGCGGTCGGTTTTCATAAGCTTGTATTTTAATGGTTTACGTAAAGGTAGAGAAATGTGTTTAAAAATTTACAGGGTACACACTCCTAACCCTCTCAAAAGGGGAAGAGCTACGCTCATGCCGATAATGAGATGTGGTTTTTGGGTTTGAGTAAGCGCGTATGAGTGTTCCCCTCTTGAGAGGGGTTAGGGGTGTGTTATCTCTACCACCTCGGAACCACTACATATTGTTATGTCCGTTCGCGTGAGGGACAGGAGCGGCATCCCCCGCCTTTTTCGGCGGGGATACAGCGGATGGCCCGGCCCGAGCGTTGGCCTTTGGAAGGGAAGGGGACACGCCCAAATCAGTTTATAATCGCAGTTACAGTTTTCAGTTAACTTGGAGTAAGAGATTCTTCGACTTCGCTTTGCTTCGCTCAGAATGACAATCGTATCAAAACAAAAAAACCGCTCATTGCTGAACGGGTTCTTTGAAGTAAGTAAGATAAATATATTGTTTATAAAACGTTTTTTATTTAACCTGGTTTACTATGGCAGTAAACGCTTCAGGGTGGTTCATGGCAAGGTCGGCAAGAACTTTACGGTTCAATTCGATATTTGCTTTTTTCACCTGGCCCATGAATTGAGAGTAGCTCATTCCGTGTAGCCTTGCACCAGCGTTGATACGCATGATCCACAAAGCGCGGAAGTTCCTCTTTTTTTGTTTTCTGTCACGGTAAGCATAAACCATTGCTTTTTCTACCGCGTTTTTGGCTACTGTCCAAACGTTTTTACGACGGCCAAAGAAACCTTTGGCCTGCTTCATTACCTTTTTTCTTCGGGCTCTTGAAGCTACTGAATTTACTGATCTTGGCATAATTTTAAATTGTTTTTGTAGCAGGCGTCCCGTGTTACCGGAAACTTAATGGCCATACTCCAGGGTTATTAATTGTGTTAACCGACAGCGGCTTATTAGATAAGCCTTAATTGCTGTTTAACGCTCTTCTCATCTGTTGGGTGAACCAATGTAGAGTGAGTAAGGGCTAGCTTGCGCTTCTTAGATTTTTTTGTCAGGATGTGACTCTTGTAAGCGTGCTTTCTTTTGATCTTTCCGGAGCCTGTAACTTTGAATCGTTTTTTGGCGCTGGATTTGGTTTTCATTTTAGGCATTTTCTTCCTTTATTTAATTTATTCTTACTTACTATTTTATTGCCGTTCTCACTCCCCCTTCGGGGGTTGGGGGGCTTTACTTCTTCTTCTTCGGAGCGATGAACATGATCATCCTCTTTCCTTCAAGCACAGGCATAGCCTCTACTTTTCCCCATTCTTCAAGATCAGTGGCCAGCTTTAGCAAAAGTATCTGTCCCTGTTCTTTATAAATGATCGAGCGGCCTTTGAAGAATACGAATGCTTTCAGCTTAGAACCTTCTTTCAGGAACTTCTCGGCATTCTTCCTCTTGAAGTCATAATCGTGCTCGTCTGTCTGCGGGCCGAAGCGTATTTCCTTTACAACAATCTGCGTCGACTTTGCCTTTAGCATTTTGTCGCGCTTCTTCTGCTCGTAAACAAACTTCTTGTAATCCATAATCTTGCATACGGGCGGTTCGGCATTAGGCGAGATCTCAACAAGGTCGAGCTCGAACTGGTCTGCCATCTGTAGTGCTTGCGAAGTTTTGTAAACTCCCGGCTCCACGTTTTCCCCAACAAGCCTTACTTCCGGTACACGGATAGCGGCATTGGTCCTGTGTGCATCTTTTTTTTCTACGCGGGGCTGATAGCCCCTGTTGTTTCTAATTGCTATGGCTTTAAAAATTTAAGTTAAACTTAGAATGTTTTTAGTGTTTTATCTATTTCTGCCTGCACTTCTGCGGCAAATTGTTCAATCGTCATGCTTTGGTTCGACTTGCCGGCATCGCCGTGGCGACGTACGGAAATAGTCCCGTTTTTCTCCTCTTCCTCGCCAACGATCAGCATAAACGGCACTTTCTGTACCTCTGCTTCACGGATTTTTCGTCCGATAGTTTCATTTCGGTTGTCGATGAGGGCGCGAATTTCGTGATTTTCCAGCAATTCTAAAACTTTTTTAGCATAATTTTCATATTTCTCACTAAGAGACAGTATGATAGCCTGCTCAGGCATTAGCCAAAGCGGGAAATTGCCGGCGGTATTTTCGAGCAAAATCGCGATAAATCTTTCCATGGAACCAAATGGCGCACGGTGGATCATTACAGGGCGGTGCAGTTCGTTGTCGGAACCCTTGTAGGTCAGGTCAAAACGCTCCGGAAGGTTATAATCTACCTGGATGGTTCCCAACTGCCATTGGCGGCCAAGCGCATCCTTTACCATGAAGTCAAGCTTAGGGCCATAGAAGGCAGCTTCACCATATTCTACCACAGTGTTAAGGCCTTTGTCGCGGGCAGCATTGATGATGGCATTCTCAGCCTTCTCCCAGTTCTCATCAGACCCGATGTATTTCTCGCGGTTCTCCTGGTCACGAAGCGATATCTGTGCGCTGAAATTCTCAAAACCAAGCGAGCTGAATACATAAAGCACCAGGTCGATCACGTTCTTGAACTCGGCATCCAATTGGTCCGGCGTACAGAAGATGTGCGCATCGTCCTGAGTAAACCCGCGAACGCGTGTCAGGCCGTGAAGTTCGCCACTCTGCTCGTAACGGTATACGGTACCGAATTCAGCATAACGCTTCGGAAGGTCTTTGTATGACCATGGTTTTGTATTGTATATCTCGCAGTGGTGCGGGCAGTTCATCGGCTTCAGCATAAATTCCTCGCCCTCGTTCGGGGTGCGGATAGGCTGGAAGCTATCGGCGCCGTATTTGGCATAGTGGCCGGACGTTACATACAGTTCCTTGCTGCCAATGTGCGGCGTTACCACCTGCTCATAACCTGCTTTTTTCTGTGCTTTTTTCAGGAACTGCTCCAGGCGGTCGCGTAGTGCGGCGCCTTTCGGAAGCCACAAAGGCAAGCCCTGCCCAACCTTGCTGCTGAAAGCAAAAAGGTCAAGTTCTTTACCCAGTTTCCTGTGGTCGCGACGTTTGGCTTCTTCAAGCAATTCAAGGTATTCGGTAAGGTCTTTCTGTTTCGGGAAAGAGATGCCGTACACCCTTGTCAGCTGCTTGTTTTTCTCGTCACCGCGCCAGTACGCACCGGCTACGCTCATGATCTTCATCGCCTTTATGATGCCGGTGTTCGGGATGTGCCCGCCGCGGCAAAGGTCGGTAAAGGTAGCATGGTCACAAAAGGTTATCGTACCGTCCTCAAGGTTCTCGATAAGCTCTACCTTATACTCATTATTCTCCTTTTTATAGAAATCAAGCGCATCAGCCTTAGAGGCTTCACGCATCGTGAACTCATATTTTTCGCGGGCGATGGCAAGGAAGCGGTCTTCGATAGCTTTGAAGTCTTTGTCGGTAACTACATGGTCGCCGAAATCAACATCATAGTAAAAGCCGTTTTCGATGGCAGGGCCTATGGTGAGCTTGATGCCCGGGTACATTTCCTGCAGGGCCTGCGCCAAAACGTGCGAAGACGAGTGCCAGAAAGCTTTTTTGCCGTCCTTGTCGTTCCAGGTATATAATATTAGGGAGCCGTCGGTCGTCAGCGGTGTTTTCGTTTCAACGGTTGTACCATCAAAGGAAGCAGAAATCACGTTCCTTGCTAATCCTTCACTAATGCTCATGGCAACGTCCATGGGAGTAACCCCCGCGTCGAACTTCTTCACCGAACCATCCGGCAATGTAATATTTATCATTGTTTTAAAAAATTATAGTGTGCAAAGATAGCAGAATAACACTACACAAACAAGGTATATTTTTTTGCTTTCGAAAGGTTATTTTAACGTGTGTCCGTGTCATTTCGAACAAAGCTTGCGGCGTTGAGAAATCTCTAAAATTATGCCTTATGATTATGGCTGTTGAATAATCAGGAGCGAATGGTTTTGGCATTTTTGCAATCGTCATTCCCGCCCTTCGCTTTATCTGCCTCCGCAGGCTGCGGCAGGATACCGCGGCGGTCGGGGCTAAACGGAAAGTTGGTTTTGTATTGGGAGGGCTTAGTCCAAAGTTGACGGTTACACTTCCGGTAGGAGTGAAGCTATTTCCCTTTTGGGGGTTAGGGGGCACGGAGCGTGGCAATCTTTACTTCGGCACAATTGGAAAGTAGTGTGTTAAACTCATGCTGCCAGAGGAAAGATTGCTTCGTGCCTCGCAATGACAGCTACACTCAGGCGTGCTTCCGAAACGGGGACAAGTGCGGCAGTTTCCCCTTTGGGGGCTAGGGGGCTTTGAGTGAAGCTACTCCCCCTTTGGGGTTAGGGGGCTGGACTTACCAGGCGTGTGTACCACCCGCCGAAGCGACAGATATGCAAATCACGATAATAGATAAGGTGATGATAACGCCCCAAACAATACGCCCGTAGCCTGTTGTGCCATAGCGGTAGTCAGTATCATTTTCTAATTGTGCGTAAACTAACGTTTTTTTTCTGTATTTGGTGATGTTCTTCGGCATGGTCATTCTTAAATTAGCAATTTCTGTAAAGATGCGTAATTTAATGTTTTTATTGTATTAATCGGATGTTAATTCACAAAATTTTGGGTTTGGATATTAAATAATACATTTCATATGTTCTATCTAACCTATGTCTATTACTTAGTTTTTATCTAAATTTGTGATCATTAATAGTTAAATTACATTTAACTACCTAATCAAACTGAAGTGGGCATAAAATCAATTTATAGAATATGGGACAATTTAAAGATTTATCAATCAAAGACGTCATCGAAGAAATCAATCAAAGCTATTTTCTGCCTGACATTCAACGTGAATACGTTTGGTTAAAAAAGGCAGATGAAAGAAAAATTGAGCAGCTTTTTGATTCTGTATTAAGAGGTTATCCTATTAGTTCATTTTTATTTTGGAAACTGAAAAAGTCAGATATTGAAACTAACAAAGAAAATAGAGAAGTTACAGACAAACTAAATTTTCAACTGTATAAGTTTCTCGAAAAGTATGATGAAAGAGAAGTTCATAATGTGAAAATAAACATTGAGCAAGTAAATTCAAACGATCTTCATATTGTTCTTGACGGACAACAAAGACTTACGTCACTGTATGTAGGCCTTAAAGGAAGCAGAACGCTAAGACGAAAAAAAGGATGGGTTGATAATCCAAATGCTTATGAAGAAAAGAAATTGTTTTTGAACCTTAAACATAAACCTGAATTCGATAATCCCGAGGATAATTTTGATTTTCAATTTCTAAGAACAGACGAGAGAACTAACACAGAAGATAAATTTTGGTTTAAAGTTGGGGATATTTTAGAAATGAGTAGTGTTATTTCATACGTTAGAGACAATAATCTATCCGATATAGAAGCTGAAAATTTAGAAAAATTAAAAGAAGTTTTTTGTATTCAAAAACAGATTTCATATTTTGAAGAAACTGAAAAAAGTTTAGACAAAGTTCTTAAAATTTTCATTCGTGTTAATAGCGGGGGAACCCAATTATCGTATTCAGACTTATTAATGTCAATTTTGACGGCAAACTTTTCGTCAGATATTAGGGACTTAATGAACAAACTTGTCGATTCATTGTGGGAACAAGGATTTGGTGGGATGGGAAGAGATCAAGTTTTGAAAACTTGTTTAATGTTGACTGAAAGTCAACATATTTTTGCATTAAAAAATTTTAGTAAAACAAATATTCATAAAATTGAGGACAATTGGGAAAGGATAACTAATCAAATTTATGCGGCAATTAACTTGTTGAAAGAATTTGGGTATCGTAACAAACTTACTTCTGCATATATTATCTCGTCACTTGCGTTCTACCTTTTTAAATACAATAATGTATCTGAAGATGACAAAATCGAAATGCTGAAATTTGTAAGATTAGCACAAATAAAAAGCTATTTCACAACTTCATTAGACAATAAACTTGAAATCGTTGCTAAAGCAATTAGGAATAACAATACATTTAAACTTGTTAATCTGGAATTAGCAAATAATCAACTTCACCCTTTGGCACTATCAGAGGATGATATAGAAAGAATGGTTGATTTACAATATGGATCACCTGCTATTTTACCTATCTTACAAATTTTGTATCCTCATTTAGATTACAAAAATTCTACTTTCCACATCGATCATATTTACCCAAGATCAAAGTTCAGTACCAAAAATGAGTCACTAGATCAAAATTATTTATGGAAAGCAAATTATTTGTACAACCTTCAACTTTTGCAAGGAGACGAAAATAATAGCAAAAGAGCAAAAGACCCAGAGGTTTGGATATCTGAAGATTTAAAGACCATGGACAAAGTTTCAGACTATAAACTTAAAAATTATATAAAACAAGATTTATTATTGGATTGGAAAAATATCGAAGAATTTGACAAGCATAGAGCTGCGCAATTAATAATAGAACTAAAAACAATATTATTAAACAAACAGGTTCAACTATTATAAAGGTTTTGACAACAATAAACCCACTAGCGCAGGTTTGCCATCCGTGCCGGTAAGTTAGCGCCCAACCCAAACAAAACCAAACCCTTCCCCATAGCCCCGATAGAGCCGGTATCCTGCCGTAGCCTGCGGAGGCAGATAAAGGCGAAAGTGGGAAAGGCCACTCCAAAAAAGCCTGAGCCATTCCGCTACAAAAGAAGCTGTTCTCCATTATTAATATGCCTCCTTGTTCCAGGGAGGAAATTCCACTCCTACCCAAAACAGTTCCCATAAATGCCGGCAGCACACCGGCACGGGTGAGGTTTGGGCATTAGGGAAGGTTTTTGTACGGTCTGTTTCCTTTTATTGTGTGTTTTGGTAGCGTTATGTAGGTATAACGAACAAAAAAAGGGTGCGTACTGCATGTATTTAGTGTTAATAAAAAGCCAAATGTCCGAATAGTACAAATGTCGAGAATGTCAGTTCTTTGAAATACAGCGTGTTGAGTAAAATTAGATTGTTTGGGAGTGCAAATACGGTTTAAAAAATATATACCTAAATATAATATTTTTTAAAAATATCTGATTGCCGGTATCCTGCCGTAGCCTGCGAAGGCAGATAAAGGCGATATCCTGCTATGAACAGATGCTAATCCAACAACCATCAACTGGCAACCGACAACCAAATTACTCCAAAACGAACCCCGCCAGCTTCGGGTCCCATGACTCCTTAAAGTCTTTGCCCAGGAATTTCACGGTGAATTCAGGGGAAGTAGTCTCTATAAGGTAGTACCCTTCGGAATTCCTGAAAAAGTAATAATCGCTGCCAGACCTGGTATCCTGGCCGCAGCCCATACGGTAACCGGAAAAAACTGCCAGCAACTCCACATTTTTGCTCCCCAATAGCGGCTTTTCATTATAGTACACGTTATCCTTGTCTTTTATAAAACCGTCTTGTATTGCAGTTGCGGTGGCGGCATCTGCAGGGAGTATCATGAATTTTGGGTAAATGTTGTAAACATGGTTTTTATCTTTAACAATAGTATAGCTCAGCATGGCAAAAGTGGCAACATCGATCTCCTTAAATTGCTGTATTTGCCCGGCATTGCGCCACGTGATGATGTTGTCCTGTATATAAAAAACCTGGTTGATCCTTGTTATAGGCGAGTTGTGTCCATGCGCGTCGTTCAGTTCCAGTTTGCCCTGCTTCAATAAAGATATCTGTTCCGAAGTAAGGTTTTTATACAGTTTCTTATCCCATGGATCGTACGCCTGGTTGTTGTATACAATGTAGCGGCTGTTGTCCGTAATGAACATATTGGCCTTGCTCACGGGCGTGGTATAGCTGAACGGGAACTTCACATTGATTACGATTTGCCTGGCTTCTACCCACTCGCGCTCATAAACACCTTTTTTGTCATAACAGAAATCGGAGTGGGGGAGCATCCCAAACGTTTTAGCATCAAAATCCTTTTCCAGTTGCCTGGCGCCCGCATATACATGGATACCGTCAGACACATAAGCCCGGTTCACCTGGTCCCACACCTTTATATTTTTGAAGTTGGCCGGCTTTATAGGCGACTTCTCGTTTTGCCAATATACAAAATTCTTATCCATTGAATAGGACCGCGACAAACCTTTTAGCGTAGCGGGATCCATGCCGGGAATAGGCTGCAGTTGCTTATTGATTACCGCTGTCGATGTTTTTGCCAGCCCATCGTTTATGGGTTTTACTTTTTGGCCTTTATACATCAGGGGCTTGCCTTCAAGGTACACATAGTTCTTATCATACACCCAGTTGGAACAGGTCTTGTTCACAGTAGCGCCATCCGAACCCTCGATCTTGGTGACTTTTGTATCGAAATAATAAATAGAATTCTTGTCTTTAAAGTATTGCCCGTTCATGCATTCTATAGCCGAAAAGGTCGCGACATCCACACCGGTTATTTCCTCAAGGTTACAATAGGTTTTATCCTTGTTCTTCCAAAGCCATGTATAACCGCCGTAATTATTGTTGCGGCCCACGACCTGAAATCCTGTAGTATCAATAGCCATCAGCATCCCCTGGAAATAAATGCCGTTCTTGTCCATTGCCACCCCGATCTCATTGTATTTGGGTTGGCGAAACGTAGCTATGTCAGCGGTCACTATCTTCCGCGTTTTGCAGTCTTGATAAATAATGCTGTTATCGTTGACGATATAGACCGGGCTTTCTAAATAGGTACACTGCGAAAAGCCCTGTATCAGGGTTTGCGCGTGCGTAGCCCCGGAGCTTATCAGCAGCAGGATGGGTAGCATTCTTTTCATACCTTATATATACGTGCAACATTTGCAGCTACCCTAACGCCGGCAGGATAAAATTGTTGTGTTACAAATTCGACTTGCAGTATTAATGGTCGTCGTTCTCTGCTTCAGTAGCAGAAGGCGTGCTGCCATTATCGTTCCTGATTTCGGTATGCCTTATCTCGCCGCCTGTAGTTCCGGTAACCCTCCCAAAGTAAAGTGCAGCTGCAGCAACTAGTATAACAACTATAGCAATGCCATTCGAGAATTTTTTACGTTTCCAGTTGGCCCACAATCCCAACAACGACAGAATACCTAATGCATGTGAAAATAAGGCAAAGGTTTCGGCAGCCTCTTCGTGCTCATGGATCAGGTGATGGTCAGAGCCCAGTTTTTCCATAACCTGTTCCGCGCCCTCACCACTGGAGAAAGCGACAAACGTGCTCAATGCACCAATAATAAAAAGGAAGTAAGCGGTGCGCTTAACGATTTCCGACTTAAATATAAAGCCGCCTATCAATACTAGCAGCGCGATCCCTGGAATAATAATAGGCAAATGGTTTACCGTAAGGTGAAAATGAGCATCATTCATAATAGTTGTTTTAGGTTACTAAAGTAGGGATTTTTATAACAGGCTGTATTCTGCGGCCAATTTTTTGATTCAGCACTACGCTATATATAAGGAGCGAAAGTTATGGGTATTATCAGCCATCCCTTTTCCTGCCCTCGCCTTTATCCCTTCGCTGCGCTACGGGGATACCGTCTCGGTCAGGGCTAGTAGCCATCTATCCGAATATTTGTAATGTTTGTTAGGTGTATCCCAATACAATATGGTTATGCAAATACCGGCTGAGTAAGCACGTCTCGCTCCCCTCTCCTTGGGAGAGGGGCCGGGGGAGAGGACTATTCAGACTCCATTTGCGTCATCCTTATATATATGATGAACACCGTTCTCACTCCCTCTCCTTTGGAGAAGGGCCGTGGGTGAGGTCTTTCCTACCTTTGCCGCAGGCGCAAAAACCTCTGTGGCCTTGGTTGGCTATACTTATATAGCGATAGAAAAAGTCTTTGTGCACCTTTGCGTCTTCTTTGCGAATCTTCGTGTAATAGCTTCCTTATATAAGCGGCCTCCAAAAAACTTCAAAAAAACTTTCATCTTCAAAAAGCGAAGCGTCAACAAGTTAAGTAAACGTTAAGAA